>CAYTFM010000665.1:1096-1505 GCA_964436735.1 uncultured Victivallales bacterium | reverse complement strand
ATATTGATCCTGCCTGGTCACAGGATGGACGCTTTGTCCGGTTTAGCCAGCGCCTCCTGGGTCCCTCCTCCATCTGGCTCATGCAACTCGACTACGCCAAACGGGATTTGATGACTGCTGAACGACTGGGCTTTGTCCCATCATGGATCGAAAATATCGAATACTCGCCAGACGGAGCCTGGCTCCTCTTTGAAAGCCTGGGCGACACCAACAACCGCGACATCTACATTATGACTGCGAATGGCGAAAATGTCTCCCGCCTCACGCTCGATCCCGGCGCGGACTTCGATCCGGCCTGGAGACCGATACAAACCCCATAGTCAGTACTTCACGAAATGCTCCTGCTGGATTCCCTGGCACCTCCCGCCAGGGCCAGGTGTGCAATCCAGCATAATGGCGGCAGATTACA
>CAYTFM010000665.1:0-1086 GCA_964436735.1 uncultured Victivallales bacterium | reverse complement strand
GGATGTACGGTAGAGAAGTTTTCCATTTAGTTTTCGACAGCCACCTTTGTGAAGCACCCCGTAGTAAAGCGGAGTGGGCAAAGTGGCTGTCATTTTTTTATTCTCTTACGCTTCTCTTATTGACGCCCCTTTCCCGCACATGTTATCATTGTGCCCGTTGTGTTGGCACTCTCGTTCGTTGAGTGGTTTCTGAGAGAAAAAATGCCCAACCTCTCCGACCGTCAGCAGACCCTGCTCCTCCTCATCATCCGCGACTACATCTAGACCGCCCAACCCGTCGGCTCGAAGCGGCTGGTGGAGCGCTACCGCCTCGACCTCAGCCCGGCCACCATCCGCAACGAGATGTCCGCGCTCACAGAGATGGGCTACCTGCGCCAACCGCACACCTCCGCGGGCCGCGTCCCCACCGAGGACGGCTACCGCGTCTTCGTCGGCCAGATGATGAACCAGGCCGAACTGCCCGACACCGTTCAGCAGACCATCTCGCACCAGTTCTACCAGTCCCGCGCCGACGTGGAGCAGTGGATGACGCTCGCCGCCTCGGTGTTGGCGCACCAATCGCAGGGCGTCTCGCTCGTCACCGCGCCGCATCCCGAACGGGCGCGCTTCAAACACGTGGAATTGATTTCGACTCAGGGACGGCAAGTCCTCATGGTGATGGTGATGACCGGCGGCGAAGTCTCGCAACAGATTTTGACTTTGGCCGAGCCGGTGACTCAGGAACGCCTCAGCCAGACCGCCTCGCATCTTTCCCCGACGTTGGCCGGGCACAGTCTCGAGGAGATTTCCGCCATCCCGAGCCGCTCCGACCCGCTCGAACAGGATATCCTGACCCTCATCATCGCCGACCTGCGCCGCGCCGAAGCCCACGTCAGCGGACAGATCTACACCGACGGCCAGACCAACCTGCTGGCCGAACCCGAATTCGCCGAATCTGACGATGCCCGCCGCGCCCTGAAACTTTTCGATGAACCTAGCGCTTTGCAAGATTTGCTGACGAGCGCTTCCACAGGTTCCTCCGTCGGCGGACTGCAAGTCCTCATCGGTGGCGAGGGCGGCTGGGAAGAGTTACGTCAATGCTCGATG
>CAYTFM010000664.1:0-1505 GCA_964436735.1 uncultured Victivallales bacterium | reverse complement strand
ACACCTTGGAGATGTAGTCCGTGTCGTTCTTCGAGTCGATGATCTTCACCACCGAGCCCTGCGAGGGGGTCGACGGCACGTTGTTGTAGTACAACTTGCCGTCCTTGAACGCCTGCGGCCCTCCAGCCGGTGGCGGCCCCGCCGGCGCGTTTTTGAACGGGTCGATCTGGATCTGGTTCTGCACCTGCGCGGTACCCTCAAGCGCCGCCACAACCGCAATGGCCACCAGCCCCCCCGTCACACATAATCGCTTCCTCATACCTGATCCTCCTCTCTTTAGTATTCTTACTCTTTGCCTTTCATTCCTCGACATAGCTCGCACTACGTTCTGATCCTTCCTCCGCCATAGGCATCACTCCTTTCACCATGCGCGACTTCATTATCGTTATGCTTCGACGTTTTCCTTGTCCGCTTTTCGTGAACTGTTATCTCCCTATAGCACCAGCCATGCCAAAGTGCCTGGGAACCCCAGCGCAAGACGGAGACACGGAGGCTAAGGACTTCATCACGTCCACGACGGGCGACATTTTTGTCCCACGCCGAAAAAGGTAAGACAGTTTTGTCTGCGGAATTCGCAGCCTTCGCTTCAACGGCTTCGCACCGAACCGGGGGTTGACCCAGTGAGTCTTTTGAAGACGGCGCACAAATGGCGCTCGTTGGCGTAGCCACAGGAGGCGGCGATGGCTTTGAGGGGCAGTGGCGAGTTCGCCAGCAAAGCCTGCGCACGGCACAGCCTGATTCGCGCGAGGGTCTGACTCAACGTCGCGCCAGACACCGACGAGGTGAACAGGTGCCGCAAATAGTCGGGGGAGACCCCCACCGCCTTGGCGATCTCGGCCGTCGTCTTATAACGCTCGGGGCTTTCCTCCATCAAACGCGTCGCCTGCCGCACATAATCGTCCGCTGATTGCGCCGCGGCGCCGGGGCTCCGCGGTTTCCGCATCTCGTCCCGCACCGCCGACAGCAGGGCGATTGCCCGCAGGTTAAGCGTCGAAGCGCTTGCCCCATCCAGTCCACCCCCCCCCAGACTCAGTGACGCCATCTCCTCACGGACAAAGCGGCCGATCGAGGGAAGAACCACTGCCGCGCCTGTATCACCCCCGGACACCACGACCTCGATCTGCACGCAGAAGTCGGAGCCACTCTCAAACACCTTCTCGTCATGCCGACATCCTCGCGGATACACCACTAGCGTCCCCGGACCGTAACTTAGCGGCTCGCCGCCGAATGCCCGTGTCACACCGACGCCGTCAGGATGGTACACCAGTTCCATGGCGGCGTGCTCATGGAAGCCGCAGTAGCCTCCTTTCGCCATCGCGCCACGAAACCCCGTCAGGTAGTGAACACCGGATTGAGCAATAAGCGATTCTGGATTGAACGGAAGCATTTTGCGAGAAAGATGCTCTTTGCGGGAGGAGCAGTTCATACAAACATTCACCAGTCAGCAGGCGGTTATACTCTATAAGGGTGAAAACTTAAATTTTGGTTGCGAAGATTTTGAGGAA
>CAYTFM010000663.1:0-1505 GCA_964436735.1 uncultured Victivallales bacterium | reverse complement strand
ACTCGCGGCACCAGATCCCCTCCAGCGGGATGATCTCCTTCACCTTCGTGATCTCGATGGCGTAGTCTTCCTGGCGCAGCCGAAATGACACCACATGCAGGAAGTCTTTCTTCTTCAGGTGTTGAACATCCTTCACGGCAAATCCCTTGTTGCCCATTGCCCTCCTCTCTTGTCCATCAGACTCCTTTATCAAACACCCCGGCTATCAGAAACGCTGAGACCAACAACTCATGAGCGCCCTATGGATTTCTCGACGGCGGACACGACCCGCGTGTCGTCAAACGGTTTCACGATGAAGTCGGAGACGCCAAGGCTCATGGCCTTGCGCATGCTGTCGCGCTGATCCACCGCGGTGATCATGACGATTTTCGCATCCTTGTCTTTCTTGCGGATCTCCTGCAGCACCTGTATGCCGTCCATCTCGGGCATGATGATGTCGAGCGTCATCAGATCCGGCTTCTCCGTCTCGTATGCTCTCAGAGCCTCCAGGCCGTTCTCGGCTTCGCCGACGATCTCGAAGCCGACCGGCTCAAGAGCCTCGCGGATGAGCCGACGCATGAACAGCGCGTCGTCAACGACCAGAATCCTGCACATAGCCCACCTCCTTCTTGCGTTGCCCCTGAACCATTGCGCCAAATGTCACAACCAGGCCTTCTCCATCTTCTTAAATGATTATTCTTCCAGACTCGAAATTCTCTATCGACAATTCCGTCGTCGCAAGACTGAACTCGACCTTCCGCCCGCCGACGCCGCCCGCGTCAAACGCGACCAATCTTATCCGATGAGCCTCAAGAGCCGCCCTCACGGCCTTGACGTTCGACCCCCCAATATCGTTGTCCCCGTAGCTCATCGCCTTCGCGAACATCCTCGCCCCGCCGGCGAATTTGGCGAGCAGCCGCTCTCGCCGCGCCCCAAGCTCGTTCAATCCTGAGCACAGACAGCTCACCGCCACATCCGCGAACTTGCCCGGCAGCTTCCCCGCGGTGGTCCCCCGCGAATCTGGCAGCAGCACGTGCGCCATTCCCGCCAATCTCGCCTCCTGATCGTACACCACTATCCCCACGCAGCTGCCTAACACGGTCTGCAGCACATTAGGCGGCCGCGTAAGCGAGACCTCTCCGATTAGAACTTTAATCACTTTACTTTCCATAATGACTCTTTCGCCGAATAATCCTCATTTCCCAAAAGACTGTTGCTCGAAGTGGCAACCGCCTCGTCTCAGGTTCCGACGTCGAGTTTGAACCTGCCCACAAGCCCCTGGAGCTTTTGCGCCTGAGCCGCCAACTCCTCGGAACTGGCCGACATCTCCTCGGCACTGGCGGAATTCTCCTCGGTGACCGCCGAGATGCTCTCCATGCCCTTCGCCACCTCGGAGGCGGTGGCCGATTGCTCGGCGGTGGCGGAGCGGATCGATGACATCGCCGATCCCGTCTCCCCGATCCCGCCGAGGATCTCGGCGAGCGACGCGCCCACCTCGTCGGACAGCCGCGATCCATCGTTCACCC
>CAYTFM010000662.1:1116-1514 GCA_964436735.1 uncultured Victivallales bacterium | reverse complement strand
TCATAGCGAGGCAAACGCCGTTGGCCCTTCATGCTTAGCTCGCCGAGATGCTGGATGCGGGTTGCCTTGTCGCGTGCCGTGCCGTCGTCTTCGGTGATCTTGGCTTCTATGATGACCTGAGGATTGAACTCGGTTGGAATGATGAAATCAGGCGTCTGATCAAATCCCTGGATGCGCTCGGCACGCTTTGTTTTCCTGTACGTAATCCCGGCCTTGGACAGTACATCCTCGATGGCGGACTCCAGGGCATCTCCTACCAACTCGCTGACCGAATCCCGATGCCCGGCGAAGGGTCGACCGAGGAAACGTTCATAAAGAAGCATGGCGTATGGAACGCCCATGCCGGCCAAGGCCCTTACTCCGGCCAACCCGGAGCGTGTATCCGCCTTATCCAAGCG
>CAYTFM010000662.1:0-1106 GCA_964436735.1 uncultured Victivallales bacterium | reverse complement strand
ACGTGCCCCGGTTCGCGGCAGCCCCTCGTGTAGCAGCTGACAGGCCGCTTCAACCAAAGCCCTGAGCCGTTGCCCGGTGATTCCATCAGCAGCAAGAGGGGAAAGGGGGTTGAGACGGATTCTCCTGTCCAGCGATCGCGCGGCCCCCTGCGTAACCTCAATGCCGGCGCGCTGGGTGGTGATATAGGCCCATTCGGGTGGCGTGAGCCCGAGAATGGATAGGAGGACAAGCATTGACACCGGGCTAGCCAAGGCGGTAGCAAGAACTGTCTCGGTGGATAGATCCTCGAACCCGCGCGTCGACTTCTTCAGGGCTTCATAACCTTTTTCGAAAATGGAATAATCTATGAAGCCCTCTCCACGCGGCATGACAAGGAACTCGTAAACAAGTGTTGAAAAGACAGCGGAGACATAGGTGTCCAAGTCGGCTTCGACGTCGGCGAAAGGAACCTCAAAAGGATATTTCATTGTTCTCTCCGTAGGGTTCACCACGCTCCATGCTGAACCACTGCTGCGATAATGGTGCCTGGAGCCAGTCATCCGCAATGTGCTGCTTGACCGAAGGCAACCCGCCGAAACCGTCTATCCAGGTGGCGATTTTCCGCAATTTTTCTTGGGTCGACATACTGGTATCCCAACGCTCCCGCAAGAACCAGATGGCCAAGCGTATCAAATGCCCATAGATGATACAACGCAGATCTCCTTGCGAGAGGGGGACATTGCCCAGTTTCAAGTTTTCAAGATCTTTTTTGACGACGGTTGCCAGTGCCTCCGCCGATCCGGCGATCAACTGTTGCGCGACCTTTCCGGTTGTACGGCAGACGAAAACGGTGTCGATGATGGAAGACCCCGTCCCGTTGATGTGGATGGAGGCCCCCATTTCGGCTGGGCAGGGAAGGGCGGCCGAACAGGTGAGCTTTGCGTCGAGAAGCGCCACCGCGATCTGGAAATACGCTTCCAGTTTGTTGTGGTGATAGGTGAAAGCAAAGGGAGATCCGGCCTTGAGGTGTGCGGCCATGCGCCGATAGATGGCGGAGAGGCCTTCAGTGAAGTGCTCGACCCCCCTTCCCATGTTGACGTTGCCGGTCAGCTCGCCGGAATTTCGG
>CAYTFM010000661.1:0-1524 GCA_964436735.1 uncultured Victivallales bacterium | reverse complement strand
AAGTGGGTCAAGTCGTTCAATACCCCAAAGACACATCAAGTCGATGATCTGTTCAAAGAACTTATCGGCCTGTTATCGCTGCACAACCATTGGCGTTGGAGGGGAATGTCGGCGGCGGCAGCGAAGCAGAAACTCGACGCCTACATCATAAGAGCGTTCTCGCTTTGTGATGGCGCTGCGATCGGGGTGTTTGATGGAGTTTGTGGCGGTGGGGGCGCGCTTCCCGCTTCCGCTTCCCGCGCGACGTAGGGGGTGAAGGGAAGAGGAAGTAGGAGCGGGCGTCAGCGGTTCACGAGTTCATAGCCGACATCAGTTTTGCGGACGCGGCCTTCGCTGCACAGGGCGGTCAGGGTTTGGTAGAAGCTCGCGGTGCGCAGCCGGCAGATGTTTCTGAGGGCGGCCGGGGGGAGTGGAGAGGTGACATCAGCCAACGCTTGTTGGATGCGGGCGCGAGGGGACGCAGCTTGGTTCGTGGTCTGCGCTTTTGGGGCGGGGTCGACGATGGTGAGCGCGAGGGCGTTTCCGTCGGTGTTCAAGGCGAGCGTGAGGCCGTTTTGGGATGTTGCCGCGCGATGTTCGACGGAGAGGGACAACGTATTGCCCGTGCGGCGCAGGTAGAGTGCGGAGTCGACCCAGGCGTGGAACTCGGAGCTTCCGCGCAGCGCCTGGCCGTCACGGAGGCGGCCGGCGGACTTTCTGGCGTGGTGAACGACAAGGACGGCCGTGTGGAAGCGGCGCTGGAGGTCGCGGAGGAAGGCGAGCAGCGGGGCGACTTCGCCGCTGGCGTTTTCGTCTATGCGGTGGAGGCGGACGAAGGGGTCGAGGACGAGGAGCTTGGGCATGAGAGCCGCAGTGGTTTCGGTGAGACGGTCCTGATCATGTGGGAGGTCAAGCCTGAGCGTTGGGGCGGTGATGACCTGGATGTCGAGGGTGTCGAACGTAACGGCCTTGGCGTGGCAGATGCCCTGGAGCCGTTCACGAACGAGGTGGAGTGCATCTTCGGCGGCATAGAGGAGCACGCGGCCGGTCTGCGCCGGTGTGAAGCGTCCGAGGCAGGGTGCGCCTGAGGCAACGGACGTGGCGAGGTCGAGGGCCAAAAACGATTTGCAGCACTTTGGCTCGCCGCCGACGATGCCGACCGCCTCGTCACCCCACAGGGCATCGATGAGCCATCGGCGTTCGTCGGGGAGAGGGGCAAGGGCATGGGCTGGGGTTACCGGCAGGAGGCTCATCGGCGACCGCCTTTGTGCCGCTGGGCTTCGGCGGGGATTTGGAAGAGTTCGAGGAAGAGTTTTTCGGTAAGTTGCTTCTCCTCCCGTTCGGCCGCGGCGGCGAGGAGGTCGGCGGCAAGACCCATGAGGACGCGGGGATTGCCGGCGGCATGTTCGGCAAGCGCGACAACGAGGCCGTCGGTCATGAGTCGAGGGGCGCCGGCCTGTTCCATGACGTATTTTAAGAGGTCGGCGAGTTCCTTGGGGGTTTGGGTCGCGAGGTTAAGCCTCGCCCTGATACGGCTGGCAAGCG
>CAYTFM010000660.1:0-1548 GCA_964436735.1 uncultured Victivallales bacterium | reverse complement strand
ATGGCATTCGCCATCACCCGCGCGCTGCTCTTTGCGCGGGGGGGGCATGGCTTTGTTAGCGTTCATTCCGTGATCTTGGTCTCTCCGATAATGTTTGAGCGATCAAAAACCATCATTTCGGGAGCCACTGGAGATTTCTCGGCTATTTTGATTGCTAGGACTGACAGGCGGCCCAATGCCTCGCTTGCGTAATCTATGCCGTCTATCATCGCGACTTCTCCGGCAGCGGCTCTGGCGAATGTATTGAACTGACTTTCAAAATCAGCGAAGTGATCTCCAGTGGACCGTGCAGACAGGATCATGGCCGGGTTTTCAGGAATCGGGCAACGGATAGCCGGCATAGACATGCCGCCCGGGATGCTCAGGGTATCGCAGAGGGAGAACAGCCTTGATTTGGCTTGCGCCAACGGTGCTGCATGAATAACCAAGTCCCTGTAGTTTCCCAGGACAGTTAGCCACCCGTTGTCACCTGCAGCCGTCTGCAGTTCTCTGGCAAGCGGATCAGGATTAGGTATGTTGTTCAGAACCTTCTTTTTGAGTGCGCCCATAGCTGTAATCCTCAGATTGCCTAACCCCATCATAGGCTTGTATAGGTACTCCGCTGCAAACTCCGATAAATAGTCTCTCAAAATGCAGGCGTCGACTAGAAAAGACTGCAAAGACAGATACGTTAGCCACGTGAAGCCATCTTCGAACCTGGTTGCTGGCTTGAAGTCACCCTTGAGCCGCACCTGAAGCTGAGCACCGTATGCTTCAGAGATGTCCCGCAGCCTCCAATCGCATACCCTCAATTGGTAACCAATGCGGCTCGCCATGTCCCACAGCAACGCGTCCTTTTTCTTGAATCCTGCGTTGCCTATGTTTCTCCATGCTTGCGCAGTTTCCTCGGTCGGCCAAGGGGTCTTTCCAGATCGATAGTAAGATCGCCAGTTGGGAGGCACGGTGCCCTCCACCTCGGAGATGTGCGAGTAGAAATCAACTCCGATGATGCGAAATCCAAGAGACTCAAGGACACCATAAAGTGCCCCGTAGGTAGGTGCTTGAATACCGTCCATTTTCGTGGGAAGAAAACGAACGGAAGGGTCATGATGGTTAATCGCGCGACATCCGCCTGCGAGGTGAACGATGCGAGCAGCTGGCCACTTGTTTTCCATTCGAAGAAGCCTTTTCGAACGCTAACAGAATTCAACCGAACTATCTATCTCGCCCGAACCCCGCGGGCCGGTCCGTATAGTTCACGTAGAACTGGAGCGGAGAATTCACGCGAAGTTGCTGAATCGAAAACGTTTGCGACCTCATCCGCCTCCCTTCTTCCCAGGCGCTAGAAAGCGTGGGGATAGAGGTCGCCGGTCAGGGATATTGAGTTTGGCTGGTTCCGTCATGAAAACATACCTCTACTGTTTCGCGGCGTCAATCAAAATTATGATCTGGGAGCGCGTGAAGGCGAGGGGTGAATTGGGGGGTCAACCGGTTTCGGACCGGAGTACGTTCATTCGTCGAGGGCGAGCGCCGGTCCCCGTTTTCATAGGTGAAGTCTCTTCCTGCAGC
>CAYTFM010000659.1:0-1556 GCA_964436735.1 uncultured Victivallales bacterium | reverse complement strand
ATGGCGTGCGTTGTGAGTCCGATGGTGTCGGACGGCGCAAGGGGACCGAAGATGAAGTTTTCCACACATTCCTCCATCGTGGCGTCAGCGAATACCACGACGGCCGTCTCGGACACCGCAAGGGCAACCTCCGGCGCAAGCTGATAGTTGGTGTCGACGTGGATGGCGGCAAGTTCCTCGTCGTCCGCCCACCTTTCAAGGGACTCGGCGAACAGCACGCCAAAGAAATCATCCTGGCGTCAAGGATTGCCATAACCGTATATGAGGATCGAACAACTCACTTATTCTGTCAGTTCCCCAAACAGGCAACCGAGCCATTGTCGAGCGCGGCGTACACCTTGCCGCCGGCCACCGCCAGACCGTTGTAGGCGAGCGGAACGTCCAAGAGGCATTCGCCCTTCATCTCGCCCTTCTCGAGCGAGAACTTCTGCACGAACCCTTTGGCTGTGGGAGACTTACCATCAAATATGCCGCCACCGACCAGCACGGCGTCGCCACACAGGATGACGGAGGTCGCCATGTAACCAGCGGGAAGCCCTTTGCTCCATGCGCACTCCTTGTTGTCGAACGGCATCCCGGCGGTCTTTAGTTTCGTACGATCACAGAGGGCAACGTTCCTTCCTTGCCCGAAAAGAGTGACGACCTGCTTGTCGTTCCAGCTCATGTCCGTCCCCTGGGGATGGAAATTGCCAATCTTGATCCCATTATATTTCCGCGTGCCCAGTTTGGTCCAGTTCCAGCAGAGATGCCCTTCGTTGCCGGTGTTGGGAGCGACTTCGGTCTGCTCGGGTTCCTTGGGCTCCGGCGGAATGGCCTTCGTGAGCTTCTCCTTCTCCTCGGGCTTCTCGGCCTTCTCGGCCTTCTCCTTGGCTTGTTTGTAAGCACCCAATTTCTTCTGATAATCCAAATATGCGAAAGTGAGATTCGGCTTGGGCTCTCCTGTCTTGGCGTCGAAGCGCGCCAACATGGCCTGAATGGAGTCGCCGATCTTGATGGGTAGATCAACCGGGCGCGGATTGCTTTGCGGACCGAGGGTCTTCGCCCAGCGCGCCGCACCGGTGGCGGGTTCGACCGCACGGAGGACGCATCCGCCGTCGGAGCCCTGACTCCGTCCGGCGATCGCATAGGCAAGACCATCGGCGACAGCCACCGTTCCGATGACTGGCCAGGGGGATTCCACTTTCCCGTAGGAGATCATGCGATCGTCGCGGGGCCCCATCCGCAGGCGCCAGGCGAGGCGTCCATCGGCGGCGTCAACGGCGTACAAATAGCCGTCATGGGATCCAAACAGGCAGAGGCCGTTCACCAGCGATGGGGAGGAGTCGATTCTTCCGCCGGCCGTGAAACGCCATTTTTCCTTGCCGGTGGCGGCGTCCAAGGCGACGACCTGCTGCCGATCCCAAACTGCCACATAGGCGACGCCATTGGCGACGACCGGGGCGATATCACGATCTCCACGGCCGTCGCCAAGTGGGACCGGGCGGCTTTGAGCAAGACGTACCTCGACGAGAATCTGCCCGAGGGCCTCTATGTGTCGCTCGAGGTCGCGGACACGG
>CAYTFM010000658.1:0-1568 GCA_964436735.1 uncultured Victivallales bacterium | reverse complement strand
TCAATGACCTTTAAGTGCTCGGGGATGGAAAGAGTTGGCGATTCGCCGGTGGTGCCGACGGGGACAATGCCGGCGACGCCGCCCTTGATCTGCAGTTCGACCAGTTCGGTAAGCTTCGCGTAGTCCACCTCGCCGTTTTTGAACGGCGTAACAATTGCGGTGTACAACCCCTTCAGTATCATCTCCTTGGACTCCTTGGACTGTGTTGACGGTGTGTCACGGCGTCTCTCCTTCAAAGACCTCGACGGCGGGGCCGGTGAGGTGGACGGCTTTTACGATATTGTCGGAAGTGGGAAAATCAACTTCCAAGCTGTCCCCCCCGACAGTCTTGAGTCTCACGGGAGGGAGGATCTTGTGCGCCGAGTGGAGGCAGAGGGCGGACGCCGATATGCCTGTGCCGCAGGCGAGCGTCTCCCCTTCGACCCCGCGCTCATAGGTGCGGATCCGATGTGCTCCAGCGACGGGAATCTTTTCGACGAAATCGACATTCGTCCCTTTCGGCGCGAAATGTTGATGCCAGCGCAGCGCCGCCCCCTCTTTGGAGACGTCAACCTTGTCGACGTCGTCGACGAAGACCACACAGTGCGGGACACCCGTCACGCAGCACCATACCGTGCGGTTGTCCACGGTCGTCTTCGCAACCTGTTCGTTTACCGGTATTTCGATAGTGACAAGAGAATCACCCGCAATCTCCGTCCGCAAGGTGCCGGCGTCCGTCTTGATGGAAAGCTTGCGGTGAAGGGAAAGATGTGTATGGGCGAAGAGCGCGGCGCAGCGGAGTCCGTTGCCGCACATCTCCGCCCGGGAGCCGTCGCTGTTGTAGAATTCCATGACGGCGTTGTGGGCGGGGCTCCCCACCACCGCATTAATGAAGATGACGCCGTCGGCGCCGATGCCTCGTCGTCGGTCGCATAAGCTTCGCAACGCCTCGGGACTTTTGTCCCACCGCCGTTCAGGGTCGCTGGTCACGACAAAGTCGTTTCCCGCCCCGTGCATTTTCCAGAATCGCATTGGCTCACCTCTTCCAGCCGCTGAACACCCCGAGAAAAAGTAGCGCATCGGTGGGTGGAAAACAAGCACGCCTGAAGTTTCCCCACCTCACAGGGCGAACACTTTCAGGAAGGTTGGGAGCAGCTGTTTTTTACGGCTTAGGACATCCGGCAGGTCGAATAGGTTGCCGTTGAGTCTGTGGTAGGGAATGGCGTTGCTGAGCTGTTTCTTGCCAGCCACGAGGAGCAGGGACTTTTCCCGGACGACATTGGTGACCAGCAACGCCGCCACGTCCAGGCTTTCCTCGGAGCGGGCGTTCTCCAACGCTACGAGAAGCTGGTCTTTGTTTTTTTCGAAGTTCTCGAAGCCAGCCTCCTCCACCTGCGAGATGGAGAACGCGCACATGTCGGTCTTGTAGTTTTTCTTGTCTGAGTGGATGACGTTGTAGGCGGACTCGCTGGCGATGACGGAGCCGACATCGTAGATCTCCTGGTTCAGCGCCTCGGCCTTCACGCCACAGATTTTCTCCAGATATCCGATGGCTTTCTTGTCGCGTTCGGTCGCCGTAGGGGAGCGTA
>CAYTFM010000657.1:0-1571 GCA_964436735.1 uncultured Victivallales bacterium | reverse complement strand
CAATATTCGTCAACAGACGCGCCCCATCCGCCAAGACAAAAGTTGCCAAACTGGGGGTGGAGGCGCGATGTCCGGCAACATTTGTCGAAATGGAAAAAGGTGGAGTCGGATTCCTTTATCAAACAACCCGGCAATCAGAAACGCCGCGCCCAACAACTCATGAGCGCCCTATGGCCTTCTCGACGGCGGAGACGACCCGCGTGTCGTCGAACGGTTTCACGATGAAGTCGGAGACGCCAAGGCTCATGGCCTTGAGCATGCAGTCGCGCTGATCCACCGCGGTGATCATGATGATTTTCGCGTCCGGGTATTTCTTGCGGATCTCCTGCAGCACCTGGATGCCGTCCATCTCGGGCATGATGATGTCGAGCGTCATCAGATCCGGCTTCTCCGCGTCATAGATTTTCAAGGCCTCCAGGCCATTCTCGGCTTCGCCGACGATCTCGAAGCCGACCGGCTCAAGAGCCTCACGGATGAGCCGACGCATGAACAGCGCGTCGTCAACGATCAGAATCCTGTGCATAGCCCACCTCCTTCTTGCGTTGCCCCTAACCATTGACACCACACATCACGGCCCGGTCTCCTCCATCGCCTTGAGTAGAATACCATTGAGCGTCGGCGTCGTGAAGACATAGAACGCGCATGTGGTCGGATGACCGTCGACCACGAGGACGGTCTCAAGGACAAGGATCTCGTCATCAACCTCCTCGAGAGAGCAGAGGACCGATCCAACGACCGCCCCAGCCATATCCTCGACGATCTCGGGAACCGAGGTGCGCACGTTCGTCCCGAGGTATCGGGAGAGGCAGTTGGCGATCGCCGTGCCGAAGATGTTCCCGATCTCCATGAGGAGCGAATTCCCCATCCGCTGATCATGGGCGTACTTCTCGCCGATCGTCACCGCGGTGATCCTCGCGCGGGTGTCGGAATCCATGATTATCAGAAGCTTCAGAGGAGCCCGCTCCATGAGCGTCATGCCCACCGCGCAGACGCGTTGATCGCCGCCGCCGGCGAGGTCCGAGAACTCATTGAGCCCGCGGAGGCGCAGCGACGACTCTTTCAAGTCCACCTTGCCCCTCGCCAGATTCCGTATCTTCGGAGAGGCTTCCTCGACGCCCTGCAGGAGCCAGCTGTCGACCACGTTCATGTGGAGCCTCCTTCTCCCCGCCCGCCCGATTCCCTCATGTCCACGACCCGAGCCACCCGCAGCAGATCCAGGGTCTTGCTGGAAGCTCCGCTGACCACCAGCCCGCCCCCCGCCGTCATCACATGCGCGTGAACCGCATGCAGGAACGCCAGGAACTCGGCGGAACGGATCACGCAATCCTGCTCGAACGCCAATTCCACATGGGTGATGCCGTTGCGCATGGCCGCGCGGATCTTCGAGGCGCACCCCTCGGCGGCCTCCCGGTCAATCTCTCCGCCGACCTCAATCCTGACCTTGCCTGGCGCGCTCATATGATTTTCCTCCCGGACTCGAAATTCTCTATCGCCACTTCCGCCGTCACAAGGCTGAACTCGACCTTCCGCCCGCCGACACCGCCCGCGTCGAACGCGACCAGTCTTATTCG
>CAYTFM010000656.1:335-1600 GCA_964436735.1 uncultured Victivallales bacterium | reverse complement strand
ATCCTTGAACGCCGAGGGATTGAGGGATGCTATGAAAGAGACGCCGTTGGCCGAAAAACTGCCGAAAAAATCGCCGCGTATTTCGCTGTCGATGTGGCTTGGGTAGAACGCGGCTATGGCCCTCCCCCGGCAGCACTCGGGGAGCCAATAGCTATGGATGAAGGGATAGACGACGGTGTGATTCAAGAAGAGGCGTCCCGCGGCCTCCCGCCCGTAGAATTTGCCAGGGAATTCGCATACATCAAGAAATCCCTCGTCAAGTTGTCTGGAGGCGGTGGGATTATTCATATTCCTGACGAAACTTTCGCTGAAGAGAAATACGCTTTCCGGATCGACTGGCTGCGGCGGGCGGGAGCAAATCCAAAGAATGTGCTCCTAATGGAGGTTGACGGGGATTCAATGGCCCCCACCCTTCAGAACAAGAACCTCGTGTTGATTGATCTCGACAGATCGATGCTCCGAGGGGGAAAGGTCTTTGCAATAGGAATAGGAGAGGTTGTGATGGTTAAACGGCTCGACTTGGCCGCCCCTGATCGCATCGTTGTCCTAAGCGATAACCCGCTATATAAGGCATTTGAAGCCAGCACCGACGAAATTCGTATTATTGGACAGGTGATCTGGTCCGCTCGAACATGGGTCTAGTGGAGGTCTAAAGATACCCGAAACTTTGACCTTGCAACGTGGCGGGTCGGCGGAGTAGACTGGGGGAAAACGCTGGGGGTGACTATGAATTCCCACAGTTTGGCGGTCTCTTGGTTGCTTGTTGGCTCATTCCTTGTATTCTCCCTGTTTATGGCGTTCCCGAACGTAATGGAAGCGAAAGATCGCGACCTGAAGGCTCCTTGTGATGAAGCGGTTTCCCCCGAAATTTGCGCTGCTCTGAAGGAATTCGTTCTTGATACGCTGAAGGCTTGCGATCCGGCGAAGACGGATCAAGAAATTGACCTTGAAACGGACCGCATCTGGGATCGTTTCAGTGCTGCTGTCAAGAACAAGAAGATGCGCCCCGGCGATTGCTACGGCATTCCTTCTGAGCTGGAGATGGCGGTCATCGGATTCAGGGGTTGGTGTCGGAAGATCGCGTGGGGGGCCCGAATCGATTTATGGAGAAACAACAAAGAGGCTCAGGCGAATTGGCGAGCCGGCCTCGCTAAGGACCATAAGAAACTGATGGAGTTTTGCCCAGCAAACCCTGACGACTCTCGATCATTCCCCCGTGGTAAATGAATGATGTCCTTTTCTTTGCGGAGGCTCTTAAGCGGACT
>CAYTFM010000656.1:0-325 GCA_964436735.1 uncultured Victivallales bacterium | reverse complement strand
TGGACAAGACCCCAACCAGGAAAGCGCTCTGCCCGCACTGCGATGCGACCATCATTGCCCGAACCAAGAACCGAAAACCGCTTCTCCTGACGCCGGCCCAGGCGGCGAAATTAGACGCTGATCGCAAAGACAAGGCATATGAGAACAAGTTGTTGGAGATCTTAGAGATCGCTGATTCCGCCGCCGATAACATGCCCGCACGAGAGCTTTATAGGAAGGCGTTGTCCACTATGCCTCCCTCCGATGCTGCATGGAGCGCATTGAACCAAGTCGCCGCTCGTTATGTTCAGGGGCGTGATTTTCATTCCGCCGCTATGTGTTACCA
>CAYTFM010000655.1:0-1606 GCA_964436735.1 uncultured Victivallales bacterium | reverse complement strand
AGTATCGGGTGTCCAGAGGGCTTCTCAAGCCCTTTGGCGGGGTGATGGGGCGGAGCACCATGACTTCTTATCTGTCGGATAGGTGCCAGGCGACGAGGCTGGGCCAATTTTTGTCGGCGGCGACGAGTGTTCTGTCGTCCTTGACGCGGAGTCCTGCCGACTCGGCGGCGTGGCGGAGGGGAGGGCAGGACAGGGGGCGGATGAGTGGAGGTATGACCTGTTGTGGATCACGGATTTGCTGATGTGCAGAACATCGTGTGGATCGATCCCATGCGTGGTGAGGTGTTTCGCCAGCGCATCGGGGTCGCCGATGTCGCCAGGGACGCAGAAACCGGGAATGCCCCGTTCCTTCATTCTTCGTCGGGCAGTCCCGAGTGCTTCAGAGGAGTAGTCCGCGCCGACCATTATTAAAGGACGCTCGTCCAAACGTTGTCCCCGTTTCGTTTTTTCTCTGATGGCGTGGAATAGTTCGATGAGCATGGTGCCGTCGCCGCATCCCATGTCGACGACGGCGGCGGGCTGCTGTTCCAGGGGCTCCTGCTGGAAGCGCGGCAGGGCGAGTTCGAGGAATTCCTTCTTGCAGGTCCTCTCGAACACCATGCCGCTGAAGCGGATGTCGAGGGAGCGGTCGACCGAGCCGCCATCCGATTCCTTCGGCGGCTTCAGATCGGGGAATATGAGCGAACCGGACCGCGCGGCGAGCGGCAGGTAGGAGACGGAATAGAAGTATTGGGGGGCGGCTGCGGCCAGCGGCGAACCCTCGTCGGTGAGATGCCAGCGATCACCGCGGCGTTCCGCCCAACCGTGAGACTTGAGAACGTCAAGCAAGAGGCTCCACACCGCGCCAGCCCCGGTGGTCCCGCCTTTTGCGTCGATCGGCAGCCCGATCGAGGAGCTCATCAGATGCAGCATGCCGCGCGAGAACAGTTCGGCGGCCACGGCCGCCATCGTCGCTCCGGCGGACTGCAGCCAGGCGCGCTCCTCCATGGCGGAGCCGGATGTGGGGTAGGGGTGGTCGGGTAGCAGCGGGACGTCGATTGAGGTGGCATGTGGGGTGTGCTCGACAATCCGTGGCAGAAGGGCGCCCGCCGCGCCGCGGCGAGGGCCTCGACCGCCGCGCCGATGGCGACGCCGTCGAGGTGGCAGCACATCTTCCGCCAGAAGCGCGCCTGAGAATGTTTTCGGCTGTCGCCCATAGAATCCGTCGTGCTGGGTTTGTGCTCCATCTGACACCTCCGTCTTAAATCTATCCGTCGTACCGGAGAGGTGCAACACAACCTTGCTTGCTGGAAAAACAGCACGGCCGGCTACCTCCGAGACTTTCGCGGGTGTAAGGTATCAGGTCGAGGATCCCGAGCCTGCGCCGCACGACAGAAATGTCACGAACACCGTTGATGCCATCAACGCGCATTCCATTCCACACAGGAGGGAAGACGGATGAGAAAGGTATTCATTCTTGCGTTCATCGCCAACGTGGCGCTGACGCTGGTTTCGTTTCTTGTGCTACCCTCGCAGGTTGCCATCCACTTCGGCCTCAACGGAATGGTAGATGGCTGGGCTCCCAGTCATGTCTTCGTCCTGCTTATGGTGGGGATTCAACTCTTTT
>CAYTFM010000654.1:0-1607 GCA_964436735.1 uncultured Victivallales bacterium | reverse complement strand
AAATGGAGAGTTGCCAAAATTTTACTCCTGATGTTTCTTATAGCTGCCCAACGGTGCGGTTCAGCCGCGTTGCGGAGCGTAGCGGAGCAACGTCGGCTGGAACCGCGTGTTAGGCGTCATTCATTGGCCCGTGGAACCGGTCTGGAAAGGCATGTACCTTACTTTACGACCCGAAATGCAAGATGTGTGACCCCGGGGGTTTCAATTACCCGCGTGCGTTCCAGTTCAATCGGCTCAATGCCGAGATGGTCAAACAGTCGGACACCGCCACCAAGCAGCACCGGCGCGAGGTCTACATGGATTTCGTCGAGCAGCCCGGCCTTGAGGCACTGCTGCGTAATGCTCGCGGCCACGACAGCAACATTCTTGTTCCCGGCGATTTTTTTGGCTCGTGCAACGGCACTTTCGACGCCATCGCTGACGAAGGTGAACACCGACTCTTTCCCTGCCCATTCTTGGGGGATGGTATGCGTCATGACCACCACCGGGACATCTATGGGGTGTCTACCGCCCCATGCGCCAGCGATGTCGAATGTCCTCCGGCCCGTCACCAGTGCCCCTATCGTGGGCACCATCTCTCGAAGGTGTGCGGCGCTTAGGGCTGAGACCTTGCTCGTCATCGTACCACTGGGCCATTTAAAGTCGGTGTCGCCGCTAGAATACCACTTAAATAGATGCTCACCGCCATCGCCCAAGGGGTTTTCGGGGCCATCGTTCGGGCCAGCGATAAACCCATCCAGTGACATGGATAACCCGACCATCACTTTTCCCATTCTATGTCTCCTCCGTTCATCTTTGTTCGGTATGGTTTCGCGTGAAGTAGTGAACGCCTAACGTTGCGGATCAGGCGCGGCTGTAAGCCGTCGCCTGCATCCGCCTTGTTATGCGATTCCTTCAATCCTCTTGAACCGCTGGAGAAGTAGCAGTTTCTCCAGTGTGATGATGGCAGACCACTCCCGACATGCGGTCTTCCAGGCGTCAGGGAAGGCATCGCCCCAGGTCCACGTTGGTGTCCACGAACCATCTTCATTCTGTGAAGCGATCTCATAGTCCAGATTCGCGGCAACCGCTTTGTCGAGACCAACCATGAACGGCGAGTCAGGACCCTCCACTACCTGCAGAGGTCGAAGACCGTATCCCTTCCATTGTGCGGGATCACGGGCAACAGTCTCGTTGATAAACTCGGCTAACTTCCGACGAAGTCGTTCTCCGTCATCTTGAGGAAGATTTCTCGTTTGCAGCAGGCGCAGACAACAGAGAAGTTCGTGCATCTCAATCTTCTCCATGTCAGACAAGTGGTTGACCACTCGACCATACACCAAGGTGATGATGTTGTCGGGAACCTGCTTCTGACAGTCATACAAATAGCCCAGAATCTCCGCTGTGGGATTGAGAGAGAAGCTGTCAAACACATCCTCACGGCCCGTTTGATTCCACCACGGCGCATGGGGGCTATCTTCCGTTGATTCCGGAATGATCCGCCACTGTCCTTTCTCTCTATCAAGCGTCTTCAGGAAGTAGGCAATGCCGTCCGAAACAACGTCATCCTCCGGACGTACGTGGATGGAACGGAGAACTTGGAAGGCGATTGTGGTACAGAGGGCTGA
>CAYTFM010000653.1:372-1612 GCA_964436735.1 uncultured Victivallales bacterium | reverse complement strand
GCGTTCGTCAACGCCAAGATCAAACGAATCCGAGGCGAGACGCCTCACCTCTCTCACGTCGAGCGTTCCGGCGGTCACCTTCGACGCGGAGATAAGCACTCACCGCCACTCAGCCGCCTCCGAATCGCCGCTATGGTATGATGCGATCCAGCCAACAACGAGCACGGGAAGGACCGCCGCGATAAGACATAGCGGCCCATAATGATTGAGCGCGCGTTCAGAACGGCTTGGCCCCGCGGAGGACGCGCGCGTCTTCGTCTGATAATAGTAGGACCACACCCCGCAGGCGATCATGACCGCCAGCGCGCCCCGCGCCCATTGAACAGGGAAGCCGGCCAGCGCGGCGAATATGTCCGTGTTGACCAGAGAGCCTGGCGGGAAGCTGGTTTTGGGGGTGATCACCCCCGCCGCCACCGCATACAGGGCCATAGCGGCGGACGCGGTGAGCAGCCCCGACTTCCCGCACCGCCCTGCGTGCCGATACAGCGCGGCGCTGGCGAGGAGGGCGCCGACAAATCCCAAGGCAAGCCGCGAGATGGCGTCCATCGAGTTCACGTCTCCGCCGGCGAGTGCAACCCCGACGGTCAAGAGAAGCCCCGCATGCGCGAAGACGCCACGCCATGTCCCCCATAGCCCCCCCAAGCCTCGGCGTCCGAACTCCGTGAGAAATACGAACGATAAGATCATACCCCCCAGCCGGACAGTGGAGAAGACAGGAGTGTCGCCAAGGCTCGCCACCAGCATGTGCAGCCACTCGTTCACCCCATGGCTGATTCCGAACAGGGCGAGCCATCGCCAAGGGAGTCCATCGCCACCACGCTCCTTCCGTCCCGCCACCACGCAAACGCCGGCGAGGAGCACGAAGGAAAGACCATACACGAGGAAGACGAAGTCCATCTGGTTCGCGAAAAGGGATCGCACCGACACCTCCTTGAATCACGCGGCCCCGGCCTGCCCTGCGGATGGCGCGCGGCGGGGGATAGCCGTTGAGTTGCTGGATCCCGTTGTGGACAAGTTATGACCCCTCGTTTTGACGCGGCGCCAGGATACGGCAGGAATTCCCCAGCATGCCCTGCAGCTGGAAGTTCAAAAGCCGTTGACGTATGGTGTCGTTGATCTCATGCCCCTTCGGGAGCAGCAGATAGCCTTTTGTGGTGCGGAGATCCTCATCCATGATCATGCCGTTGCGCAGTTCCGCGATTTTAACCGCCCGTGCCGTCATCTCGACATTCGAAGGCTC
>CAYTFM010000653.1:0-362 GCA_964436735.1 uncultured Victivallales bacterium | reverse complement strand
GACCGTCAGCCTTGATGACGACGGGCAGATCGAACTCGGAGACCAGCCGCAAGACGCGTCCTCCCGCTCCGACCACATCCTCCGCGCCGAAGGAAGTCAGCGGCTGCCCCTGCATGCCCACCATGCGGGCGACCGGCTCAAGGCGGGGGATGCTCGCCAGCAGCTTCGCCCCGACCTCCGGACAGGAATCGACCATCCCCCTCTCAACGTCCGTCAACTCCTGCCCCGCGTAGTGTTTCTCAAGCACCTCGACGGGAATGGTCACGCAGCCGATCTGGGACAACAGGGCGGCCACCTCAATCTGCCACGTTTGGTCGAGAGCCAGGACTTTGGCGATCCGCGCGGCGTAGTAACGCAGCCGC
>CAYTFM010000652.1:0-1633 GCA_964436735.1 uncultured Victivallales bacterium | reverse complement strand
TGTGGACTTGCCGCGCCTCCCCGTCCTTGCGGCGGATGGTCTGCTCGCAAATCCAGTTGCCGTCAGTTCTACGGATGTTCACCGTCGCGTCCGCGCTGTCGGCGAAGAGATCTCCAAACTGGCGTTCCACCACCTCCCCCGCGTCCTCGAAGCCCAAAAGCCTGAGAAACGAGTTGTTCACGTACGATACCTCTCCATTCGGATCCACGAGGCAGATGGCGCTGATGGAGCCGCGGATGGCGGCGTCCCTGATCAGCAGCTCCCGCACTCTGGCCCGCTCCTCGGTCTGATCCCGGAAGACCAGAACGACGCCGAGGATCCTCCCCCCCTCCTCGACACGGATCGGGGCACCGCTGTCCGCTATGGGTATTTGTCTTCCGTCCCTCGACAGAAGAAGCGTGTGGTTCGCGAGCCCGACGACAACCCCCTCCCGCAGCACGCGGTCGACCGGATTCTCTACCGTCGCCCCGGTGTCCTCGTCGAGGATGACGAAGACCTTGGCGAGGGGCAGGCCCCTCGCCTCCCCGGACTTCCACCCGGTGAGCTTCTCGGCGACGGGGTTCATCATGGTGACCCGCCCAACGGAATCGGTCGCCATCACCCCGTCGCTTATCGAGCTCAACGTGATCCTGAGGTTCTCCTCGCTTGCCCTCAGGATCTCCTCCGCCTGCGCCGCCTGGACCACCGGGACTATCGAGTTGGCGAAGTTTCTGAACAGCGCGTCCTCCTCGGGGGTGATGGCGTGTTTCGAAAAAAGCGCGAGAACGCCTATCGTCTTGTTTTGGGAGGAGCGCAGTTGATAGCCGGCGAACGAGACCAGCCCCAGCTCCCCCGCCCATTTGTGGTCGTGGATTCGAGGGTCGCCCGGCACGTCGTTGGTCAGGAATTCCGACTCCTGGCCGGATGCGATCAGGCCTATCTTGAAGCGGCCCATGGGAATGCGGCAGTGCGCCGCGCCGTCGACGTGCGTGTAGCGGCCGGAGCTGGACAGGAGGTGAAGGCATTGGCGGCGGTCACGGCACGCATGGGCGGGATCCGTGGTCATGGCGTGGACGCAGGTATCGCACAGATCCCCGGGGCGGACAAGCCAGACGCGGGCGAAGTCGGCGTCGAAGATGCCAACGACCCCGTCAGTGATTCTTCTGAGCTTCTCGGGCAGCGTGCCAGAATCGAGCAAGGCGGTCTGCGCCTGATTCACCCTGCGGATGCGCTCCTCCGCCCGCTTGCGCTCCGTGATGTCGATGAACGACGCCATCGCGCACAGAGGCTCCCCCTGTTCATCGGCGACGAGATTGGCCACCGCTTGAACTTGGCGGATCTCGCCGTCCCCGCGCCGAATGGACAGTTCGCCAAACCAATGCCCTTCATCCTTCAGCGCGGCTACAGCCGCAGCTGCCTCCGTCTCGTCGGCGAAGAAGTCCAGGATCGGCCTTCCAAGCGCGTCCGCCTCCCCGCCCTCCCCGCGGCCCAGGAGCTTGAGGAGCGAGCTGTTCACATACGTCACCGTCCCGTCCAGATCGACGAGGCAGATGCCGCTGATGGAGCCGCGGATGGCGGCGTCCCTGATCAGCAGCTCCCGCATCCTGGCCCGCTCCTCGACCTGATCCCGGAAGACCAGAACGACGCCGAGGAT
>CAYTFM010000651.1:0-1646 GCA_964436735.1 uncultured Victivallales bacterium | reverse complement strand
CCTTTGGAGATCTTGTCGACGTAGGTCGCCGCCACGTTCAGCGGGCCGATCACGGAGTCGAGGCAGTCATTGACCCCTTGCACGATCTTGCGGAAGTCGCCCTGATGCTTCGAAGCGTCGGCGCGGGTCGCCAACTTGCCTTCCACCGCGGCCTTGGCAAGCATCGCGGCGTCGGCCACCAGCGCGTTGATCGTCCCGACCATCGCCTGCAACGCCTTGCCGAGCGTGTCCTTGTCGGAGGCCAGTGTGACGGTGACGCCCGAGGCGTTCCCCTTCGACACCTCGTCGGCCACGCGCACCTTCTCCTGCAAGACAACGACCATGCTCTTCATCGCCGTGGCCATCGCCCCGATCTCGTCATTCGACTTCACGTCGATCGAAACATCCAGATCGCCTTTCGCGATCTTCTCAAGCCCCGCAGCCACCAGCTTCACCGGCTTGGTGATCATGCCCGTCAGGATGAGGGCGACAAAGACAGCGATGATGACGGCGGCCAGCAACCCGAAAATCAGCACCCATGAGGAGAACGCAAGCGAGCTATAGGCGTCGCCCGCCCCTTTCCTCGTGTCATCCATGCCCAGCTTGGCGGTGTCCTCGGCCGCATTGAGAACGGCGTCGGCGACAAGATTCCGCTCCTTGTTGAGGTTCTCACGCTCGTTCCACTTGGCGAGGAAGGCGGTCATGCAGTCGCTGTAGGCGTTGCCGGCGGCGCGGCAGTCATCGATCTGCTTGAGATTCTTCTCCTGCTTGGTGAGCGGTTTCAATTCGTCAAGCTTCTTGCCGACTTCGACAAACTTCTTCTGGGTCTCGGTGAACAGCTTGGGATCCCTCGTGGCGATGGCTTGCCAGGTTCCCAACCGTATTGCGTTCCCGATGTCGACAATGTCGTTCGTCAAGGCGATCTTCTTGTAACGCTCCAACAGTTTGTCTGCGGAGGTGGCGCTCCCTATTTCCTCCTTCAACTGCTTCTCCTGCTCGTGCAGGAACTCGTAGCAGGTCTTCATGTAGGCCTCGGCGGCCTTCAGCGACTTCTCCTTCTCCGCGATCATGACATTGGTGACCTCGACCGTCTGCAGCAGCAGTTTCTCATACTCGGCGACCTTCTCGCTGGCGGTCGTGGCGTTCTTGTCCAGATCCTTCATATCTTGGCTCTTCGCCAAATCCTTGGCGTCCTTGAGGGCACCCTTCACCTTCGCCAACTGGTCCTTCGCATCCTTAAGGAACTGCGCCTCCTCGGTGAAGACGTACCCCCGAGCCTGATACATCGTCAGCAGCGAGTTGCGCTCGACTTCGTTCGCCACGCCCACCTCGGCCACCTCCTTGTCCTTAAGGCCACTGGCGATGTCCTTGACCCCCAGCATGCTCCAGATGGCCACCGCGCCCAACACAAGCGTAAGGATGATCAGGATCCCGAACCCGACTCCGATCTTCGCCCCCAGCTTCATCGTCGTTCCTCCTTGTGAAAAATCTGGCGCCGCGCCCGGAAGGACATGGTCACCTTTGTTAATGTTCATTTCCCCGCAAACACATCACCTCTCAGATTTTTCATATTCACGCTCCGACGGCCGCCAGGTGTTCCAGTTCCTTTTCATACAGCAGTTTGTTGACGTCGAGCAGGATCTTGACGGTGTCGCCGACCTTGCCCA
>CAYTFM010000650.1:758-1658 GCA_964436735.1 uncultured Victivallales bacterium | reverse complement strand
CCTTCGGGCGTCGCCCCAGGGACGGCCGGAAGTGGAACAGCGCCGGCCGATTCACCGGCGCGACGCTTCTTGAAGAAGAAGCTTGCGGAGCGCCGCATCGAGAGCGCCCTCGAGGACGAGGCGGAGAAACGCATCGCCATAGTGGACGGCTTCTTCGCCGGATTCGCCGCGGAGACGAGATTGGAGAGACTGCGAACCGCTGATCTGCTCTTGACCGCGGCCTATCTAGTCACAAAGGAAAAGCAACGGGGTTTCATGCGGGCGTTCGCGCGGTTGAGGTCTTCGCCCGGCGACCTCAAATATCTGTTCAGCGGCCCATGGCCGCCTTACAATTTCATCAAGATGGCCCGCCGCGAGGCCCGGCCATGAAGAAAACGGTCATAACGGATTCCCCCGACGCATTCCTCCAGGAGATGGACAAACCACGAGGGACGCTTCCCAATAGGATCGTCGCCGACCCTCGAAATGCGGAGAAGGGCCTGGCCAAACTGGTCCTGACGCTCATCGAGCTGATACGCAAGCTCATGGAAAAACAAGCCATGCGCCGGATAGAAAACGGCTCTTTGACCGACGCCGAGGTCGAGCGGGTCGGCGAGACCCTCATGAAGCTGGAAACCAAGATGGGGGAGCTCAAGCAAATATTCGGCCTGGAGGATGAGGATCTCAATCTGAATCTAGGTCCCCTGGGGAATTTGATGTAGGAGTGACAACATGTCAGAACAGAAGATGATGCATGCCACGAACGCCACGAACCTGGCGGACATCCTCGAAAGGGTGTTGGACAAAGGCATCGTGATCGCCGGGGACATCAAGATCCAGCTCGCCGACGTCGACCTGCTCAACATCAAGATACGGCTTGTGGTCGCCTCCGTCGACAGGGCCATGCAGATGGGGATCAAT
>CAYTFM010000650.1:0-748 GCA_964436735.1 uncultured Victivallales bacterium | reverse complement strand
ATCCCTATTTGTCGACAGCGGCGAAAGACTCCCCCCTCGCCCAAGAGAATGCTGCGATGCAAACCAGAATAGAGCGGTTGGAAGCAAAAGTCGGATGAGAACCCTGATCCATGTCCCGGTCATCCATTCGAGCGCGGACCTCGGTTCCCTGGCCAAAGAGGTGACGAAGAGAGGGATGGCGGGTTTCGGCCCGGACTTCTGGGCCGAGCACGAAAGGACGATCCTTGCTTTCTGGGACGCGATCATCGCATATTTCGATCCAGTCGAGGTGTCCGGTTTCAAGATATACCAGGACGGGATGATCGCGGACGGCGAGGTCGCGCTGAAAATAGTCGAGGAAGGAGTCAAATCCGGAAGCAGGAATTACGAATTGGTCTCAGGGCTTCTGAAACGAGGGGCCTCGTTGGTCAAAACCGAGGATTTCAGCCTGGTCAAGGCAGAACGCGATCGGCTTCTGAAGATCACCCGGGCCAAGACGATGCTCACGAAATTGATCGCTTTCATGATATACAAGTTCAACAAGACCAGGCTCTTGAACAAGCGCGACGAGGTCATCGCCAAAGGGATCCGGGAGACCCTGACCGAGGGCCAAACGGGAATTCTTTTTGTCGGCGCCTACCACGACGTCAAGTCGCGGCTGCCCGAGGACATCAAGATCATCGAAGTGAAGGATGCCGCCAAGGTAAGGGAATATCAGGAATCGCTTCCCTTCCATCACCGGGACAAGGAACGCTTCGCGGAACTCGCA
>CAYTFM010000649.1:0-1700 GCA_964436735.1 uncultured Victivallales bacterium | reverse complement strand
ACGCAAACCGCAGCCATCGTCAGCGACAATGTGTACAGAAGGGAGCGTACAACGCCTTCCTGTCCGGATGAAGCCTTATGGCCCATGGCTGCGATGGGCATCATTGATCCTGCTCCCCAGATCGCGGCAAGCAGGGTGGCGAGCCAGTTCGCGAACGTGCCATAGAGCGCGAGCCAGAAGGCGATTGCAAGCCATGTCGGAGACAAATCGAGTCTTTGCCATAACAGACCCAGCGCCACCAAAAATATGCCGTTCAAGACTCCCTCCAAATGGCTGGCGAGTCCCATGCGGGGATTGGCAAGTTTGGGAATCACAAATCCAGTCAACAAGCCAATCAGAAACAGGGTGATTCCAAGTTGAAGTAACAGGGTGTCCATTTCATCATCTCCTTAATACAGCACAAGTAAATTCTTGAAGGCGCTTTCAATAAGAGCTTTGTCACCTGAGATTCTTGCGCGCTTCATTCCCTCCTCATGCGAAAAACGTCCCGAGACAAAGATGTTGAAATCGAGCGCGTCCATTTCCATTTTGGCGGCGGGGTCGCCTGTGCCAAATGTCCACGTCCCGCCTGCGATGCCTGTCAAGGTGAGAGTGATGGCGCGTCCGTTGAGTCTCTTTGTCAATTTCTTTGCCGCATCCATCACCACCAGCTCGTTGATACGCCCGTCGTGTTCGCGCGTCTGCTCGAAGGGACGGTTCGCGGCGCGGCAGATGTCGAGGCGGTGCATCCACGTGCCGCGGCTGTGCGTGACCCACGTCAAATGCCGAAGCGACATGAACCCGGCGACGGCGTGAGGGGCGTGAATCCACTTGACGGCGTTGAAACCGTATGCCCAGTTGTGAATAGCTATTGGACCGACCTGTTTCAATTCCGCAATGAGTTCGGCGGGTGTCATCTTTTTGCGTTTGGCCACTTGCAATTCGTTGATCGCGTCTTCGGGCAATTGTCCCTTTTTGGGGATGCGGGTGTATTGACGCAGCATTTCGCCGTAACTGACTCCGCTGGCATAGCCGCCCGTCTGATGCGCCACCATATTGTGGACGTCCCACGCGGTGCAGGGAGTCGGTTTGCTCCAGTCGTCGGGGGCGAGCGATTCGATCAGTCGCATGAACCGCTCAAAGGCGACGGTCATGAGGCGATGGGCTTCATCCGCACTGACGTAAGGGATGCGCTCGGCGGACGCGATGGCCGAAGAGGAAAGCGCGGCGTTCATTTTCCATCCCTGCCCGACAGGGCCGCTTCAAGCATGGACAAGGCGGCGGGGATCAGCGACCCGAACCGTCCCTGCCCGATGGGGAGATGCGGCTCGTTCGCGATGTGCATGGCGGTCAGCCCGTGGGATACGGCGATCACCATGTTCACGATCTGCTCACTGGAAAGTTCGGTATGCAATTCGTTCTTCATTTGTTCGGCGCGCTGGTAGAAGCGATTGAGGACGCCGAAACTCAGGTCGAGGCTTTCCTGCGAAGGGACAAAGCCAGGGACAGGGCGCTCGAAACACAACTGGTACAGTTCGGGGTTTGCCAGCGCAAAGGACATGTAACTTTCGATGGCTAGGCGGAGTTCGTCGTGCAAATTGGCGGAGGCCTTCAGCATTTCTTGAAGATGTGCGTCGTACAGGTTGAAGCCGAGGCGAAAGAGCGCGTCGTAGATGTCCATCTTGCCTGAGAAATAGTTGTACAAGGATGGGGCGCGCATG
>CAYTFM010000648.1:0-1702 GCA_964436735.1 uncultured Victivallales bacterium | reverse complement strand
AGATTGCACGATATCTGCACTCGCAGTAGAAGAAGTGTGAAATATGCGGGCTAGCTGCCCCATGAGCGTATCCGCAACGTCAGCAGCCGGGCATATGGATGACGGGCGCATTGAACGCGCCGCCGGCGTTCTGGCGCGGGCGTTCCACGACTATCCCCTGTTTCGGACGCTCTTCCCGAAGGAAAAGCGCCGCGAGCGGGCCCTTTTCTGGTACATGAGCTTCATCCTCCGCTACTGCAGCAAATATGGGGAGGTTTTCACCACTGCCGACGATGAAGGTTTGTTGACCGTTCTCACAGGCGCCCACCAGTTTACCCGCCGCAAGCTCCTGGCCGCCGGACTGCTGCTCGGTCCCCTCCGGATGGGTATCGTGCCTTTCTGGCGGATGATGAAGCACAACAATTACGTGGGACATGTCAGTTCGCGGCTCGTCCCTCACGATGCCTGGTACCTCTGGATCGTTGGGGTGGACCCAGCAGCCCAGAGCAAAAGGTTGGGATGGAAATTGATGAACCGGTTCCTGCAGGCCGCGGATGCCGCGGGTGCTTCCAGCTATGGCGACACGGATCGTCGTGAGATGTTGGGGTTTCTCCTTTTTCATGGGTTCCACGTGGTGTACGAGGGACAGGCGCCGCTGAGCGGATTGCCATTCTGGGTTGTGTACCGTCCCGCAAAATCTACCAAAAATACAGGCATTAAATGAGCATTTGCGAGTTGCAGAACCAGGAGATAGCCACAATTCCACGGTGCGGACATCGCGGCCGGTTTCCCGAGCGATCCGGGTTTTTCGAGTTCTTTGTCGTCGTGTTCAGCACTTTCTCAAGACAGGATGGTCCGGGCCGGAAGGCGTGTGCCGGCGAAACGACCGGCATCAAGAGAAACTCATGAAAATCGGAGGTGCGCCGTGTTCAAAGACATTATTCGCAAGGTAGTGGATGGATGCGACATCAGCGAAGGAGAGATGATCGATGCAATGGAGACCATCATGGGTGGAGAAGCCACCCACGCCCAAATCGCCGCCTTTCTGACGGCACTGAGGATGAAGGGTGAAACGGTGGATGAAATTACCGGAGCCGCCCGCGTGATGCGGGAGCATGCGACGAGAATCGACCTCGGGCCAAGGCCCGTGGTTTCGGTCGATCGGGACGAGCCGAACGTTGAGCACGAGTCGATTGTCGATACTTGCGGCACCGGAGGCGACGCGACCAATACCTTCAACATATCTACGACAACCGCCTTTGTCCTGGCGGGCGCAGGCCTCAGGGTGGCGAAGCACGGCAACCGGGCCGTCTCCAGTTGTTGCGGCAGCGCAGATGTGCTGGAAGCACTGGGGGTCAATCTGGAAGTGTCGCCTGCCACGGTCAAGAGGTGCATCGAGGAAGCCGGGATTGGTTTCCTCTATGCGCCCCTCCTCCATTCGGCAATGAAACACGTGGCGCCGGTTCGTCGGGAGTTGGGCATCCGAACGATCTTCAACGTTTTGGGTCCCCTGACCAATCCGGCCGGGGCTTCGTGCCAGGTGCTGGGAGTCTTCAAGAAAGACCTCACGCGCATGCTGGCCGACGTCTTGAATCGGTTAGGCAGCGTACGTGCCTTCGTCGTCCACGGCGCTGACGGCTTGGATGAAGTGACGATCACTGGCCCGACGTACGTGGCTGAGCTTCACAAGGCGAGGGTGGACGAATACGAAATACGCCCTGAG
>CAYTFM010000647.1:1000-1703 GCA_964436735.1 uncultured Victivallales bacterium | reverse complement strand
GACGGTGTTCCTCCTCATTACGTCCCGTTCGTCCACACCATCGAGTCGCATGTCCTCACGTTCGGCACCATAGGGCGGACGCCCGCCGATGTGGAGTTCGCAGAGGTCTACTCGGCGATGCGGCGACGACCGGACGGAGCGAGCGGCGGCGTGCTCCACGACCTCGCCTGGCAGGCGGCGGCGTTCGAGCTGGGGCTGCGTCCATGGAGCGGGGAGGAGTTCGCCGCGCTTTTCAAGCGTCTTGAGAAGTCGGCGAAGACCTTCAACATGGGCAGAGGGTCTCAGAACTACGCCATGCACGTCAGGGGAAGCGGAATCGGCTCGTATCTGCCTTAAGGCGGGAAGGATATGCGCGATCCGAATTGGTTCTCCGCCGTGAAGGATCTCGCCAGCAAGGTCATCCGCCAATGATGGATGTGGTTTACCATGCCAACAACACACGCCAACCGCAAAGGCGTCGTCTACTATCTCCACGTGGACAAGACCAGGACTGGAGCGGGCAGGTATTTCTTCTCGCCGTCGGCGGAGGGCGGCATCGCCCACGGCATGCCCTTCGGTTACGAAGTGTACGAGAATATGGGCGGGCAGGTTTTCCTCGTGAGGATGGGCGACAACCCCGTCCCGCGGAGAGATGTCTCCATTGTTGAAGAGGAGATCGCCAAGCTGGGAGACGCCGGGAAGTACAAGGTCGAGGTCAGGAAGG
>CAYTFM010000647.1:512-990 GCA_964436735.1 uncultured Victivallales bacterium | reverse complement strand
TATTTGAACGAGATCATCGGGGAGTTAGGAATTTTCCCGGAGAATCCAAAGCTGCAAGAGAATATCCTTGCGGGTGATCCGGCAGGACGACAAGCCCTTTATCCGCAAGCTCTCTGATCCTCGGGTTATTCGCGGCGGTTCCCAGAAGGAAATGGTGTGACCGTGGAGTCCATTCATATCCATTTGCATGGTGGATGTCGATCACATAGGGAAAGAAATCCTGTGCCTTCTTCTGTAGTGTTACATCAAGAGCAAAATTTTCAAAACCCTCATATGCCCCGTAGATAACGCGCCATCGGATATTCTTATATCTTGGAACATAGTCGCCCATAAAGATGTTCCTCTTGCTATTCACTCATTTCTTTTTTTCATCATGGCAGGTAAGATTACGCGCCATCACTTCCGCAAGTCGGCATGAGAATTCCTTAGCTTTCGCGCGCATGCGTACATACTCGCCAACTTCTGCTTCACTCAAGCC
>CAYTFM010000647.1:0-502 GCA_964436735.1 uncultured Victivallales bacterium | reverse complement strand
CATTCCGTGTTTTGTCCCAGTCCAATTGCGTCTTCAGCAGTTTTGCCAACGATTGATCAGCAGCGGCGGCTGACGCGGCAACGCCACGGTGGGCTGCACGGAATTTCACGTAGGTTGCGGGCATGTCTGTTCGAGCTGACGCGACATGTTCAAACCAAGGCGTGTGCCACGAGACATTGAAGGCGAAGTGAGCTGTCGTGAGACCGGGTTTCATCCGGAACACGGCAGAATGGCCGTTGCCAAGCTCCACTGCCTCAATCTCCTCCGGCAGCCACATCAACTCGAACCAGAAGCTGCTGCCCCTGTGATCAAAATGCCCAAACAACCAATAAAAATCTTGGTCAGAAGTGAGCTTCACCGCTTTCGCAGAGGCGGATTCCCAATTTCTGCTTGTAATCCACGCAGGCGCCGGAGCGGCCATATATATGCCCTGCGGCCGCCACGTCCAGTTTGGCGTCATCAGCGCATGATCATAGAAGTTGAAATCCACGGTTATGCCGCA
>CAYTFM010000646.1:0-1731 GCA_964436735.1 uncultured Victivallales bacterium | reverse complement strand
GCATTCTGGACAGGTTAGAACATCACTCCAGACCGTGAATTGCATATGATGCTGTATCTTGTCAGCTCCAATAGTGCTAATTGCATCATGATACTTTTCCTCCAACTGCTCGATCATATCTTCAATTCCGTCCAGTGATCTTGCAGGATTCTTGAATGTGTAATTGTATGTCAAGAATGAGCAGAAAGGAGAAAGGTCGCATGATATGGCGATTCTGCCTATCTGGGATGCAGCAACAGCTGTCATGCCGCTACCAGCGAAAACATCCAGTACAACATCGCCAGGTTCAGTGAAATGCTCAATGAAATGCGCTATCGACTTGTATGGTACCTTTGTATGATAGCTATGAAGCTTGTAGATAGGGTCATTCTTCCCTTCGCTCACATCCGTCGCAAAGGGTTCACGTCGATATGTGTCAGTTTTGGGGTCATAAGGCTTGCCATAATGCCGAATGAATTCCTCGATGAATGGATTCGGGCAGGCGGTGTAATAAGGCGGGTCGGACAACGCCAGGATGTCCTCGTCCGAGCCGATGGGAAAGCCCTCGATCTTGCGGAACTCGGGGTCCTTGAGCTTTTCGCGCAGGATGCCGAGGAAATGCTTGCGCCGCTCCTCGTCGTTCGGGAACGTCATGCCGAGGCATTCGACGGGTGCCGAGTCACGGGGCACAGGTCGCTCCGTTTCAAATACGGTCTGCTGGCAATCCTGTTCGTCCTTCTTCGTCATGCGCCGACTCCGTTGAGGGTCTTGGGTACTTGGTCACTTTTCGACTGACTAAGTTGACGCCTGGGCAGGGCTGACTTAGTCACTATCTTGGTCACTGTCCTCTAGCGCTACTCTTTGAGAGCTCGTTCGGAAGGAACCTCCCAATGTCCTCCCTTGCCGGGGCCGATCCGGCGGAGCAAACCCTTTGTTCGCCATTTACCTCGTTTCTCGCACCTGCTCCTCAATAAACCGCTGCATATCCTCCTTCTTGGGAAGTTCAAGCTGGTATTTGGAAACAAAAAGGCCGTTGTCCATTCCGGCAAGCGCATATTCCACCAATGTTCGATCACGCTGCGTGCATAGAAGGATGCCGATGGGCGGATTATCACCCTCCGACATCATGTTTTTCTTGTACCAACTGACGTAGGTATTGAGCTGGCCAATATTTTCATGACTGAATTGTCCGAGTTTCAGTTCCACCAGCACATGACACTTGAGCACCCGGTGATAAAAAACAAGGTCCACGAAGTTGTGTGCATCCCCGAGCAGAATCCGCTTCTGACGGGCCTCAAAGCAGAACCCATGGCCCAGTTCCAGCAGAAAATCCTGAAGTCTATCCAGGAGTTGATCCTCCAGATGCGACTCGCTCATGACTTCCCTTGGCTTAAGTCCAAGAAATTCGAAGATGTAGGGATCGCGTATCGCCAGCTTGGGATCGGCGGCTTCCGCGCCTGCTTGCACCATCGCCGCCAGCCTTATCTTGTCTTTGGATAAACCGGACCGCTCGTAGTAAAGGCTGCCAATTTGGCGCTTTAGCTCGCGAACCGACCAATTGCCCCGAAGACACTCGATTTCGTAGAAAGCACGCTTCAAGTCGTCATCGAGATCAACGATCAATTCCAGGTGGCTGTAGGAAAGCCGCTGAATGATTTTATCCGGGGAAATCCGCAATTGTGGGGACGCTGTCCCCACTTTTTCAAGGGCTTTCGCTTCTGCAGGTAACAGCTTTCTCAATTGTGGGGACAG
>CAYTFM010000645.1:314-1762 GCA_964436735.1 uncultured Victivallales bacterium | reverse complement strand
CCTGCCAGTGGCTTGTTGGCTATGAATTGTCAGCCCAAGCCACTGATCGGCCCCTCTGGTTGACATCCTCCGTCTGCTACGATGCCACCGACCTGCGTCTGGCGGCTGATCTTCGTGGGCACTCCGATGTCTTCGCCATCCCGGCGCTGAACAAGGATGTCCTAACCTTCGACCAGATGGCGCTGGCCCTGCACTACCACATGTTCCAGATGGTGGTCGTGGTCAACAATGGTCGCTATGGCGGCAGCAATGCCTACGCCCCCTACCGGGAGCGCTACAAGAGCCAGGTATTCCATCTGCATGGCCAGCCACAGGCAACGGTGGCATTCCTTGAGATTGACGACATCGGGGTCTTCATCAGCCGTGTGGATGAGGCGAGGACGCGGGCGACGCCGGAAACGACGTCATCATAGCCGGTGACGACGTGGAAGTACCCACCGGCGGGTTTGTAATCCATATTGACCTATTCCGGACGCTGATTCGCCCGGCTGGAGTTCCTCCCCCTTGACGAGGAAAACAAAGTAGAATGCACCAAGATGCTCGCAATGGAGGAAACCTGATGTTCGAAACGATCGCCCCCGAGGAACTGCTTGGCCCTCTGAATGACGTCGAGAAGCGAAATGCGCCCAAAGCGCTGTTCCTCGCCGGGGACCGCGCTTTGCTAACCCATGGTCGGCGAGTGTCCATCGTCGGTTCACGGAAGGCAAGTGCGCAGGGTCTGCGAGACGCTGAAACTCTCGCAAGATTTCTTGTCCGCAACGACGTGGTGGTCGTCAGCGGCTTGGCCGACGGGATTGACTCGAAAGCGCATATGACGGCAATCGTCACGCAGGGGAAGACTGTCGCCGTCTTGGCGACGCCTCTGGATGACTGCTATCCAAGCAAGAATACCGGTTTACAGAAAAAGATCATGACCGATCACCTGGCCGTCACACAGTTTCCGTCCGGAATGGCAGTCCGGCGAGAAAACTTCCCCATGCGCGACAGGACCATGGCGCTTCTTTCCGATGCCACAGTAATCATCGAGGCCGGAGAAAAGAGCGGGTCACTGCACCAGGGGTGGGAGGCACTTCGTCTCGGGAGGCCTCTTTTCATCGCCGGGCGTCTTTTCAGGGCCGCTGACCTCGCCTGGGTAGGGGAAATGCAGAAGTACGGGGCACAATGTCTTTCGTTCGATGCGCTGGATCTTCTGTTGGACTCCCTCCCCGAGGGTGCACGGGGCGAGATGCTGCAGCTTGTTATCTGAAATCGAGTTTGGCAGCTACCTTGTTTACTCCCCTCGGGGCAAGACGGAAATCTGTTCGAAATCCCGACGCATTTGCCTCCGGATCAAACAAGACACGCCCCCGACAATACAAAGCGTTGCTGTCAAGCTGAAGGAAGAAATTGCCGACACCACGCTTCTTGAGATCATTGGTCCCGAAGTTGTGCTGGTGCCGGCTCCCAGA
>CAYTFM010000645.1:0-304 GCA_964436735.1 uncultured Victivallales bacterium | reverse complement strand
CTGCCTGGGGCGCTCTGGCCGGCCAGGCGCATTGCGGAGGAGCTGGTGTCCGCGGGGTTGGGGATGAAAGTCGAAACCTGTCTCGCGAGGATCAGCAACGTTCAGAAGTCGGCGTTTTCTCCCCCGGGTGCCAGGCCTTCGGTGCAAGAGCACTATCAATCGATGAAGGCCACACCGTTTCTCGGGAGCCCCACCAGAATCGCCGTGATCGATGATGTTGTGACCAAAGGCGCCACTCTCCTCGCGGCATGCGCCCAGATCCAGGAGGCGTTCAGCAATCTGAAGCAGGCCGGATACCCGTCAA
>CAYTFM010000644.1:0-1767 GCA_964436735.1 uncultured Victivallales bacterium | reverse complement strand
TCGGAGATCTTAGTTCCGATAGTCGGAATCCCGCGCAGATCAGCAGTATGTGCGTTGTGTTCGCCGAGACCGAGATCATTGGTCTGCTCGCTGAGGGGAGTTCCCCGAGCGACATCGCCGCTGGCGTGCAGAATGCGATCGCTGCCCGAGCTATCGCCATGGCCGGTCGATCTGTGCGGACTCCGGTGTACTTCACTGGAGGGGTGGCGTTGCAGACCGGCATGATCCGCGCCGTGGAGCAGGCGCTTGCGCACAAGGTAGACGTGGTGCGCGAGCCCCAGTTCACCGGCGCCCTGGGGGCCGCGCTCATCGCCCGCCAATCTTGGCGCGCACCCGCATGAAGGAGCGACGTCCCCATTGGATTCAGCAGCGGGGAGGGTGAACGCCGTGTGAAGTCCTACTGTGGCACTCGGGAATGATTTTTGCGTTGACGGCAAAGTTAAGGGGCGATTCAACTTGTGATTTCATACTCTGTAACCTACATTTATACATTTCCTTTGCGTATTCTATAGTCTGAGGCGTTTGTAAAAATAGTTGACGCAAGTGTCACGACGGAAATGTATTAGAATGAGATTTTGGAGACAAAATTTTCTTCGGTGCTATTCGTCGACACTTAGGTTGCGGGCGAAGCCCGCCTTGGTTATAAGGCCCTTTATCTTATTTGCCACAGGTATTTGGAAGGTTGGTCGCCATGACGACGGTGTTGATGACAGGGATCACTGGTTTGGTGGGGAGCGCAGTCGCCACAGCCATGCTGCGGAAGGACAGTTCGCTTTTTATCGTAGCGGTGGCCAGAGGGCAAGGAACGAAGAACGCCGCGGAGCGCGTCAAAGAAGCCATCGAGGAGCAGGCTGAGTTCGATGGCGAACCCTACCGTGCGTCCAGCTATCTTGACCGTATCACCATCATTCCCGGCGACATTTCGGAATCCGATGTGTGGGGGTTGCTCCGTGACAAGCTGAAGGGAGCCGATGTCATCTTCCACTGCGCCGCCGACGTCAATCTTGGCAAGGATCCGTACGGCCACACCTATCGGATAAACTGTCAAGGTACGAGGAATCTGATAGAGATAGCTAAGCGTTTATCTGTCAAGTCGTTCCATCAAGTGAGCACATCCTACGTGGCAGGACGCCACGATGGCGAAGCCCCCGAGGACGGCCTGCTTGAAGGGGTTGATTTCAACAACTCTTACGAGCGTAGCAAATACCACGCCGAGGAGTTGGTGCGTCAGTCCGGCTTACCCTTCACGATCTACCGCCCTTCCATCATAGTCGGGAGACTCTCAGACGGACGCATACGCAAACCTCTGGCATTCTATCGCGTCCTCGAATTTCTCTTGAAGATGAAAAAGCACCGGTGCGCCAAAAAGAGGGCAAACCCCACCGAGTGCTTCGATATGCCCCTGCGTCTACAGGCGCGGCCGTCTGATCGCGTCTACTTCGTGCCAATAGACTATGTCCAGCAGGCCATCACGGATTTATTCTTCAAGCCGGTGCGCAATCGCACGTATCATATCACGGGGAATAATCCCGTCTCCACCAAGGATCTTGAGCGAGTCGTCTGTGAGGTGCTCAAGGTCAGAGGGGTGACTGTCCAGGAGCGTGTCGACGATCCGTCGCTTGACGAAAAACTCGTGCAGAAGTTCCTCGGTGATCTTTTGCCTTATTTCTCCTCGCGGGTGATTTTCAATGTGCGGAACGTGATTGACGCCCACGGCAAAGAGTCCCTCGACTGGGGATTGGACTACGAGAAGCTCAAGTTGCTCAT
>CAYTFM010000643.1:0-1782 GCA_964436735.1 uncultured Victivallales bacterium | reverse complement strand
AATCCGATTCTTCGAGTAATCCATCCTTCACGAGAAGCTCGGGACTTATCAGCAGCGTATTGCACGCGAAGGCCGACGGGCTGGTGTAAGGCGAATGATGATCCGGATTCGTCACGTTCAAAGGGAGTATCTGCCAGAAGCTTTGCTTCGCTTGAACCAGAAAATCTACAAATTTATATGCTGACGGCCCAATGTCGCCTATGCCGAAATGAGATGGCAGAGAGGTAACATGAATCAGTATGCCGCTTCCTCTGGTGATCATTTTGTCCTCGCGTCGGTTCATAAAAATTCGTAGGAAACGGCCCCGAATACCGCCTCTCCTCTCGAAGCGGCCTCACAGGCCTATGCGCCAACAGCAACGCATCCTGAAGGCATTCATACCTCAAAAGATACCCTTGTTGAACACCCTTTTTTCTACTTGAGCTGACGGCGTGTGACACAGGGGTGAGACACGCCGTTTTCATTTTAGATAGCTCAGTCGGACTCCTCAGTGTATAATTTTTGCATGAAGGACCGGGGGTGTTAGATCTATGACAGAACAGAAGCCGATTTTTTCGTCAGAAGAAATTCTAGCCAAGATACAGGAGCTTGCAGCGGAAGAAGAGTGGTTCCATTGCATCGATTTGGGCGCCGGAATCGCCACCATGAAGGAACCTGTGCGCCATTTGCAGGAGCTGTGGGCAACTATTGACAAGCATATTCCGAGCGACCTGTCAGGGATGAGTGTCCTGGACATCGGGTGCAATGCGGGATTTTTCAGTGTAGCTGCAAAAAAGAGGAACGCTGCCCGCGTGGTCGGGATCGACATGTCGCCGGCGTTTCTCAAACAGGCGGAATTCGTCAGGGACGTGCTGGACCTGGACATTTAGTACCTGAATATGAGCGTGTACGAGCTTCCGGTATTGGAAGGGCAATTCGACCTGGTTTTCTGCCTCGGGGTGATCTACCACTGCGCGGATCCCTTTCTGGCGGCCAGAAACGTGCTTGCGGTGACAGGCAAGACCGCCGTGGTCGAGACCGCTCTAATGGCACCTTTGGAGACCGGTGATCGGCCGCTCTGGGAGTTCGTGTTTCCCGGTTATGCGGGAGCTGAGGATGAGCGTTGTTACAACTGGTGGTTCCCCAATATGGCGGGTTTCAAAGCGCTGTTTCAGTCTGCAGGATTCCGGTCGGTGGACGCCTTGCGAGAAGTCGACGACAGGGGCTGCATTATTTGCCACAGATGATTCTGATATCTTGCTCGGCCTCCGGGGCAATGATCAACTCAGCGGCCATAGGGTTTGCGAGCCCGTCTTTTTACTTCTTCCCAACTGAGTCCAGAGGCTGGATTGTTCATCAAATTAGCTTTTCTGCGCGCCAGCTCTTTTTTTTGCCAGTCATGCACTGGTACTGCCTCTGGAGTGGCCGCAAGATCATCCCACAAGTCTTCCACGAGTTGTAGTTTTTCTGAAGGTGCCAGGTCAAAGATCGACGTAATGGTTGGGTTCATCTGAAATGCTCCTTGTGGTCAAGTCGATCCGCAATTACTCGAAGCGCAAGAGCCTCAACGTGCTTTATGGCCACTTCCCTCGATTCTCCGTACACCATCACCCCAGGAAGCTCGGGCACTTCCGCGATCCAGCGACCATCCTCTTCACGTTCCGTTTCGACTCGCATAGAAGAGTCCGCCCATGCACAATGTACCTTGCTGCGGCTCCGCGGGCAAGCACTTATCCACGCGCCCCGCTATCCCTCCGAAACGTTTCCCCGTGGATCATTGTGGATGGTGTTCACAGGTCTCCC
>CAYTFM010000642.1:809-1818 GCA_964436735.1 uncultured Victivallales bacterium | reverse complement strand
TGAGATTGCGCGATATTCGTGCTCGCAGTAGAAGAAGCGTGAAATATGCGGGTTAAACCCGCGACCGCTTGCTGTCCCGCCTGATGGCGGAAGTCTGCCCACGCTCGGATCTAAGGCCTTTCCTTCTCCCTCTCACTGCCGCGCCACCACAATTCTCCCACTCACAACCCACTCCCCCACCGAACTGTCGCGGTCAAGACCTACGAAAACCGCGATCGGGAATGCCGCTAACCCGGATTCATGCGTCAGCGCTGCTGGTTGGTGATCCACCTTTGACAGCGGCCTTCCCCATGCGTACATTGTATTTATGAGCGATATCCGCTTTGAATGGAACGCGCAGAAGAGCCGCGAGAACAAACGGAAGCATGGCGTGTCGTTCGAGGAGGCGGCAACGGTCTTTCTCGACGAAAATGCGGTCCGTTATTACGATCCAGACCATCCGGAGGGAGAAGACCGGTTCATCATGCTGGGGTTGAGCCTAAAGCTGAGGGCGCTGGTCGTGTGCCATTGCTTTCGGTCGGACGATAGGTCCATTCGGATTACTTCGGCGAGAAAGGCGGATAAGCGGGAAGCTGCCACTTATGGGAGGTGACACGATGAGATCACATTATGATTTTGGAAAGATGAAGGGGGAAAAGAACCCCTACACAAAGCATTTGAAACAACCGGTTACGATCAGACTTGATAAAGCGTCGGTGGAGTATTTTAAGGGTCTCGCGGACACAATGGGAATGCCGTATCAGAACCTGATCAATCTCTATCTGCGCGATTGCGCGATGAATCAAAAGAAACTCAAACTCAAATGGGCATCCTGACGCTTCATCCTGAAAACGGATGTCATCCGAAACAAGGCGGCCAACGGAAATGCTGGCATGGGCATCCGCTTGCCTGGAGAGTTTCTCGTCGGGACCGGCCCGTCCCGCGAGGAGTTTATCCGGGAGGCACGTTTTCTTCTGGCACTCAAGCTTTTTGAACTCGGAAAGGTCTCTTCCGGTAAAGCGGCTGAACT
>CAYTFM010000642.1:0-799 GCA_964436735.1 uncultured Victivallales bacterium | reverse complement strand
AACCTTCCGACTTGGCTTTCCCCCGCGAGCCATGCAACGTGGTTCACATTGTGGGGATCCGGTTATTGGGTGAGAGACTTCCCATCGGTCTCTCTATCGGTCAACCCGCGACACAGCGCGGTGCAAGAAAAGGACCGGGTGCATAATTGCGACGGATTCCTACCCTGATTTCGTTTTGCGGCCACCCGGCCGGGGGTGTGCCGGTGCTGATGGAGCACCTGCTGCGCTCCTGCCGCCGGCGAGACGTGGTTTCGGTGCGGCTGGAGGAGGGCGTCGCCGGTACGGAGGTTAGCGTCGACCGGGACGGCGCCGACTTCAGACGCTATCACGCGGCTGGCGCATCTGACGTCTTTCGGGTCTGCCACGCCCGAGGCTCCGCTGAAGAGGCCATTGTGGAGCTGCTCAATCGGCAAGTGGCCTGCCGCATCGCTCATGGCTTGTTGCTGGAGGGCCTCGGAGCCACCGGGCTACAGACTGACCTCACGGTGTTCGTGACACGGCCGCTGGAGACGGGGCAAGCGCTCCTTGAGAAAAGGGAGAAAGAGGTCACACGGCTCAGGAAGGCCCTGGCGCGCATCAAGCGGATCCTGCCCACCGACTACGATGAGGACGCTTGGTGAAGTCATGGACCGTGGTGTCGGATTCGTCCCCTTCTCCCGCAGAGTCGACCATCAGTGCCTTGTCCCCTGAAGACCGCGATGAAAAACCAGAAATCACGTTTCCCCGTCACCCTAACCCTCTCCCCGCTTCGCATGGCGAGGGGATCGGAATGACATTCCCTTGCCCCCTCTGGCAGTGG
>CAYTFM010000641.1:1368-1823 GCA_964436735.1 uncultured Victivallales bacterium | reverse complement strand
AACGCCGTCTCATCGGCGCCACGTGCAGGTCCAGCGGCGAGGTCTATTTCCCTCACAAGAAAGGGACAAACTGCCCCCATTGCTACGACGCGGATATGGAAGAACTTCCTCTGAGCAGGACAGGCGTTGTATTGAGCTATACGATCGTCCATCAGCCTCCCCGTGAATGGCAGGGTCCGGCGCCCTATGCCATGGCCTTGATAGAACTGCCGGAAAAGGCAAGGTTCTACTCAGCTCTTACCGGCTGCGATCCGGCTGCGGTCTCCATAGGGATGGAAGTGGAGCTGACAATAGAGAAGGTGCGCACCGATACGAGCGGCAACGAAGTAATGGGCTACAAATTCAGACCGTCGCGAAAGAGATAGTTGCTTCGTTGCGAATGCGGAACCGAAAGGGGACGGGGACATGACCCAACGGGGACATGACCCAAATTCGTAGAATTTGGGATCGTGTCC
>CAYTFM010000641.1:342-1358 GCA_964436735.1 uncultured Victivallales bacterium | reverse complement strand
TATGAGGGATGTAGCGGTAATCGGCGTGGACATGACCCGGTTCGGCAGATATGAAGATACAAGCATCGAAGAGCTGGCCGCGGCTCCAGTTTTTGGCGCCCTGAAAGATGCCGGCATCGGGTGGAAAGACGTGGAAGCGGCTTATGTCGCCCATGTATATCAGGGCTTGGCTGCCGGTCAGCGCATATTGGCCGGCGTAGGGGCATCGGGCATACCGATCACGAATATTGAAAATGCCTGCAGCGCCGGGGCAACGGCTTTTCGAGAGGCATATCTGATGATAGCCCTCGGCATGTATGACATTGTCCTGGCGCTCGGATGCGAGAAAATGGCCCGCGGACTGATTGACCAACTGCCTGATGACGCCTGGCGCACCCTGGGAGTGGACTCGATACCTGCTCAGTTCGCCCTGGTGGCGCAATCACACATGCATCAGTACGGCACCACGAGGGAGCAGTTTGCAAAGGTTGCCGTGAAGGCCCACAGAAACGGCGCGCTTAATCCCTATGCCCAGCACCGAAAAGAAGTCTCTGTCGAAGAGGTGCTCAGCTCACGGATGATTTGTGACCCCATCACCCTTTTGATGTGCTGTCCGACCGGCGACGGCGCGGCTGCCGCCATCCTCTGCTCAATGGAAAAGGCAAAACAGTTCACGGCCAAGCCGATCAAGGTGGCGGCCTCCGCTTTAAACTCCACGATATACACGGAAGGCACAGGGACGCAGAATTTCGGCTCCCTTGTTCGGAGCGCGCCGAGCGTAATAACGGTAAGCGCCCGCCAGGCCTATGAACAGGCGGGCCTGGGACCGGAAGATATTGATCTCATAGAACTGCACGATGCCTTCGCCACTTCTGAACTAATTCACTATGAGGATCTGGAGCTTTGCAAAGAGGGCGAGGGCGGACGTATGATAGATGAAGGTGCTGTGGATATAGGCGGGAGGATGCCCGTGAATCCGAGCGGCGGCCTGCTGGCAAAAGGACATCCGCTTGGGGCGACCGGTGTCGCTCAGATTG
>CAYTFM010000641.1:0-332 GCA_964436735.1 uncultured Victivallales bacterium | reverse complement strand
GGAGCTTGTCTGGCAATTAAGAGGCGACTGCGGAGCCAGGCAGGTTGAAGGCGCCAAAGTGGGCTTGGCTGAGGTTGCCGGGACAGGCGGCGTCAATGCGACTCACATACTTACGAGATAGATCGGTTAGTCATGTCCGTTGCCTGTCCTTCATTATATTATACTGCAATAATCTATTTTGGAGGGATAACATGGAAGGAAAAACAATCGAGCAAAGCAGTGTCGTCATGTCGCAGGCGATGAATCCGCAAGATGCAGATCCTGCGGGAAATGTCCAAGGCGGGGTTATCATGAAACTTATAGACACGGCAGGAGGGGTCGCCGCCGCACGA
>CAYTFM010000640.1:0-1835 GCA_964436735.1 uncultured Victivallales bacterium | reverse complement strand
CCTTGTTAACACTTGGCGCCGCTATCGCGCCGAGAGATTTCCAAAAATTGCCCCACCGCTGCTTCAAGAGATCCATGTGTGAACTGATGCCGGAATTCATCCGCTCTGCAACATTGAGCGAGCCGCCCCACGTTGCCCCTCCGACAGTCTTGATGCGTTTTTCCAGCTCCTCGATTTTCCCCGTTAATGTCGCGACCTGTGCGACTGTCTCGTCACCGAAAGCGTCCTTAAGCAACTTATCCTGCTCACCCCGGCCGAATTCTTTCAGTGCACGGGAGAGTAGTTGCAGCCTTGTCGTTGAGCACGTTACTCTCGTCGATGAGCTTCGTCATGAACCCCTCGATCTTCTTGTGCTCGGTTGCCTTGAGTTGCTCCCAGGCATCGTCCTTGCCGGTGATCTGCCCAACGACTGATTGGCTCATGATCTTGGCAAGGCCCTCTCTCTCCCGGAGCCCGATGTTCCGCATTGCCGTGCCCACCACTTCGGGCTTGAACCCGGCATCCTTCAAGACGCCTGCGGTCCCGAGCATCTGCTCAAAGTTCCATCCTTGGCGACCGAGGATGGGCGCAGCTTCCGATATGGACCGCGCCAATTCAGGGCCTTTTGCCTTAAAGATTTCCACTGCCTTTTGGGTTTGGGCCATTATCATTTCGGCAAATTTGGTGGGGTCCATGTCCTTATAGAGCTTCTGATACTTGAGAGCGCCCCACATGTTCGTGAAATAGTCAGTCGCCTCATTGGGATTCATGCCCACCGTCTTGCCGCCGAGGACACTGATATCCGTAATCGCTTTCTTCTGCTCCATCGCCAAGTCGCCCAACGTGCCCTGAATTTCATAGAAAGCGTGGGTGAATGCCTCAGACGTGAAGCCTGCCCACCGATTGGTGAACTTCACCGTATGCTCCTCAAGGTCTCTGATCTCGTCTTCCGTAAGGCTCACGCTTCGCAGATTGTTCTGGGCGCGGCTCAGCTCTTCCCGCGTGGCGGCAAGCTTGTAGGGCAAGAGGGCTGCCGCAGCGATCAGGCCCGTTATGCCTGCGGTCCCGATGCCTGCGGCTCTGCCTATTCCCCCGGCCATCCTCGAAAATGCGCTGGTGATGCCCGCGGCCCCCTGATCGACGGTCGTAGAAAGCCGCCGAAAAGAGCCGTGCAGGCCGTCCATTTGAGACTTGGCTTGCTGCCCTCCGGCAAACTGAAATTTGACTCCGACGTCGTAGAGCGAACCCATTGCCTATTCCTTCGACTGGGTCTGTTCCTTCTCGTGCTTGCGTCTCTCAACGAGGCGCCGCCAATTGTCCCGCCGCACCCGTGACGGCCATGCCATCACGTCCAAGAAGCTCTGTGGCAGCTCCGGCGGCCATAGCGGTAGCGGCTCCGAGTTCTGTGGCATCTCATAAGCGAGCACGAAGGCCATATCTTCCACGTCCTCAGCGTCCGCTGTGAACTGAAACAGCTCCCAGGAAACTCGTCCCAGGAGCGCCATCTCATTGGCGAGCCTTAGACGATTAAGCCCGGCCTCAGAAACCGAGGGTCCAGCAGGAAATTCACTTCCTACCAGAACCCGCATTTGTGTTTCACCCCAACCCGCGTCTCGAACCACTCCTTCTTCGCTTTGATCTCCTCACGCAGGGCAATGTGGTCAGCCAGGGGCCAAGAAGCGACATCACGTAGCCGGACCTTGCTCACCCCATCCACCGACCTGATGGAAATCCAGTAATTGTAGTTGGGGTCGATATCGTCCCGCTCCAGCGCTGCAAATTCCCGTTCTGCCGTGGCATAGCCATAGATCACGCTCTTGCCCAATCGCGGAGTGATGATTTCCCAGGTCGGGTCC
>CAYTFM010000639.1:0-1841 GCA_964436735.1 uncultured Victivallales bacterium | reverse complement strand
CAACAAAAGTGCTTTTCAAAATTCGCAGAAACATATCATGCCTCCTGACAAATATTTAGCTTCCAAATCTTGTCATTCTATCAGAAAAGCCAAAAAGGGAATATGGGCCGTCGCGTTGGCGCGGATTTTGTTGTGAAATTGTAGTGTTAGTGTCTTAACAATCAAATCTTGCGCAAAATGGCAAAGAAATTAAGAACCAACAGACGCAAACCTTCCGAGCGAGGGGATTATAACCATCTCGCGGAGTTTGAGCGCGGCGGCGACGACGGTTTTCCCTGTGACCGTGAGATAGTATTTGTACCGCCTGCCGATCTTCTTGATGAGTCCATGAGTGCGGAGTCTTTTCAACATTCTTGCGATCTGGCCGGCGTTCTTGCCGGGGAAGAACTTCCGCAAAGAGCGGTTGGTGAAACCGGTGATGAAGTATTCGCCCCGGATGATCGTCTCGAACAGGTCGAGGTCTTCGCCGTGAAAGAGATTAAACCCTCTGAAAGTTCTTTTGCCGTCGTCGGCGGGGCGGGAGATTTTCTCGAGTGTTTTGATATTGGGAGTGGGGTCGTCAATGACGGCGATGAAATCGAGGTAGCGGCGAGTGGCGGCGGCCATGGCTTCGGCCAGAGGCGGAAGGCTGTAAATCGTTTTCTTCATCGGCGCGAATTTCATTTCCCTTGTGCCGTCGCGGTGTTCCACCCATCGGTGGTGAAGAAAGAGGGTGACGTCGTTGACGGTGACTTCGACGCGCAGAATGATCCCCATCTTGTCGTACATCTTGATGCTGGCTTTCCCCATGTGGTGTTTGATGCGGGCGCCTTCGATGCGGGTGTGGTAGTCGTTGCCAATCTCGCCGGCGTATCGGGGGTCGAGCTTGCGGCCCAGGAACGTGGCGACGTCGTCCGGCTTGACGCAGTGGATGGCGGTGCGGACAAGCTTCTCGTAGAGGGGCTGGAAGTCCTCGCGGCGTTTGAAGATGATGTCGGCGGAGTATTCCACCTGCATCAGGCTCCAGTGGCGTCCGCCGGGGAAATGCCGCAGGACGGGGCAGTATTGCGTCTCGTACCGGGCGATGAGGCGGTGCAGTCTTTCCACGTTGAAGGCGTCGGCGATGCGCCCCGCTTTTTTCATGTCGCCGATGTTCAGCAACGCGTTGTCGAGCCGATCGAACGCCACCCCGGCCTGGAGAAGCTTCGCGGCCAATTCGTTGTGCCCGTTGAAGTAGAACTGGAGGCGGAACGGCGCCCAGGTGGGCACGCGCAGGTAGCACAGGCCGAGCGCGGGGTCGATGAAGTAGAAGTAATAGTGAAGACACTTGGCGTCCTTGTATCTGAGAAATGTTTTGTGCGTCTTCTTGTCATGCCACGGCTCAAACGACGGGCACGGCTCCATCGCGGAAAAGATGTGCACGAGACCGGGATGATCGCCCCGCTCTTCGAGGATCTTTTTTATCCGGTCTTCCTTGCGGAAATTGTTCCTTCGAATGAAATCGATCACAAGCCCGTCTTCCGCCGCGATGCGCTCGGCGTTGGCGCGAATCTCTTCCCGGAGCGGTTCGGCGAACTTTGTGTAGTCGAAAAGGCGGATGCCTTTGCCGCGCAGGTGTTTTTCCATTCCTTCCGGGTAGCTGATCTCTGTAAGGCTCCCGGTCATCACGACCCGGTCGAAGTACGAGACGCATCCGGCAATCTTGTCAGCGTGTTTTTCGATAAAGGCTTGCATATCTTTAATATCCCCCTTGAGGTGAGCGCCGCTTGATGGATATTCTACGCCATTTCTCACGGGGCATTTCCTGTTTGGTTCCGGCTACGCCGGGTTAGGGACTTGGAAATTTCTGATATGTGGAGAAT
>CAYTFM010000638.1:1560-1867 GCA_964436735.1 uncultured Victivallales bacterium | reverse complement strand
AACGTTCACTTCGACGGCATGCTTTTCAAGAGTTCCATATTGATCAGCGTCATCTCATCGATGGTCTCCTGCAGTATCTTGCTGAAAGACGACTGTAACTTGGCAGGATTTCTGGATTTGGATGTCGCCCTATCTCCTTGTACGCCACGGCGGTGTCCACGTCCCTGAAGTGTTCCATGGTCTTTCTCCGGCTTGATCCACGCCTCCCCCCGTTCATGCCATCAGAGTCCACGCTCAAAATCCATCTGCATGACCACATTCGCCGTGAAATCACCGACTCCCTCCACACAGCCCAGCCGTCCCCGAC
>CAYTFM010000638.1:1202-1550 GCA_964436735.1 uncultured Victivallales bacterium | reverse complement strand
GAACTCGCTGTCGTCGGCAACCACCTTTCCAGAAAAGATTGCTTCCCATCCCCCCCGGCTTCCCCCCTTGTCCACAAGCGCAGGCCTGTGTCCAATCCGCCGCTACCGACCACGCGCCATATCACCGTGTCTCGGCGCTTGATCCACTGGGCGCCATTGCCCTTTGCCAGCCATGCCGCCTTCAATCCAACGAGACGCATCACTGGCTTGATCTCATTCGCCACCCTCGCCAGCCCGCCCTCCGACAAACCACGCCACGTCCTTGCGGCCATTGTCCGGACCTGCTCGCCTTCACCCCCATTCCAAACTCGTTCATCGGTTCCGGTCTCGCGTCCCTGATCCCACATC
>CAYTFM010000638.1:0-1192 GCA_964436735.1 uncultured Victivallales bacterium | reverse complement strand
CCACAGCCGCGCTTCCGCTTCCCGAAGAGTGCTTTCATCTGACCACCCTTGCCCCAGCCACGGTTGAACCCGTACTGATCCAAATCCTTCTCCTGATCCAGCGGCTCGGTTCTGTACACGGTTCTCATTCCCTGGACCCAATACACGATCCCACGCCTCACCAGCGATCCTGGTCGAACTTGCCCGCCACCCATCGCAATTCTATCCGTTCCCCGGTCTTGGACGCGCCCGCTCCTGACCGACGCCTGGCGCCTGCCGACCGTCGAAGACAATCATCCCGCTCATCCACGAAGTCCAGCCCTCCGGCCACAGAGCCTTTCCCCCGCTTTAACCGACCAAGCATCTTCCGGATATCGCACATGGCCAGCATGTTGCCGGTTTTCACCAATCTCCCGGCAAACCTCCTTCCACGACACCACAAGCAGGCCACCGCAACGACCAGGAAAGCCCTTTCCGCAGCCGCTGGCGCGCCGGAGGCCCCTTTGCCGCCCCACGGGGTGGACGTGGGCGCCAAAACGCGACGGCGGGGCGCATGCGGGGCAATTTCAAAAAAAGGTGGGGCGGGGTGAGGCGGCTCAGACAGGAAGAACGGTGAAGGCACGGACACCAGGAGGGTGGGCAGTCGCCGTGGGGGTCAAGCGGGGCAATTCCGATGGGCAGCCGGGTGAAGTGTGCATGAGATTGATGGTTATGGATGGCAACGTGACCAAGCCGTTCGATCCGGCCGTCCTGATCGACGCCGTGGAGAGGTCGGCGTCGGGCCAGGCGAGCGAAGGAGTATTCGGCTACATGGGAAAGTGTACAAGAATGTCATGACGGCTCCGACGGCGACGCTGGCATGGCGGGCTGTGCTTGCGGTGCTGCGATGGAACCCTCCATCTTGTCACAGCCTTCGAGATGCGACTCGCCGTCCGCCTTCACACATCCGTCTCCAGATGGCTCGAAGGTGTTCTCCCCAGCCCTTGCTTTTATAATTCTTCCGGGGAGTTGGAGAACCCTCCGCCTTCACAGCCGCCAAAAGCTTTTCCAAAAACGCTATGCGCTCCGCGGTGGTCCAGTGATCCCCCATCCAGTCCTCGGCGTCCTTCCTGCACGAGCGTATGACCGCCCTGCGCTCCTGTTCGCCTATGCCTCCGCAGTCCCATTCGAGGATGACGGGTTGTATCTCCGCAAGAGCTTCGTCAAGCGATCG
>CAYTFM010000637.1:1492-1877 GCA_964436735.1 uncultured Victivallales bacterium | reverse complement strand
CAGGGCGCTCTACCACTGGGGCAGTTCATAGCCGTGGGGGGCCAATGTGGTGCCTGAGGAGTGCAAGTGCGCCGCGCAGTTGACAGGCTCCTACAACGGGTTGAACGGCGACGAGACGATGGTGCCTGATTTCTATCAAGACTATGCTGTCGCCCGGAAGAAGCCTTTGGCTATTCCCGAGACTTCCGCCCTTTTCGTCCCCGCCACTGGGACAAGCGAGTTGGAGCGGGATATAAAGGAGGCATGGAGAACGCAGTTGCTCTCCCAGCGAAGCCGTTCCTGGTGGTACGGGATTGTTGGGGCATGAGTAGGACAGGGTTGCTATGTCGCTTGAACTGGGACAGCTACTGGCGGAGACCGTGCAAGGACTACCGAAACGATACCC
>CAYTFM010000637.1:0-1482 GCA_964436735.1 uncultured Victivallales bacterium | reverse complement strand
ATGGTGGACGCAGTTGCTCTCCACGCAAAGCCGTTCCTGGTTCCCGGCCAAAAAGATGATCAACTGGTTCGAGTGGGAGAAGAAGGAGTCGGAGATCGGAGGGGAGGTCGTGGACTGGCGCGTGAGCCACGACAAGGAGATGCTTGCAGCCTTTGTCGCAGTTTTAAGGAAGAGTGGCCTCGGCGTCAAATGAGCCCGAGCCTACGTGCCAGCCGGGATGCGTCGGGCGGCGAGAAGTCGCTCGAACGCCTCGGCAACCTCTGGGTCGAAATGGGGCCCCGCGCAGCGGCGGATCTCCTCGGCCGCCTTCTTGAGAGTAAGTCGCTCGCAATACCCCCGCTCGCTCGTCATCGCATCGACGGCGTCCGCCAGCGTGACGATCCGGCATTCGAACGGAATATCCTCCTCCCGCAATCCGTCTGGATAGCCCGAGCCATCGAGATTCTCGTGGTGGTGGCGGACATATGGGACGAGCACCGTCAACGCCTCCGCCTTGTCCAGTAGCTCCTGCCCGATGATCGGATGACGCTTGATCTCGGCGTATTCCGCATTGGTGAGCGGCCCTTTTTTGAGGAGGATACTATCCTTGATGCCGATCTTCCCAATGTCGTGGAGAAGACTGCCGCGCATAATCTCCTCGACCTTCGGTTCTGGAAGTCCCAACTCACGGGCGAGGAGGGCGGCCATTGCTCCAACTCTGCGGCTGTGCCCTCCCGTGTACGGATCTCGGCGCTCGAGGCACGCCAGCAAAAGCTGCGTAATAGTCTCAATTGGGCACCTCGCATCCGCGCGAAGCAATGGAGTCGCAGCCATGTCTCTCACCTGACTAATTGGGCATCCGAAAATCGAAATCCGAAACAAATGCGAAACTCACCTCTCGAATGACTGAAACAATGCAGTGTTGCGGATTTCGTGCTTCGATTTCCGGATTTGCTGGTCACATGGCCGCCTTGTAGATGGCGATCACGTCGTCGAGGGTCGGACGGCGCGGATTGGTGAGCCCGCAGGCGTCACGCTGGGCGTTCTCGGCCATCGTCTTGAGATCCTTCTCTTTGACGCCCAACCCCTTTAGACCAGCGGGGATCCCCACGTCGCGCGAGAGGCATTCGATGGCGTCGATTGCGAAGTCGGCGGCCTCGGGCTCCGCCACTCCCTCACGCTCCTCGCCCATGGCGGAGGCGATGTCGGCGTAGCGGGTGATCTTGGCGATAAGGTTGAAGCGGGAGACGTGTGGCAACAGGATGGCGTTACACATGCCGTGCGGGAGATTGTAGAGTCCGCCGAGTTGGTGGGCCATGGCGTGGACGTGGCCGAGGCTGGCGTTGTTGAACGCCATGCCGGCGAGGTATTCGGCGTACGCCATCTTGTCGCGGGCCTCCATGTCGGCGCCGTTGGCGACGGCCGGCCGGAGGTACTCGGAGACCAGTTCGATCGCCTTGAGTGCGCAGGCGTCGGTCACTGGCGTGGCGTCCGTCGACACGT
>CAYTFM010000636.1:0-1891 GCA_964436735.1 uncultured Victivallales bacterium | reverse complement strand
CATCCACATCGTCGAAAAGGAGTTGGCCGTACTGGAATCCGCCTCCTCCGATGCCGAAGTAACCGAGCGGCTCAAAGGCCTCGGCTACCTGGAATAATCCCTAACTAACACTACAGCGCAAAGTAAGCTCAAGCTGAGACGGTGGCAAGGCCGACAACTCTTGTCAGTTCAGAGGTTTACGAGGAACTGGCAGGAGAAATCACATGGATGTGCGAGAAATCGAACGGGCGGGGAAGGGGATTGCGGCTTACCTGACGGAGTTTTCGGATTGTTTCGGGCGGTGCGATACGGAGGAATACCTTCGAGTGTACGTGGAGGGGCAGAACTCGGACTTGCAGCGGAAGAGCGTCGAGCCGATGGCGCTGCGGGCGGGTGTGCCGCCCCGGTCTCTGCAAGCCTTTTTGGGTCTGCTGAGTTGGGACGAGGAGCGGATGGTCGATCGCGTCCAAGAGATCGTGGTTCGCGACCATAGCCATCCGTTTGCCATCGGCATCGTGGACGAGACGGGATGCCCCAAGAAAGGGCATCACACGGCGACGGTTCAACACCAGTGGTGTGGCCGCACGGGCAAGATCGACAACTGCGTGATGAGTGTGCATACCGCCTACACGGCGGGCGATTTTCGCTGTTTGCTGGACAGCGATCTGTTCTTGCCCAAGAGCTGGGCCAACGATGCGGCGCGTCGCAAGGGTGCCGGGATTCCTGAAGAGGCGTGTCATCGCTCCAAGCCGAAGATGGCCCTGGATCAGATCCGACGGGCGTTGCGGAATGGGATTCGCGTGGCGGCGTGGACCTTTGATGAGCACTACGGCGAGAGTTACGAGTTTCTAGACGGTCTGGAAGCTCTGGGGCAAACCTACGTGGCCGAGGTGCCGTGTCGCTTTCATGGATGGGCTACAGCGCCCAAGCTGCTGTATCGGGCCACGCCACAGGAAATGCGTCAAGGCGGCTCCCGGCGGCGCTATCCCCGTTTGGCGAAAACCGCCGCCCCCACCAGCGAAGCGGTCGATTTACTGCGGTCATCGCCGGCCTTTCGATATCAGCCATGGACGCCGATCCACATCAAGGAAGCAGAGAACGGACCGCTGGTTCGTGAGGTCAAAGCCATCCGGTTTTGGATGAAACGCCAAGGGCTCCCCACGCGTCCGCATTGGTTGATCGTGGGGCGCAATCCGCTGGACCCCGACGAACTTAAGTTCTTCGTCTCCAATGCCCCGGCCGGTTGCCCCTTGGAGTGGCTGGTGTACGTAGCCTATTCGCGCTGGTCGATCGAACAATGTTTCAAGGAAGAAAAGGACGAGTTGGGCTTCGATCAGTTCGAGGTTCGCGGATGGCGATCCATCCATCGGCACATGTACCTGACTCAGGTGAGCCACTTGTACCTCAACAAGATGCGGGAACAGTTGATCGCCCAGGAGCGGGTGGCGGAAGGCAACGGCGTTTTTTCCCGAGCGAGCCGACGACGACGATCGACCACTGTATCCGGTGGAAAGCCTCACGCTCAATCAGATTCGGGATGCCTTGTCGGCTTGGCTGCGGGCCTGTCTTTGCCGACCACGCGACCGCCTGACCGTGGTTTCCGGCGGCCTGGAACTGCTGGAGGAGTTCTACCGCATGTTGCCGACCACGCGACCGTCGACGCCTTCTCCAAGACGAGGCTTGGCGCATCAGTTATCTGCGCCATCGCAACGCCTTGGCCCAGACCAGTCATCGCCGCACCACGCTCCAGAAACTTCCCGGGGCCGGCGTCAACCTACACCAATTACGGTCTTGTGTGGGAAGTAACTTTGCGCTGTAGTGCTAGTTAAGAGCCCTACGCTGCCCGTTGGCTAGAGGGCTGATCCCCGCCCGAACGCCAGTCCTCGCTCACGCATGCTAGGCAACCTCGCTC
>CAYTFM010000635.1:0-1891 GCA_964436735.1 uncultured Victivallales bacterium | reverse complement strand
AGATCCCAACGGGCTTGCCCCGTTGGTGAATCAAATCAGTCGGCTACTTGTGCGGGCAACCATAATTTTCGACCCCCGCGGCCTCGCGCCGTGGGTGAGCGAGATAACGTGTAACAACTGCCTATCCGTTCCGTCTGGCTTTGAGCGCCGTGTCGATGGCCTTGAAAAGCGCGGCCTTCTGAATCGGCTTGGACAGGTAGCCGTCCATACCCGCCGCCAGGAAGGTCTCCCGGTCGCCCCCCAACGCGTGGGCGGTCAAGGCGATGATGGTCGTGTGTTTCCCGGACCGCTGGTCGCGCGTTCGTATTGCCCGGGTGGCCTCGATTCCGTTCATGCGCGGCATACGGATGTCCATCAGCACCACGTCGAAGACTTTCGTGTTCAGAAGCGTCAGGGCCTCCTCGCCGTCCAGAGCCATCACGACCGTGTCGCCGCGTTCCCGCAGCAGCGCCTCCGCCAGAAGGCCGCCAATGACGTCGTCATCCACGACAAGGATTTTCAACGGCTGGTGAGGAGTGGAGGTCGTCGTGTCCTGTTTGCTTGCCGCCGTGGCAGCCGCGGGGTGGATGCCGACGGTGGCCGAGAACGAGAACGTGCTGCCCTGCCCCACCACGCTCTCTACCCATAGCGCGCCGCCCATCAGCTTGACAAGGCTCGAGGCGATTGAGAGTCCCAGCCCGGCGCCCCCGTATTTCACCGCATGCGAGATGTCGGCGTGCTTGAACGCCTCGAAGATCATGGACTGCTTATTCGGCGCGATGCCGATTCCCGTGTCGCGCACGCTGAACAGCAGGGCGGTCTCGTGTTCGGCCAGGGGGCGTGTCAGTCGCGTGGCGTCCGTGGTTTCGACTCGAATGGTAATGCGCCCCTCCGGCGTGAACTTGATGGCGTTGCCCAGCAGGTTGAGCAGGATTTGCCGCAGCCGAGGGCCGTCCGCGTGTATGTCGTCTGGCAGTTCCGGAGCCACCTGCGCCCCCAGCGTCAAACCTTTCTTGTCAGCCGCCGGTTGGATCGAACCTGTCATGTCGTCAATCATTGTGCGGAGACGTAGTGGCTGTGGGTTCATAACGATCATTTCCGCCTCGTTTTTTGAGACGTCCAGAATGTTGCTGATGAGAGCTAACAGATCCTGTCCGCGCTGATTGACAATGCGGAGCCAATGCCGTTGCTCCTCCGTCAGGTTGGGTGCCTCGGCTAACAAATCCGTGAAGCCGATGATCGGATTCAACGGCGTGCGCAGTTCATGGCTCATGGTGGCCAGGAACTGGCTCTTCGTCGTGTTCGCCGTCTCGGCCTCCCGCTTGGCGTCTTGCAGCTCCGCCTCCACCCGCTTGCTCAAGGTGACGTCGCTCAGCACCGTGCGGAACACGGTCATTCCGCCGGGATCCTGTGCCATGGCCGTCTCCAGGCGCATCCAGACGGGGGAGCCTTCCTTTCGCGCCGCCAACCGCAGTTCGCAGACCTGTGGCGCACCTGTGTCGATGAGTTGTTTGCGGTGCCGGTAGTAGATGTCTTGATCATCAGGCAGGATGAAACGGGTCAATGGTTGTTGGGCTATCGCGCTACGGGGTATGTCCAGAAGACTGGCGGCGGTGAGATTGGCCTCCAGGATCAGGCTCGTCTCGTCGAGGACGAGATAGCCCACCGGGGCGAAGTCGTAGAGGTCGAAATACCGCATCCGCAGGGCTTCGAGCTCCGTGTGCGCCCGACGCAGTTCCTCGTTCTGCATCTCCAGTTCGATCTGATGCACCCGCAGCTCGTGGAGCAGGCGCCGCGCCTCCTCGGGGGAAAGGACACTATCACCCGCCGTGTTGAGTTCTTTTTGACGTGCCGCCTCCTCCGCCCGCCGGCGCAGGTCGGTGTTGCCCTCGTGTTCGTGTGTGTTGGTGTT
>CAYTFM010000634.1:0-1894 GCA_964436735.1 uncultured Victivallales bacterium | reverse complement strand
TAGAGCAGGCAGCAGCATGGCGGCGAGGATGGCGATGATGGCGATCACCACCAGCAATTCGATGAGCGTGAATCCTGTCCTTCGCCCTTGAGGCAGGTGGTATAGCGGGGTTTCAGTACTTTTGCGCATCATGTACACCTCACTTGGATTTCATTGTTCCACGCTGATCAGGCGAAGATCGTGCCTCTTGACCGCGACGTTGCTGATCTTGCCGCCGCTTACGGAAAGTGCGGCGCCAGTTTCGGCGTCAATCGCCTTGCTGCTCCCGGGAACGGTGAGGTCTGTTTCGATGTTTTCCTGGCCGGGATTGACAACAGCCAGAAGCAACCGTTTTGCCGCATCGTTCTTATAGGCGGAGATCAGGACGAAAGGTTTGTCGGACGAGGCGGTCCTTTGAGAGCGCCAATAGGGAATCCAAGTATACGTGTCGTCGAATATGCCCGTGTTGGCAAGGAGAGCGAACGCGTTCTTATCCCAGTCGAGACCGTAGATACCGTTGTCGTGCAGCAGTGACAGCGCGATGACCGTCCGCGCCCTCGGATCCTGCCAGTTGATTTTGATGTTCATGACAATCTGCGCGGGGACGCCGGTATACTTGCCGATGATGGACCGGTATTTGTCGACCCCCTGCGCGTCGAACATGTCGTCGAGGTCTGATTCGAGATACATCGATTCCCAGGCGTTGATTTTGGTGAGCCAAGGCATTTGATAGACGACGCCAGGCGAGTAGACGTTGTTTGTGTTCGGAACTCCGAGTTCATGGTCGATTCTGGCGATCCGCTGGTAGAAGTCGCGCACCAGAAAGATGTTGCAGCGTGGTTCCGGCTTTCCCTCGTCGTTCAAATACATGGTGCCCTTCTCAAGGGAGGTGCCGTTCACAAGCGAATTCCAGTCCCACCAGTAGCCGCCGATCCCCGCGTTCTTCGCATTGAGATAAAACACGTAGGATTCAAAGTCGTAGAAGCTTTGCACGCAGGCGTCCTTGAGATAGACGGCGCGTTGTTCGGGCTCCGGCCAGATAAGATTTTTATCCTTGTCGGCGTACCGCAGGAGTGAGGCGTCGGGGCAAAGAGGGGGGTTGGTCGTCCCCACCCATTCGCCTGCGTAGCCTTGGAGTTCTGGTTGCAGCCAGCCGATGAGGTCAGCTGCTCTATATGCCGCGTATTCTTTTCCTTTCACCGGGCCGCCAGTTCCCTGTGGAGGAGCTCCGAGCGGATAGGCTCCACTGGTCGCCACGCCTTTGTAATCAAATTTTCCGCCAGCCATCCAGTTCTGCCATTCGGCGTCGTCTTTCGGAAAGACAAAACACCCCTTAGTGCCCCACCATGACGCGCCGCCAAGATGCATCCTGACGCTGTCGTATGACATTTCTCTCGATTTGGGAGGCAGGGGTTTCAATGGAACGGGGATGAGAGCGAACCTGATGTTCCTGGGTTTCTCAAGGAGGACTTTTTTATTTATGAACTGTATTTTCAGGGACGTGACATTCCCTTGCTTCTCAAGGGAGATATGCGGGGAATTCCTGTCGAGCCAGAAGCCTTCATAGCTGTCCGTGTACCAGTAGATTCCTTTTTCACCATTACCGGCGAACATGATGAATGGCCAGCAATTCCCCTTCAGATTTGTCCAGATGACGCCGTCCGGCATGTCGGCCTTCCAGGGATGTTCCTTGGTGAAGACCATGGAGCTGTCGCGTGGGCTGTACGCATAGGCGACGGTGACCGGTCCGTTCAACGGGATTTCCATTTCAAGCTTGTCCACTTCTGTCTTGCCTCGCGGATCGATGGTCATGTCCACCAGGTACTGCCCGGTATAGTCGGCCTCGGCATGAATCTTGACATCGATGCCCGCGAGAGAACCTTCGGCAAAGCCGGTAACTTTCGTCGGTATATCG
>CAYTFM010000633.1:0-1896 GCA_964436735.1 uncultured Victivallales bacterium | reverse complement strand
TTCCCGCGAAAGCCAGCCAACGCAGCGTAGGAGTGTGATGAAGACCGTTGATCCGTTTCCGTCGGGAAATACTTCATACTCAGGAAGGCCCTGATTGAAGACAGTCAATCCCTTTCCCTTTTCGGAGATGCTGACAAACGTTCCCTGTGGATACGTGGCGACCTTCACTTCCTCGCCTCCCTTCAGCACCGTCTGCTTGTGCGGCAGCATATTCTCTTCTGAGAGTTCCACCTTTCGCTTCACAACGTCAAAAGGCATTTCCGCGAACGAATGTGAAGCCTTGATGTTGGTGGCAAAGCCAACGCGCAGTCGATGGTCTTCTGCGCGGTTTTCCACCTCGGTGCGGATATCGATACGGCCAATGTGGGGATAAAGACTGACAAAGCTCGTAATGGGATACTCGACGTATTCGTGGCTACGCGATTGGCGATTTCTTGATAATGATTGGGGAATTCTCCAGGCATATTCGATTTTCAATGTGGCACGTAGAGGCCTTTGTTTCTCAAGAGAGCTCCGCGGCTTTTCACTCAACGTCGTAAGTACCGAATCTCTCGACGGAGGCGAGAAGTTATATTCATCCCCTGCATCGCCCCGGTCCTCGAAGTAGTGCAAACCTTCGTATCGCTCACCTGTTTCCTTGACGTCAACGGTAAGTGTGCCGTTCGGGGCGACCTCGACTCTGAAAAATTCGTTTTCAATGAAGTCGGCGCCTGACTTGAGATATTGGGACTCTTCTTGTACTGCAGCCGGGGCAGATCTGAAAACATACGTTCGATACCCCAGCGGCGGCACATCCCTAGCCAAGAACAGAATCTCCCATTGCTCAGCTTCAATCTTCTGCGCTTTTGTTACTTGAAAAGGAAGTGGACGGCCTGTTGAGGCATCAGCCAACGTCAGCTCTTTCCCCTCTTCGGGAATGAACGTCAAACTTGCCTGCCCGCTGAACAAGTTCTTTGGCAGGCGGGCCTGAGCAACATCCGTGCGTGCGATGCCGAGGGGATTGAAAACCAATAGCGGGATACCCTCCCCAATCGAGCCTGTATCAACTTGCCCGGTAAGGGAGATCAGGGCTTGTTGGATCATCGCCTGAAAAATCTCCTGCGACCACGCGAATCTCCTTAGCATATCGCGGTGGACGTCATCGACGCTGCAGCCGCAAATGCTGTCGTGGGGATGACACTGTAGAAGATGGCGCCATGCTTGCCAGAGAAACTCACGTGGATAGACCTCCCCCAGGCAGGAGGCGATGGCACACAGAGGTTCGGCATAGTTTTCCAAAGCGACGGTTGCGTGGCCATTCGCCTGCTTTAAGTAAAGGCGGGTGGATAGAACTCCGGGCGTAATGCGCGCCGGACGATTCTCTCTGAACTCCCCTTTCAAGGTAAAAAGCGACGGTTTCTCGGCTTTGATTGCCTCGATGTGCTGAGGGAGAGTGGTGTGGATCAATAGAGCGTGAGAAAAGCCCTGATTCAGGGCCTGGATAGTGCGCGGCAAGTCCCGCTGCGGGCCGAGATGGTCGCAGCCATTCAGAAGCAGGAGATTCTTCGTCGTTGCCATTGGAGCCAAACGCGCCATGAGCGACTGTAGTTTTTCACGTGCCGTTTCTGGAATCGAGGGAAGGTTAGCGGCACAACAGTAACCCTCCGGCAGATAGATGGCCAAAACCCTGGAGCCGTCGCTGGCTTCCCAGTAAAATTCCGTCTTTGTCGCTTCAGCCCCCACGCCGCGATAGATCACCGCGCTGTCAATACCAAAACCGCGCAGAACTTGCGGCATCTGGGAGATGTGGCCGAAGACATCAGGAAGATAGCCTGCTTTCATGGTGGCTCCGAAGTCTTGAGAGATGCGGTGGCCAAGCATGAGATTCCTCACGGTGGACTCCCCGCTGGTGAGGAA
>CAYTFM010000632.1:0-1899 GCA_964436735.1 uncultured Victivallales bacterium | reverse complement strand
GGAAGCGGAAGTGGACGAACCACTCGCGGTAGATCGCCTGCGCCATCTCCTCCAGTATCTTGATCCGCCGCGCGTTGTTCTCGATGAGCTCATCATAGGTCGAAAGGATCGCAGCGATCCTTCGCTGAACTTCCACCGGCGGCAATCTCATAAGCATTTCTCTTGCCGCGCCAATGTTGAAGTGCTGCTGAGCCACGCCGACGAGCTTGCCCGCCACGGTTCTGCGCCCCCAGGTGGAATTGAAGACGCTTGCGAGAAACCAAGGGTCGAGTTCAGGAGAGGGCCGTACAATCACCAGGTCGGCACAGTTGGCGACAGTCATTCTCTTGGGAACAACGCAGGCCGTTCCGGGATACCCCGTTCTCACGACAACCACGTCACCTGGGGCGATTGAGGACTTCCGGAGCCGCTGGTGGAACTCGGGAGTGATGTATTTCAAGCCAGATAGATCAAGGCGGAACGGCTGGATGTTCTGGGAGCGCAAGAAGGGGATGCCATCATCGACATATTCGCCCGCCATAGGGCCAACGTGGCCCACCGTAATCTCTCGGCAGACCTCCTTCAGCTTGATTTCCCGCCAGCCTTCGAGGGGGGGATTGCGCTTCACGACTGCTGCTCCAGCACCCTCACCACGTTTTCCGCAATCCGTTCTCCCAACGCCCTTGCCTCGGCGTTCAGCGTCTCCAGTTCCTCGTTCAGTTCCCCGAGCCGTTCGGCGAAGTCGAAGCCATCGTCCTCCTGCTCCCGCACGCCGACGTAGCGGCCAGGATTGAGGCTCCAGCCCTGGGCCTCGACCTCCTTGAGGGTGGCGACCTTGCAGAGACCTGGGATGTCGGCGTATTTGCGGAAGCCCTTGCCGAAGTGCTCCTTCATCAGGGCCTCGCTGCCATAGTCGAGTTCGATGTCCTCGCCCCGATATAGACGGACGATGTTCGCCAGGAACTCGATCTGCTCCGGCGTGAAGTCGCGGTGGGCGCGATCGAGCTGGCGGTAGATGTGGCGGGCGTCGAGGAAGAGGACCTTGTCCTTGCGCGGGGTCCTGAGCTTGCCGCGATCGAAGAACCAGAGAGTGCAGGGAAGCGTGACGGTGTAGAAGAAGTTGGAGCCGATGCTGACCATCACGTCAACAGCTTCGGACCGGATCAGTTTCTTGCGGATCTCCAACTCCGCCCCGCGCGCGTCGGCGGCGGAGTTCGCCATGACGAAGCCGGCGCGGCCGGTGGCGTTGAGGGCATGATAGAAGATCTGAATCCAGAGATAGTTCGCGTTATCCGTGTTGGGCACGCCCAGGCTGAACCGCGGATCTTCCTTGACCTTCTCCTTGTCCACCCCGGAGACGTTGAACGGCGGATTGGCCATGACGAAGTCGAACTTGCCACGCCTGTCACCATTCGTCGAGTTGTGCAGGTCCTCGTAATAGGTATTCCCCTGGCGGATATCTCCCGACAACCCGTGCACGGCGAGGTTCATCTTGCACAGCCGGATCGTCTCCGCGGTCTTTTCCTGCCCATAGACGGAGATCTCGTCGCTGGGTTTCCGCTTGTGGTGCTCGACGAAGGCCGCGGACTGGACAAACATGCCGCCGGAGCCACAGGCGGGGTCGTAGATCTTGCCGTGGAAGGGCTCGATGACCTCGACGATCAGCTTGACGATGCTGGTGGGCGTGAAGAACTCGCCCCCCTTCTGCCCCTCCTTCATGGCGAACAGGCCGAGGAAGTACTCGTAAATCTTCCCGAAGGCATCCCCCTCGATGTCCATCGGGATCGAGCCGAGCACCCGGAACAGCTCGATCAGCGTGGCGTTGTCGAGGCGGTTGTATGTCTTGGGAAGGATGTCCTTCAGTTCTTCGTTCTCGGCCTCGATGGCCTTCATGGCGGCGATCACCGCCTTGGCCAGATC
>CAYTFM010000631.1:0-1913 GCA_964436735.1 uncultured Victivallales bacterium | reverse complement strand
AAGCGAGGAAGGTCCAGACCAGTCTCCTCTTATTCCAGGTCATCTTGTCGTAGCCACTGACACTCAGATTGGCCGAGGCCCCCAAGGCGCTCGTCGCTTCGACCGTGAGCGTCTTCTTGCTCTTGCTCCAGACCGCCTTGGTGATTTGAATGGTGCTGCACCCTTCGTCTACGTTCCCGTTGCAGTTGTTGTCGACCCCGTCGCCGCATATTTCGGAGGCTGCGGGGTTGATGGTGGGATTTGAGTCGTTGCAATCGAGGCGGCAGGTTGAGTACCCATCGCCATCGTAGTCGCCATCGTCCACTATCCCGTCACAATCGTTGTCAACCTGGTCGCAGACCTCCGCGATGCCGGGATGAATCAAGGAATTGTAGTTGTTGCAATCTCCATGGCAGACGTCGAATAGGTCATTGTCGTTATCTGGACCGCAGCCGCCGAGGAACTCGTAGGCCCCCATGTCGCAGAGGGAATCCTGCGGGCGCACATTGCCGTCCAGGTCGTACGTGAGACCGATGTCTGTGCCGGCGTTAATGCAGGGGGAGCCCAGCGCGAGGTGGTAGCCACCAGCTATGAAGCTCGGATCGGCGTCTATGTTCCCTGTACCGGACCAGCCGCCCTGAACGTCGGAATAAGAGACAGTCGGTGGGTTTGAGAAGGCGGCGGGGTAAAAGATCTGATCCGGAGTGTTTCCCCAGACGATATCGTTGACGAAAGATGAGGAGGAACGGGCATTATAATAAATGCCGCCGCCGCTGGTTCCCTGGTTGCCGGCCACGGTGCTGTTGACGATGGAGAAGACAAGGGAAGTGGGGGGCATGGGGGTCATTAAGAATAAGCCGCCGCCAAACCCAGTGGCGCTGTTGTCGGAGATGTTGCAGTTCGTAATGGACATGGAGTTTTCACAGCAACTATACGTGCCGTCTAGAAAGCCGTATATCCCTCCGCCGCCAAGAGTGGCTGTGTTGTGTTCAATGCTGCAATTCTTAAGGTCGACAACAGCGCCGTTCGTGTAAATGCCGCCCCCGTAATCAGTGGTGGTGTTGTTGCGGATAACACAGTTTGAAATCGTCGCCCGTTTGGCGCCGATGTAAAGGCCCCTGTTGTTCCCGTTTTGAATGGTGAAGCCGTCCAGGACCGCGTAATAGGAAAAAGTGCCGAAAGGGGGGACTATGGTAACGACCGCTCCCGTTCCACCGATGTTTAAGCCGTCGATGATGGCGGATGCCGGGCCATTCGCGGAAAGAATGGTGATGTTCTTGGAACAAAGGATTTTCTCATTGTAAGAGCCGTCATGGACGAGCACCCTGTCCCCATCCGAGGCGATGTCGATGGCGCTTTGGATTGTGGAGTAGGCGCATCCCGAGGGACACACATCGCGAGTCGCAGCACCGGCCGCTCCCGCGATGACGAGCGCCGCGGCGGCCACGGCCAGGATGGATCCGAGATGGAACTTCGACGGAACGTGTGTCATGCTGCCCCCCTGGATACGACCACGATTTTTTATTCATACTTAGTTCGCAAAGTTTGGTTACACATAGCAAACCGAATAAATTTTCTCGATGCTCATAGTGAATACAGCAAGCAATATTTATGCCATGCCAAAAGAAGAAAGGCCGAATTCTATTCGAACTGTCTATTAAATAAACACATTTTTAATAAGGACGGCTCCTACCGTCGTGGAATGGTAACAAAGGGGTACTGAGTCTCTTCCCTCTGTTTTTTGGGTAAAATGACTCATCCTGACAAATGGATGCCGTCGCGACAGAAGTTTCCCCGCTACGTGTGAATACGGGTCGATGCGCCCTGCCGTCCGGCACAACCCGGTACCCGCGTTGACGCCCCGCCGGCACTCCCGTATCTCACGTTCCCCACCCTTTTTCGCTGATACGGGTGAATTAATTCTAACCGTTGTT
>CAYTFM010000630.1:0-1919 GCA_964436735.1 uncultured Victivallales bacterium | reverse complement strand
GCACCTACAACTGGCTGTGGGCCCCCGCCGAGGCGCGGCGGAAGTTTCTCGAGGCGATGCCCAAGGACATCCGGTTGCTCGTCCCGTTCGAGATGTTCAAGACGCGCGGCGTCGACGGCGGCGCGGTGCGTCAGATCATGGACTACACGATCTCCGAGACCGACTTCAGCGACTGCTGCCGCGAAGAGATGGAAATGGCTCACCAGCTGGGGCTGGAGATCGGCGTCATCTCACTGACCTGCGGCACGCCCTGGAACTTCGGCACCGCCCCGTATGTGCCCGCCCCCTTCCAGTGGATACGGAAATTCGAGACGCTACGGGAGGCGAAGCGCCAGCACGGAGCGGACAACTTCTACGATTCCCACCACATGGGCTGGTGGCCGTCGATGGTGACCGACCTCGCGAAGGCCGTCTTCCGCCGCTCGGAGACCGATCTCGAGGCGCTCCTAAAGCGGCTCGCCGTCCGCGACTACGGCGCGGCGGCCGCGGACGCCGTCATCGAGGCGTGGCGCCTCTGGAGCGAGGCCATGACGTACTATGTCCCCTCCAACGAGAACCAGTACGGCCCCTTCCGCGTGGGCCCCTCCTATCCGTTTGTGCTCCACCCCAACGTCACCCGCACCATGACCTCGAAGGAGATCAAGTTCCCGGCGGACAAACACGCCTCAAACGGCGCGGACATCCTGAAGACCTTCTTCCAGCCGTTCGAGAACACAGGGCAGTCTCCGTATCCCCTCAGACGCAAGGCGGAGTTGGCGTCCTTTGAGAAGATGCGGGAACTTTGGCGCTCAGGCGTCGCTGAGTTGGCACGCGTTGAGGACAAGGTGCCAGCGGGCAAACGCGACCTCTATCTGGAGCTTCTGCGTCTCGGGAAATTCATCGAGAACTTCATCGTCACCGGCATCAACACGCACAGCTGGTATCATCTCAACCTGCAACTGCTCACCAGTGAGGACCGGCGGGAATCGCTGGAGATTTTGGACGCGATCGAGAAGCTGGCCGAGGCGGAGATCGTCAATGCCCAAAACGCCATTCCGCTGGTCGAGGCCGACTCCCGGCTCGGTTGGGAACCAAGCATGGAGTACATGACCGACCGCTGGCATCTCGAATGGAAGATCAAGCAAGTCCGCGCCACGATTGACGGCGACATCGCCGCCTATCGGACGATGCTGAAGCAAAGATTGTGAGCACTCGCGGTTTGCAGGAAAACACGTCCACAGAGGTCCACACACGCACGACACGTTATGATTGGAGACCTTATGGAGTATCGCGTTTCACCGCCCTCTCAGCCACCGGAAAGGGAATGGAAATTCATCGACGACCTCAAGTCGCCTTTGCATCCGCTCATCACGTGGCGCAGAATTCAGAAACACGGGGGCGAGGCTGACTTGACGGCTGGTGCCTCTTTCACACCCGCCTTCCCCGACGCCACCGGTGTGCTTGAGACGGCGAACGACGACTTCAGACAGTTCCTGTCAGCCGGACGCGTTCCGCTGGGCGGTGCCTTCACAATCACCACCGAGAAGGCGGACACCGGTCCGTTCGAATCCTACCGGATTGAGGTCTGCGACAATCACTGCCGGATAACAGCCGGCGACACCGAGGGGATTCGCCGGGCGCTGGTCCACGTGGAGGACGAGATCCTCGCCGCCGAGGGGCCATTTCTGCGAAAGGGAGTGACTGCGAAAAGCCCCTTCATCACGACACGCATCTCCCGCTGCTTCTTCGGCCCCATCAAACGCCCTCCGATGAACAGGGACGAGTTGCTGGACGATGTTCCTATGAAACAACAACCACAAAACCACAGTGCGCCCACGGGAGCGTGCTCCCCGCGGCACTCTCTCGCGAGGCGTGTTTCTCCCATGGTTGAACTCGCCGCGGCGCGTGGGCGCGCTGCCTCCTATCCCGACAATTATCTG
>CAYTFM010000629.1:0-1949 GCA_964436735.1 uncultured Victivallales bacterium | reverse complement strand
ACATGTTGCCGAAAAGACGCATTCCGTATTCCAATCTTCTCCTGCAACGTACTCTCTCCGACTCCATACTTCTTGCTCCCTTCTGACCCGAACATGCCTTCATCTGCGTCTCAGATGTTTGGTCGTGTTGGGAGTTTTCTGGAGGTTTGATAGTTCAATGGACTGCTGGGTTGACGCCGAGTTGACTTTTGCCTATTTCGGCTTGTACGCAGTTATTCTCGTGAGCGATCCGGGAACGAAAGAGTGGACCTGGGCATCCACGAATCCGGCCCTTTCCATGTATTCGATGACCTCCTTCTCGGTATGTGCCCTTCCCTGACTGCCGAACAGGGCCTCGTGAAGCCCCCATAACGCGGGACCGACGGGCCCGGATTTGTCATTCTCCAGCGTTTCCCCGACAACATGGTATTCCCCCCCAGGGGCCAGGGCCTCGTAGGCCTTCTTGAGAACCCTCACAAGGACCTCTTCGTTGTACTGGGGCAGGTTGCTCGCCATGATCATCACGTCCGCGCCGGACGGCAAGGCGTCGCTTGTGAAGTCCCCGGGTTGGGTGGAGATCTTGTCCTCCATCTTCCATTGGGAGACGAATCCCTGCGCGATCTTGCACACAGGCGCGAAATCGAGCACGATCGCTCGCAGATGGGGATATTTCTGGACAGCGGCAATGCAGTAGCCGCCCGAGCCTCCGCCCAGGTAAAGGATGAGGGACCGGCTGCTCAGATCAACGTCTCGGGCGAAGAGCATGCCCGCGCCCAGCCCGACCGTGTACGTGGCGTCATGGTAGACACGGGCCATGTCGTCGTCCAGCCATTCGTAGAGCCCCAGGACTCTGGGTGGTTCGTTCGAGGTCATGATCTTCGACAAGACTTTCCACCGCTCGAAATCCAGGCCGTTGAAGAGGAGCCATGGGCCGATGTAGGTCATCTTCTCCTTGACGAGGAAGCGCTCCACGTCCGGCGCATTCCGGTACTGTTCTCCCTCTTTCCCGATGAGCCCGAGGGCCGTGCAGGCCACCAAGAGCCTCTCCGCGTTGAGGGAGCTCACGCCGGTGGCATTGGCGATATCCGGGATGGTCGAGGCGCCTTGCGAGATGCAGGTGAACAGTCCGAGCTCGATCGCAGCCCTGAGGGCCGCCGACTGCTTGTGCGCGTAACTCAGGTTCTGAAGCCTTACCGTGTCCACCCTTTTCTTCTGTGTCATGATGGGACCCTCTGAGATCTCGTCCTCGTTGTCGTCATCGTCCTCGATCCTGTGCCGTGCGCTTGTTTCACGCACATAAGTTGATGGAGGGGATCTGTCCACCCGTCACGTAAGCGTGGACGCCATTTGCACAGGCAACGACTTGCCCTGGTCAATTCGCGGGTCGGAATAAGCTTGCTTGGCGACCATGGCGTCGAGGCAGGACACGCATTCGGCTGCTGAGCCCCGAGCATCGTCAAAGAATTTCATGCTGAACTACACTCTCCATTCTTCTACTCGAGGACGAGGACGAGCGCAACGCTGCAGATAGGCCTTTCTGGTCCGCCCGCTAGAGCCCCATCGCCTGGGCGACTCTCTCTCTGTGAAAGGTCGCGTCGCCGAAGGCCAGCTCCGCGGCCTTGGCCCGTCGGAAGTAGATCTGAAGGTCATGTTCCTCCATGAAGCCGACGCCGCCGAGCACCTGATGGCTCAGGGCCACCAGCTTCCGATGGGCCTCGCTGACCCAGGCCTTGCACAGGGAGGCCTCCTCCTCAAAGGGAAGCCCCTGGGCGATCTTCCAGGCTGCATGGGCCGTCATGAAGTGAATCGTGTCCGCGTACGTCAGCATGTTTGCACAGTGATGCTGAACCGCCTGAAAGGCCCCGATGAGTATGTCGAACTGGACCCGTTCCTTCACATAGTCCACGGCGAACTTGAGGGCCTTCTGCGATCCTCCGTCCATCTCGGCGGCCTTGCCGACAGCCGCCTTC
>CAYTFM010000628.1:0-1952 GCA_964436735.1 uncultured Victivallales bacterium | reverse complement strand
TTCATGCGCTAGAGTGGCGTAGCGCGCCTCCCGGCTGGCGTCCGCGTTGAGCTCAAGCTTGTAGCGGATCGGCTCGTGCGCCCGCTTATAGGCTTTGTTGGTGAACGGCGCCCGCGTAACGCATATCGAGCCCGCCCTCTGCGATCCAAGCGCCGCCGTGTGCACCGCCACACCATCGCGCCCGCAGTTCAGTATCGTGGCCTCAAGCTCATCATCCAGTTTCCGCCCCGTCACCTCGAAGGGGTTCTCCACCTCGGGGGGGAGGGCCTCGCCCTCGGTGTCCGAGACGTCGAAGACGAACATCACCGGTCCCATGGGCTGGAGGATCACCAGCGGCCTCGCCTCCTCTTTCACCCTCCGCCCGTACCTCTTCCACCATCGATCCGGCGGCGCCACGAAGACCGCCCCCGGCATCTGGATGTGAACCAGCAGGGCGTTGAACGGGGAATAGGAGCGGAAGGACTTCACGAAGCGCATGAGCTCCAGATATCCCTCGCTCGACTTGTACCGCTTTGAGACGTTGAACAACTCGTCAAGGGCGTGCTTCTTGGAGTCGTCGAACCAGCCGGAACCATGATCCTTAATCTCTTCGCCGAAAAGATTCAGCTCGGGCTTATCCGCCCGGACGTTGTCGCTCGTTGCGTTCATATCGTTTACTCCAAGATTCACTATCGCCTTGAGTATGTTGAAAAAGCGGCGTGGTGAATCTCGTTATCCCTGTATGGTGTACACCAAGGTCACCGTGTCATCAGCTCTCACATCTTCGGGTTCGATATCCGGATCGCCTCCAGGCCCCATGGCCATACAGGGGATTCTTGATTCCTGCTCATAGATCCTGACCTCCGCCCACCCGTAATCGATCTGCTGCAGTTCGCCAAGCTTCACGCCGGCCGCCTCGGCAAGAGCGGATGCGTTTGACTTAGCCACGCGTACGGCGTCAGCCAGCACTCGCATGCGAAGCGTCTCTTTGTCCTTCACTGTGAAGGCGATATTTATCTCCGCGCCGCTGTGCCCTCTGGCAATCTCGCGGGAAACACAGTTAAGCAGCGTGGTGTCCATGGGCAACTCGATCTGGAGCCTGTGGGACGCTATATAGCCGATGTACGTGTAGCTCCCGTTCTCGTACTTTGTATCAGCGCGGACATTGAATGATGTCGTCTTCAGACTCGCCCGATCTGTGGAGGCGGCCTTCATGCATTTGCGTAGATCGTCGGTGCGAGCGTTCAATTCTTTTAGGCAATGCGCATATTCATAGGATTTGCACTCAATCTCGAACGAGAGTATGACGGCATCAGGAGGACATGACACATTTCCCTTCCCTAAGACTTTTATGGTTTTCATCTGAGAAACCTCCTTTGATCCTTGTTTAGGAACTTCACTCACGGCATTGGTCGGCATTCCCGTATAGTCTCGGATCGAAGCCCGAGACTATCGGATAACGCCTGGCCGATGTCCGCTCCCCAGCCCGCAAATACGCTTGCGCGGCGTTCACCATAATCCGCACCATCTCTCTTATCGCACCCATTTGCCTGCCCTTCTTCCAGGTCCTCCGCGGAGTCTGCGGAGGGGTTTCCTGTTGCTATTTCGGCCATTATCCGTTATTATAGCCCGAGAGCTATGACATCTATTGTCCGCGTCAGTCAGGTCACTTCCGAAAAGGAGGCCGATCATGCCCGTGTCCAAGAACCAGATGAAGCGGCTTACACTCCTCGCCGCCGAGCTGAAAAAGAACAACTATCCGAATTGCGTCTCCTTCGCCAGACTCCTCGCCAAGAAGGACGGCTTCGGGGAGACCGTCTCGACGAAGACCGTCCAGCGCGACTTCGAGGTGCTCAAAAAAGAGTTCAAGGCCCCCATCGAGTACGACTTCGAGAACAAGGGATTCAAACTCAGGCACGATGGATGGAGCCTGAGCTGCTCGTTCGTCGACGACTCGGAGATGCTGGCGATGG
>CAYTFM010000627.1:0-1953 GCA_964436735.1 uncultured Victivallales bacterium | reverse complement strand
CAAGGCGTTGGTGATGCACAAATTGCACGAAAAATCCCTTAAGTTGATCCGCATGCGGGTCGAATCATGTCCACCCCATACGTCGGCGGCAGGATGAAGGACACGGGCTGGAGGAACTTCGGCAGGTGCTGCACCGGGATGAACAAGCCACACAGAAATATCATGGGAAAACGGAAGAAATTGGAGAACGTCTGCGCCTCAAACACCTCGCTCACCGACACCGCGACGAACAACCCCAGGAACGTGGAAGCGGTGGCCGTAAGCACCACTCCCAGCGCAAGCGTCACCCAGTGAAGGTCAGCCAGGCTCGTGAGGAATGAGGCGAAGAAAACGGGGACGAAGGCGTTGAAGATGCCGAAGAGAATCGCTACTGTGGTTTTGGCTAGCATGAGTTGGGTGAGTGAAATGGGCGCGAGCAGCAGCCTCTCAAACGAACGGTTGCGTCGCTCAAAGGTAATGGTTACCGCCAGCATCGACGTGGTACCAAACAGAATTGAGAGCACTATCACACCAGGCAGTAGCGAACGCACGTCGATGGGGGAAGACGACTTGACGAAAAACATCAGCGTCCAGGCCACCGGAAAAATGATGCCCCAACTGATGTTGGGCGGCTTAAGATAGTAGTTTCTCATATCCTTCTTGAGGATATTCCAGAATGCGGTCCAGGCTCTCATCTCTTTTTGCCCTCCTTTTCCATCTTCATTTCGGCGACATCGATATGGGTCAAGGCCACGAACGCATCCTCCAGACTGGGTCTGATTAGTCGCGCTTCCAGCACCGGGACGCTACGCTGATGTAGCCATGCCACAAAGGGCGCGATATCCTGAGACTCCCGCGCATGGAGACGGATGCAATCGTCTTGAAGCCTATTGACCACAATTCCTGGAAAGTGATGAGAGAGCGCCTCCAGGCACGTCGTGACGGGACTCCCCGTTGTTATCTGGATAATATGTTCTTGCTGGCAAGCCGCCATGAGTTCCGCAGGGCTTCCTATCTTCACTATCTGTCCTTCCACCAGCAGCGCAATGCGATGGCACAGCCGCTCGGCCTCTTCGATGTAGTGCGTGGTGAGGAAGATGGTGGTCCCCTGACGGTTCAACTCGGCGAGGAGTTGGCGAATCTGCCGGGCGCTTGGCACATCAATCCCCGTGGTGGGTTCGTCCAGGAACAGTATCCTGGGGTGATGCATGAGCCCTGCAGCGATGGTTAGCTTCCGCTTCATGCCTTTGGAATACGCTTTGAACGGTTTGGCCGCGGCGTCCGAAAGCCCAAATTGGTCGAGAAGCGCTCTGGCTCGTTGCGTGCGTTCAGCTTTCTTCATCCCATATAGGGAACCGCAGAAGCAGAGATTCTCGAATCCGTCCATTTCTTCATAGAGGTTGCTATCGTCGGGAATCACGCCAATTTCCGCCTGAATCTTGGTGACGCCATCACTCAGGGCATGCCCGGCGATGGAGACGGCACCGCTGGTGAGCTTCGCCAGACCGATGAGCACGTTGATGGTGGTGGTTTTCCCAGCTCCGTTGGGACCCAGGAATCCGAAGATTTCACCCTGCTCAACCTGAAAGTCGATGCCGCGCACCGCGGTGAATCCGTCATATACCTTGGTCAGACCGTGAACATCAATAAATGCCTTGTCTTTGGCAACAGTTTCATAAAAATCCGGTAATTTTGTCATATATCCCTCCATAAAAGTTCCTCGGTTTTAATGAGAAGACGACAAACTGATTTGTCGCCTTCTGTTTTTTTGCTCAAGTCCATTCAAAGTGGACTAATTCCGCGTCTAAGTCGTCTTTGAGACGACTTTAGCTTTAAGACTGTAGATTGATTCACAGGCTTAAGTTGATACATATACTCCAGGGGACTTTCACTCCTTTTATTTGTCCGATTTTTGTTATTTTTATGCTTTACCAGAAATATTGCCCCGACAATACAGATTGCCCCTCCAATAAC
>CAYTFM010000626.1:1402-1982 GCA_964436735.1 uncultured Victivallales bacterium | reverse complement strand
ATCCGTTGCCGTAGTCTATGCGGTAATGGTAGAAACCGGCTTGAACAGGGAAGACCTGGGCAAACTCATCCTTGCGGCCTGCTTCGTCACCGATCTTGGAACCGTGGTCGCCTTGGGGATCTTATTTGCACACTATGACATTTGGCTTGTGCTATTCGCGGTCATAACCACCGTAGTCCTTTGTGTCACCCCCTGGTTTGCTCGTTGGTTTTTCAAGACATTCAGCGGGCATGTAAGCGAACCGGAAATCAAGCTCCTTTTCTTTATGCTCTTCGGATTAGGCTGGCTTGCGACACACGCCAACAGCGAGGCCGTATTGCCCGCGTATTTATTGGGTTTGGTGGTGGCAGGATTATTCAAGGATAATCGTGAGATGGTGCGGCATCTGCGCACCGCGACGTTCGCGCTTCTCACACCATTCTATTTTCTGAAAGCAGGGACAATCGTGTCGATTCCAGCCATTATAACCGGATTCGGCCTGATTGCCGTGTTACTGGGAGTGAAGGTGGCGGCGAAATTCGTGGGGGTCTATCCTCTTACCGCGGTGTTTCGCTTCTCCCGCAAGATCGGCATGTACACG
>CAYTFM010000626.1:0-1392 GCA_964436735.1 uncultured Victivallales bacterium | reverse complement strand
AGGCTTGACCTTCGTTAGTATTTCCGCATTGTTCGGTTATACTCGCGGCATCATAACGCAAGACCAATACACGATTCTGGTCACGGTCGTCATCGGAAGCGCTGTAATTCCCACGCTCATTGCCCAGTGGTTCTTTGAACCGCGGCGCCAGGAACTAACCGGTGGCTGGCAGAAATAGGCCTGGATGCATATCACGAGGTGAAGATGTTCAAAAAAATTCTGGTTGCATTTGACGGATCCGAGGGTTCTCGCAAGGCGCTGAAAAAAGCTATAGAACTAGCTTTTTGCTTTGAGGCTGACCTTCATACCATTTCCGTGGAAGTTGATCTGCCTCAGTACGTCGCGACGGTAGGTGAATTCGATGAAGTGAAACGCTTGAAAGACGCCCATTTTGAGCAACTCAGCAAAGAAGCCAGGGAACTGGCTCACTCTGGAGGGGTGAAGTTAACGCCACACGTTGTCGCCGGACATGCGGTGGACAGTATTGTCAATTTCTGCAAAGACCACAATTTCGACCTGGTCGTCGTCGGGTTCACCGGCCACAGCCGAATCTATGAGCGCATCTGGGGCGGCGTTTCTCGGAATGTAGCGAGATTTGCGCCGTGTACGGTGGTTATTGTGAAGTAAGACAAAGCGGCGGAGAGCCAATTCCGAAGCGCACGCGACCAAAGGCTGACAAAAAAATGCGGAGAATACCAAAGGCGTGGTAATCTGGTTGAGGAGGATTGGGCATGAAACCCAAATATACGAAGCCGGCGATAATAGACTTCTCCGAGCATGACGTCAGTTACGGGGCCTGTGCGCCGAGCGGGAACAGTGACTTCGCCCCGGGGAGTTGTAGTTACGGTCAGACTGCGCAACAGGGCTCGTGTCACGCCGGACAAAATGCAGACAAAGGCTCATGTATTGCGACCGGTCAGTCTGCCAACTCCGGTTCATGTTCGTATGGACAGAATGCCGGAGGGGGTACTGTCTGCACATCCGGCCAGAACGCCCAATCGGGGTATTGCGCTGGCGGGCAGAACGCGGGGAAAGGGCGGTGCCGCTCGGGGAATAGCAACACCCTCTAGAAGCCCTGGAATATGAGGCGTTGCGCTGAAATCAGTAAGCGCCTCATCTGGTTCATAGCATGTGCCGAACGTTTTGTCTCATTTCATCAAAAATCCCCCTCAGTCCCCCTTTAGAAAAGGGGGAGATTATAACTGATTTATAGAGGAGGACCGGAAAAATCCCTCCCCTTGACTTAATCCCACTCTGCTGTAAACCTTTATTAAGGAGGTGACTTCGTTATGCCAGAGCTTATCCATTTCGAGATCCCGGCAGATGACGCAAAGAGGGCGCGGGATTTTTATGCGAAGCTTTTCGGGTGGAAGTTTGAAGAGGTAAAAGGCA
>CAYTFM010000625.1:0-2006 GCA_964436735.1 uncultured Victivallales bacterium | reverse complement strand
CGGTTTTTCCAGAGTTGTTTGCGCCTAGCAAGACGACGTGAGGCGGCAAGCTGATGGTCGCCTGTCGAATCCCCCTGAACCCCCGGATTTCAATCTGGGAAATCCTCATCTTCCCTCTGTCCTTGGATTCATCGCCGAGGAGAGGAAGTCCACATCCCAGAAACTATCATCTGGATCGATATCAATCAGATCTCGTTCAATCGGCTCAGCGGCTAAACGACAAAACTTTTGAACGAGTCTGCTTTGTCCCAATATCTCGAGAGGGAACCTACAGAACTGCCATACGGCCAAGTTGGCCACGGCAGTGCCAAGCAGAGAGTGGGTCCAAAAATGACACTCGGTTTCCTTGATCGGCGATATCCCCGAGAACGTCTGTGAACTTAAACGAGACAATGCGGCATTGATCGTTGCCAGCGTGTCGAACTGTTCGTGAAGCCACTCCTCTGAACCTTGGTCTTCAGACAGGAGGCCCTGTTTAATGTACTCATGGACAGACACAAATTCATCGAGCAGGCCGGGAAGCACCTGGCCGGCCCTTGTCATGGCTGACGCCATAAGCGCTGAATACTCACTGACGTGATACAACAGATCCGGTTTGTCGCATTGCGCGGTAAGCTTCGAAAGCTCGGCAAGGGCTTTTTCAGGCGACGGCAGATTTTTGCTGATTTTTGTAGATCGGATTCGGCCCTCCTCCATTTGCCAGACTTCATAACGGCAATCCGGATGTGTCCGAAGCCATTTGAAGATTTTTTGCGCATAAGAAGGACTGTGCGGCCGGATCACAAGGTTGTAAGATCCAAGCGATAGCCAGAGATCGATATCCGACGGAAAGTAGCGAAGAAACGCGCCAGGGTGCATAGGGCCGATGAAAAACAAGCTATCTCGCGCACCAAGCCTCGGTGCGGCTGTTCCGGATTTCAAGGGGTAGATCGGTGAGATTCTTGTCGACTCCGTCCAGGATCGAACGATGGCTGAAAGCTTTTCGACGATTTCGGCATGGTGCTGGCCCCGCCGATCTCTTTTAAGGACAAGATAAGCTTGGGAGGTCTTCACTCCCGGCTGTGCTCATTACGACGAAGGATGGAATCCTTGATTGCCGTCTCACCGTTCACGCTTTTTGACGGTGAACGTGACTCGACCGCTGGTTTCATCATACCGCGCGGATATCGAACGTTCTGCGGAAGCACACTTCCTGGTCTGGACACTCTTTTTCCGGCGCGCGACATGCATCTGCTTTTCGTCCGGACCTTGCAGCTGATCGGCAGTAAGGACGACACCCGGACGATGGACCCCATAGAATCGGGCCACCTTTGCCGCACGACGAGCATGTTCGAAAGTCAGCATCTATTTCAGCCAGCTTGTTTCAAACTTTATTTCAATCATCATGCTTTGTCAATTAAAAATAGTAGTACCCTCAGGATGATTTTCCCAGCCCCCAACCCTTATCTGCAATCTTGCCGGGTGGAAGAGATGATGTAGAAGTATGTGATCCCCTTCGTGATCTTCTCATACTTGTCCGGTTGATCGATGCGCACGAAGCTTGCAGGCACGAAACTCAAAGGATCTCATGATTCGCCTCCGCCCCGCGACGTTTCTCCGCGGGGGTGTCCCGTCACCCCCCCCACCGACAGCGTGAAGGGGTTGATGCACCGATTCCTTTGACCTCGATGAGGCGAAGTTCGCCGGTGTCGAGATCGAGACTCGTGATGTCATAGCCGAGGTTCTTCTCATGCACATCATAGACTTGGCGGCCATGTTCGCGTTCATAATCGATAGCCGCCAGCATCGCTGCCGCCTCAGTCGCGGGATTGGGACGAAGGCGACGGACTTCGGGCGCTTCCCGCTCGGGGTGAGGTAGAACAAGGATGCTTGTTATCCGCTCCACGGCCTGAAGCGAGAGGGAGCGCTGGCGGTCGAGATCCAGTTTGCGCCTCTCACGGCGCGCCATAAGAGTGGCGTGGCGCTCTTAAGCTTGAGAAAGTCGCCCTTCGGCTCTCTGCGCGTTC
>CAYTFM010000624.1:0-2010 GCA_964436735.1 uncultured Victivallales bacterium | reverse complement strand
GAATGGGAAAAAGACGGTTTTCAAAAAACAATTTGAAAACCGCTCCACCACAAAGGTATGAGGATGCATTTTCGGAAGAAGACAAAAAATATGATGGTGACCCAGCATCCTATCAACAACGAAACCGACCCGCTTCATCATCCGTTTCACCCGCCAGAACAGGAAAAACTGTTCGATAGGTTGGATTCCTGCGCCACTGTTGAAGGGGCGATCCAACAACCAGCACATCAACCACGCCAGAAGCATTCCGTTCGAATAGTTCTCGGTGGTCAACACCAGTTGTCCTGATGGCTTCAAGACCCGAAAAAACTCTCGCAAGGCAAGCTCAGGATGAGGAAGATGCTCCAGACATTCGCACGACACGATGCAATCAAAGGAGGCATCAGAAAACACCAAAGACTCAGCATCCGCCGTCGCAAAATGAACGTTATCCGCTTTTGGAAAAGACCGTTCAAGTCGTTGCTGGGCGACAACTACGGCTGCAGGCGAGAAATCCACCGCCGTGAGCCTGCACCCGAACGAGGCAAGATACAATGCAAAGTCGCCATTCCCACAACCGACTTCGAGAACCGACTGTCCTTTGATATCTCCCAGCAGTTGCAACGCATCATGATGCCACTCACTCAGGTGAATTCGATCAACTCCCCGACTGGCAGCAAGCTCCTGATGCCATCGGTCATATTCGGTTCTGGAGTCAGCGTTCAAAGCGGGAATTCAGGAGTTCACTCCCGCCCCTTCCAATCCTCAATCTTCTTCAACATATCCGTCATCAATTCATGCTGCCTCTTCGAAGTCCCCGCCTCGACCGTAACCTCAACATACGGCTTGTCGGGGTCAGGCAGCACAAGCACCCATTCCCCGTTCCCAAGCATGACCTTCACGCCGTAGACCAAAATGGTCTCCTTGTCTTTGGCAAACTCCATGGCATAGCGCATCAGTTTGCCTTTGTCTTCCCAGGGGCAGGGAATCTGGCGCGACTCGATGAAGAACTTGGGCAACTCTTCGACGATCTTGGAGAGCGGTTTCTGGGCCTTCGACAGGAACTCCAGCAGGCGGCCGGCGGAGATCAGGCCGTCGTAGGCGGGCTGGAAGTCGGGGAAGATCGTTCCGCCGTGGCTGTCGCCGGCGAAACAGACTTTGTCGTTGAGGGCGGCGGTCATCAGCGCGCGGGGGCTGGTCTTGGTGCGAACGATCTGGCCCTTGCTCTTGGCGGCCAGAGCGTCGAGGGCGTGGGTCGAGGAGACGGGAACCGCGATCCGGGCGCCGGGGTGGACTTCGTAGACCAGCGACGTCCAGGCGACGAGGCCGTGTTCGCCGGAGATCGCGTGGCCATGGTCGTCGATGAAGTAGACGCGTTCGCCGGAAGGATCGAGCATGATGCCGAGATCGGCTCCGAGGGATTTCACGATCTGGGCGACGTGTTCAAGGGATTTGCGATGATCGCTGGCAGGGCGGATCTGTCCGGATTCAGCGTGGAAGGCGTTCAGCGAGATCACTTCGCAGTTCAGGCGGGCCAGGACGGCGGAAAAGATCGAGGAGGCGCCGCTGAAGGCGTAGTCAACGACGACGCGCAGGCCGCGTTTCCTGATCGCCTCGGCGTCGAGATGGCTCATCATCTCGTCGCGGTAATGCTCGGCAACCCGGGCCGGGAAGGTGATGTCGCCGATGTCGGCCAGCGAGGCGCGGCGGAAGTCTTCCCGGTTGAACAGCCGCTCGATCGGCTTTTGCTGACCGCGCGCGAGGTCGCGGCCTTAGCTGTCGAAGACATGATCGCGCGGTTGCTGACGCGACTGAAGGCATGGCCATCGCGCGAGGTGCTGACGCTGACGCCCTTGGGAAGCGTCGATCCGAACGCGGCTCCGACTTTGCAGGCCATCTCGGGAGTGATCTCGAGATTGGCGAGGCCGGAAATTCCATTGTTGGTGAAGAGGTTCTTGGTCCATTTGTCCCCCCAGACGAGCCCGGCGAAGACGGCCGAGCCGGCCTCGACGATCTTGCGACCCCAGATTT
>CAYTFM010000623.1:0-2034 GCA_964436735.1 uncultured Victivallales bacterium | reverse complement strand
GGGACAGGTCATTTCCCCGCTGCTCGCAAACCTCTACCTCGACGCTCTGGATGAACACGCCGCGCAGCGCCGTCGACGCCTATTACCGTTCCCTCCGGTCCAGGAACGCAGCCGACACCGCCACCGACAGCTTGATCCTGACGAGCGCCGTCGAGCGTGCCCTCACCGCCCTCGCCTCGAAGGCTGACCTGGACCTCTCCGAGTACACGCTGATCGTCAAGCTCATGTTGGACATCTATGACCTCCGTCGGATCGAGTTGTACGGGCAGGTCTCCCGAATGGTCGACGCGCTGGCGGGACGTTTCACAACACTGCTCACCGCTCCCCCAAAAGACGCCGCCTGGGACAGAATCGCCTATCTCTATTTCAACACCGCGCTGATTCGCGCCAACCACCGTGGCGATTTCATCAACGGACCGATCCTGGCGCAGCATGCGGTCACGCTCTACGATCGGCTGCGCTCGAAGACGGTCGAGGATGTCCGGGCTCACAACCGCTTTCTCAACCGCTCCACCATCATCGACAGCAACGAATTCTCCTTCGAACGTGCTATTCAGAAGCTGCTCCCCGTCATGGACAGCGAGAAGAATCTCACGAAACTGCTCGGAGTCGACGTCAACGAAAACCTCGGCCGCGTCTATGGTTCGCTGGGGCAGAACTACGCATTCACCGGTGATACCACCAGGGCCAAGGACTGCTTCAGGAAAGCGAAGATCCACCTCGGGTCTCGCGATACTATGCAGACCTCCTTTCTCGCGCACCTGGCGTGCGACCTTCGGGATGAACACCTCTACAGAAGTGAAGTCGCCCTTCTCTTTTACGAGAAGTTGTCCGGTGGTGTCTTCCCAGGTTTCTCCCCACTCCTAGAGGTTTGCTTTAAAAACAGCGAAAAAAACGCGTTCAACCTGCATCTCCTGCTGAAGGGCCTCTATTTTCTGTCACCAAGGGACCGTCAAAATATCCTTTCTCCCACAGACCGGGCATTGAGCGATCCAACCATTGCAACCAGAACCCATCCCTGGGAATTGATTTTCACCGTGCTCGGTGACTTGTTTGCCGAACAGGGCAACAATCAACGGGCCATCGCCTATTGGGGCAAAGCAGCACATTTCACCAGCAACCCCTCTGAGATCACTTTGATCATGCACGGTCACGCGGCTCGGGCGTCATGGGCTCTATTCCTGCTTGCCAATGGCAATGCTGCCGCCGCAAACCCGATCGTCGAAGAGATTGCCTCAACCTTCCACGATCTGCGCGCCAACCGGAAGGGACTCGGCATCTTCAATCCGGATGGACACGAAGATCCGGACGGTGTCACCCGCAAGGGCTGGTTCGACGCTGAAGCAAGCCTCTTAATCCAGGCGCAACAGATCCCTCCCGCACGGATGTCGGACGCATTACAGGAATTCAAGAAGAAATTCACGTTTAACTACTGGTAGCCGGTTGACCGCCGCCAGGAATTTCCCCAATCCCCGGAGCAATGACACCGGACAGGCCGTGCGGCACCGGATCAGTGATAGCCATGTGCCCCGTCGGCCAGAGTATCAAAAGACTACGCGGTCTGGGGTGGATCCGAAGTAAATCGGCGAAATCAGGGTGGGCCTAACCTCACAGAGATGAAACGCGGGCAGGGTTTGTTTTCATCGACGAGAGCGAGATAATTCTCATTGCATTAAGGAGATATACGCGTTGACTTCTCCTTATGGCAAGGAGATAAATGTCGGTCATGACATTAGTGCCTTAAAGCCCAAGAACCACGACAAAAAACAAGAAGATGGCATTGCAACATCCTTTGTAGGGCGGGGGCTTGTCCCCCCGCAGAAGCATGGGCGGCGGGGGACAAGCCCCCGCCCTACAACAGAACGGAAATCCGCTTGGGTTGCGGGCGAAGCCCGCTTTAGAAACTGCTCCATCGTTTCGCAACCGCTTGACCGAGAAGCTGGCGGACTCGCTTTCCGGCCCTTTGCCTGCGCCAACACCTGCTGGACGCTCATCGAGATCGCCAATCCCATCATGGCAGGTGCCCTTAATGGA
>CAYTFM010000622.1:0-2035 GCA_964436735.1 uncultured Victivallales bacterium | reverse complement strand
TGCTTGTCCGCGCGTGGCGCCGGATCAACATTCTCGGGAACGGTTCGCCGAAGAACGGTTCCCGCTCAGGACATTCGAAACCGCCTCCGGCGTCAAGGCGCTTGATCATCATAGCGTAATCGGCCAACGCTTGGGAATCAAGGAGTTCGACCGGTCCGGAGAACTCCGCAATGCCCGCCGTCAGATAGCCGAACGCCAGCCGCGAGCGCCGTTCGTTAATCGGTATTTAGGGGGATCCCATCTAGCTATCCATGTTGCCGTAAAAGGTGCCGGAGTTGTTGGCGAGCATGCCCGGCAGCAGCCATGAGGAGCCTTTGACATGGTAGTTCCATTCGCCGCTGTGGATGTCGATGCCCGCGCGGTAGGCATCGGGCCCGTCCAGGGCGAGCAGGGGATCACCAAGCGGGCAGCTAATGCAATGCAGGAAATAGCCATCGGGGCCAATCGCGTCCCTGATGAGCTTGAAGAGCCAGCGCTTCCAGTGCGTTCCGGTTCCACCACGTTTGAAGTGCACGCGGGGATGGTCGAAGCTCCAGGAGAAGAAGTCGAGCTTCATGCCGTGGAAGCCCCACTCCCGTGTGATGACGCTGACGCACTTCTCGATAAACTCTCGTGCCTCGGGCAACGAATAGTCGAGCAGCGGATACCCGACCTCGTCAATGACGGTGCCGGACTTCTCGTTCAAGCGCCATTCCGGATGCTCGCGAAGGATCGGACCGTTTTTGTCAAGCATCGGAGTCCACCAGATCGCCGGGCGCAGGCCATGCGAAAGGCAGGACTTCACAAAACCCCTCGGACCGGAGGGGAATTTCTCGGTGTCCCAGGCTTTTTCCGGGTCGGGATAGTAGGCGTCAAGGAAGGAGGTCGCCTCTCCCCCTTTCTCAACTGGTGATTGGTAGCCATCGTCGATCTGGAAGAAGCCGCCCTGCTGCGCTTTGGCGACGATCTCCATGCGCGTGAGGCAGTCGGTCTCGGTGATGCTCTTGAACACGCCATAGTTCCAGGTGCAATAGACCGGCGAATGGCGAAGCGCGCTGCGGACGCCGGCGAGCCGTGCGCCATGAAGAGCTGACACCTCATCTATATATAATGAGTAAAGAGAGTCGATCGATCCCTTGTGCATCCAAAACAGCGAGGACTCGAGTGTCACCTCCTCGCCCGGACGGACAGTCTCGGGGTGTCCGCCCGTCCAGAAGAAGGAGCTTTCGAATTCGACCTGCCGTCCCTTCGTGGGCGACAGCGAGATGTTCCAGCGGAGAAGATGCCGCTCCTGGGTGAGGGCCGCATGCCCCAGCCACCTGTCGCTACCATGCCGTCCAAGAAACAACGCCGAGACGCTGCCGCAGGGCTCGCCGCCGATGGTTGCCGCATCCACGGGCACGGTACGCGCGAAGGGGAAATCCGTGCCGCAGAACGGCAGCTTTTCGTGGCGGAGGTTCGAGCTTGAGGCGTACAGCGGCGGACCGAAGGCGTCGACGCCTATGAGGGGGCCGTGCGAACCGGGTGCCAGTTTGAAGCCGTAACTGGTGAATTCGAATGGTGAGGCACCCGTGTTGATCAGGCGAGGGGTACCCACCCAGCCGCAGCCCGTCAGCGCGCGGCGGATCGTCGTCTCAACCGAGACGCCGTCGGCGATCAGCGCGCTCCATCGGAGCGTGTCCGGTGTCTCCTCGCAGAGCGTGGCGCTCTGTGGGGGCAGATGGTTCACGTGGAACAACAGCCCGAAGAAGCCTTCCTGCAAGGAGTCCGAAGCGATCTGGAGGGTGCTGGTGGACGAGTCAAGCGACGCAGCTGTGGCGACGGCGTTTGAACGGACGGTTGTTGTTGATTTGGTTTTCATGGTAACACACCAAGCAATCCATACATTCCAATTATACGGCGCACATCCGTCCTTGTCAATAAGGTTTGAGCGATATACGGATAAAAAAAAGAAAAATGGAGAGCGAGCGCTGTCACTGTTGACATACCCAAGACGGAGGCGTATACTTATCATGGATTGTATGGATGCTGTCTAACATGCCCAGAAAAGCCCAAC
>CAYTFM010000621.1:0-2043 GCA_964436735.1 uncultured Victivallales bacterium | reverse complement strand
CCATTTTGGCGAGCCTGCTGCTCCCCGCCTTGAAAATCGCCAGGGGGGCAGCCCGGAGTGCCGTGTGCCAAGGCAACCAAAAGCAATTATTCCTCGGCGTTCACAACTACGCATCCGACTACAGCGACTTCTTTCCTACTTATGCGGTTCCCGTTGTTGACGGGGATTGGTATTGGGCCTGTGAGATCGGCACATACCTTAACATGCCAAGCCAGCGGGATCTGATCTGGTACAATCGCTGGTGGAAGAACTGTGTTTTCAACTGCCCCGAGCAGCCCATCACGTCGGACAAATGGGCGAATCCCGTGCAGGGAATCGCCTTCGGGGCGAACTACTACATGCACATGGCTATCCGTGATGGATGGGGCCCGCAGAACGCCTGCCTCCGCTCCTGGAACGCCACTGAGCGGAAAGTCATGTTCGGCGACTGCGCCAGCTACAATCTCCTTTACCAAGACAGCTCGGGCTACGGATGGCAGTCGCAGATGAACTTCAGGCATCGCCTCCAAGCCAACATCGTTTTCATCGACGGGCATGCCGGCGCCTACCATTTCGGCGATGTGCCTCAGACAGGAATGTCGGACGGTCCGAAATGGTGGAATATCTCCAATTGAGCGACAATTCACGTTCTCATTCAATACAACATCAACTAGGAGGATGGTCATGCGCAAAAGGGAAAGACTTGGAAGCGTCAGAACCTGTCTCGTTATCGGGGCGTGCATGACGGTGGCCACCGCGGGGCTCGCCACTGCTGGAGAACTCGATCCGTCCGGATGGAAGTTCTCCGGGACGAACGCCGCGGAGATGAAGAAAGCCGTCGACAACGATCTCGCCACGTGCTGGGAGAGCGGCGGACCGCAGAAGCCGGGAACCGCCATCACCATCGATCTTGGCCACAGCGTCACCGTGTACCGTGTCTACCTCACGCCAGGACGTGAACTATCCAAATTCCCCCGCTCGCTCAACGTCTACGTGGGGGAGACGCCCGAGACCCTTCGTCTCGTCGCCAAGGAGGCCTCGCGCACGGTGCCCGACGACAAGCCGGGTGAGCTGACCGCGCTGCGCAAGGAGTCGCTGTTCTGTTTCCCGCCGGAAAAGGGACGGTTCGTGAAGCTCGAGATTGGCGAAAATGGATCGGGAATGCCCTGGGCTATAGCCGAGATGGACATCCACGCCGCCACCAAGGAGGTGACGGGCGAGAGCCGGACGGCGGTGGTTGTGGACAGCGAATTCCTGACCGACAAAGACGGCAAGCCCGCCCCCGCCAATCCACTCAAACTGGCGGCCGAGGAGCTTAGGTACTACCTGATGGAACTGAAGGACTCGCCCGCCGACATCGTCACGCCTACGGATGCAGAGAGCCGTAAAGGGCTGCGGTTCCGCCTCGTGACGCCCCCGGAGGAGAAGGTCCCCAGCCCGGAGCCCGATCCGGTCAACCTCGACGACGTCTCGGTCGTCAAAGAGGGAAGCGATATCCTCATCTCCGGTCCGACCAAGCGCTCCATACTTTTCGGTGCCTATGAGTTCCTCAACTCGCAAGGCGTCCTCTGGCTGTTCCCAGGCGCTCACGGCGACAGCGTGCCGCAGGCCAAGGATCTCGACTTCTCCCAATTGCCGATCAAATACCGTCCACCATTCAGCACCCGCGGATTGATCGCTCCGGGGATCGTGGGGATGACGGAAGAGCAGTTCGACCGTTTCCAGGTTCGCCATAGATTCACCGTGGGGCACCGCATCCCTCTGGGCGTGGTGCCGCGCATGAACTGCGGTTTCGGCTGGGCGCATACGATGGGGGGGATTTTCGACATCAAGTGGGGCGAGGAGAAGCCCCAAATTCAGATTGACCACCCCGATTGGTGGCTTGGTCCCTACAGAAAGGGATGGACGAAAGTGCCTTGCGTAGCAAACCCTGAAGTGACCGAGTTCATCCTGCGGAGTTGACTTTGGCAAAGGCAGTCGCGCTTCTTTCATTGCTCGCCAAGAATTGGGATTCATACTATCGCATGAAAGCCGACGCAACTATCCCATGTTGGGGGCCACGTG
>CAYTFM010000620.1:0-2050 GCA_964436735.1 uncultured Victivallales bacterium | reverse complement strand
CATGTAATGCTGCAGAGCGGAAAGTCGGACGAGGTCAGATTCGGTGTACATGGCCTCTATACACCGTCGATGATCTGGGGAGTTGGCCAGTTCTCGGCCCTGTCATTCGGACCCCTACCGGGTTCGAATGAGAGCAACTTGTCCGGATCGTCCGTGTCGTTGACCGTCAGGCTCTTGTGGACCTTCGCCGAGGAGGCTTGACCGCTTGGGCAGCTATGCTGCCACCAGACGAGCTTGATGACTTCCATGCTGCCCGCAGGGCGGGCGGAAGATTCGTCGTTTTCGAAAAGACGCGGCAAAACGGCCTTGATAGCGGCGGCGTCCTCGTCACTGAAGCCGGTCTTAACCGCAAGCTGCGGGTTCATGCTACCGAAGAAGGCGTAGACACCTCGATCGACACGGTGTTTCATTCCCATCGTGTCTGAACCGCGCTTCTTTCCATCCGGTTCGTTGCTGACACTCTTGGTGATCTGAATGCTGGTGACGCTGACGGGTGACACGCTAAACGCGGCGTGGACGCTGACCGGCCCGCGAATTCCTATGGAGACGCTCTTGTCGTCGCCAGAGTCCTCGCTCTCCTTTTCCTTGCCTTTCTTCCCACCCTTGGCCTTGAAAGGAAAGAGTTGCCCGAAGGCGCGCACGTCGAACCAGGTCGCACAGGCCTTCTCCGCGATCTTCTCCTGGGGTTTATCCCAAGAAAGCACGGCTTCCGCCCGGGACCGCAGGCAGGTGTGCTCGTCCACCTTGTTGTCGTCCGACTGGACAAAAATACTGTGCCCCGCTTCCATCAGTCTGTTGCGTATCTTTCGTTTTAGGCAAACGTCAGAAAGCTCGCCCAAACCGTCGTAGGTGGTACGCGGGCGGTTGCCGTTCAGCGGATCCCCGTTGGGATTGGCATTGACCACCTTGAAGATAACTGCGAAATCGATCTTGTTGGTCAGATTCATGGGCGTTCTCCTTTTGCAATCAGAAGTGTTGGCCATCATTCCTCACGATCGTGACGGGTATCGGCTGCCTCCTGTCCACAACCCTGACCCAGGGGGGGCTTCAGGGCCGCCCTCTGGCAGTGGTAGCCGAGCAGGAATTCGCCGGTCAGACGCTGATCCGAGGTGTAATCGTCCGGATTGAAAGCGTTGACGACCTCATCAATCTCCATCTCGACGTTGTGAAGAAAACCTGGGCGCTTGGCGCGCAGTCTGACTTTGTAAGGGGTCAAGCCGGTTGCAAGAACAAGCCATGTAGAGTAAGGCCTGTCATCGAAGCGCTGCATGAGTTTCTCCGCGTTGGTCGCGCGATTCTCTCCTCCGACGTACAGCGCACGGCTTTCCAGGTGTTCCGCTAACGCCAGTAAACGTCCGTAAAGGTAATCTCTGGTCTTTCGTTCTCTTTCGAGTGGCATGTTATAGTTCCTCCCCTTGTGGTGGTACCGGAAGAGCGCGCATGCTATTCAAAGAACTTTCTCCCACTCCCACTTCTCTATGCCGTTTCGGTTGCTCGCCCGTCTGATGCAGGACTCAACCAAGTCGCGAGGAAGAGGCATACCATCGACTGTGCAAGGCAGCAGGCGCTCTACAGTGGCTCTTCTCAAGTTTTCGTCAAGACGTCTCCCATATGCGGTTTCCGCTATGTCGCGGGGGGCGGGGGCTCCGAAGAAGATCCGGTCAGCGTGTTCTTTGCGCGGCCTGGGATCGTGTGGGTCCTTGCCGAAATTCTGCTCCCATGAGCATCCGGTATGCCATGCCTCGATTCGGCCAAGAAACTCGGAGCCCACCAATTCGCGATAGTATCTGATCGCCATGCGCCCGGGCGTGGCCGAATCGAGCGCCATAACAACAACCCCTTCCGTGGCACCAAGCCTTGCGGAATAACCGGCGAGCTTTCTGGATAGCGCAATCCCGGTCTCCTGGGCCGTGTATCCCCGGTCTCTCTTGGGCTCAGACGTTTCCCCGCCGAACAAGAGAGAAAACGAGTCGGCAATGGGATCGGGTATGTCCATCCCCGACACCGCCCAGGCGACAACAGCTTGTTCTCTGTCCCGGCGGCCCTGCCG
>CAYTFM010000619.1:0-2070 GCA_964436735.1 uncultured Victivallales bacterium | reverse complement strand
GGCAGGCCTGTCCGGACATCGAATTCAGCCACGGCACCATGGACGAGTATTTCGCTGAGCTCAGGCGCTTTGCTGGCTCATTGCCGGAGTTCAGGGGTGAAATGCGGTTCGTCGCCCGGCGCGTCGGCACTGGCTGGCATGCGCTGATTCCGCACTGCCTGGCGTCGCATTATCCTTTGAAGCGGGCCAACGACCGCTGCCAGAACCTGCTGACCCTCTGGGCGGAACCGACGGCGGCCTATGCGCAAATGTCCGGACGCCCCGTACCGCCGGGATTCCTCGCGCAGGCGTGGAAGTGGCTCTTGCTCAACCAGCCGCATGACTCGATCGGCGGCTGCTCCATCGACGCCACCCATGCCGACATGCCGTTCCGCTTCCAGCAGGCCGCGGGGCTCGGAGACGCCGTGAGGCGGCAGGCGATGGCGGCGTTGTCCGCTCCCACCGATGACCGCGCCAAATTCGCAAATGTCGCCGTATGGAACCCCTTGCCCTGGCCGCGCAAAGGCGTACATGAAATCGAGTTGCTCTTCCCGCCGGACTACGCGGCCAAGGCGATGCGCACAGGCCATCAGTTCCCGCTCATGAATCAGTTCGAACTGCGTGATCCGGCAGGAAATGTCGTGCCATACCAACTGCTGGAGATAAACTCGGCCCGCTCGGTGAAGGGTGTCACCGCGCAGGGACGCCGCCGCGCCATCGAGGGACGGATGGATGTTCATCGCGTCGCCGTGTCCATGGACTTGCCCGCCTCCGGCTTCACGACACTGGAGGTCAAACCGCTCGAAGGAAATGGACGTGTGAGACGGCAGCTTGGCAGTCTGCGCACAGGCCCCCTTGCCGCCGCCAACGAGTTCCTCCGCCTCCGCGTCCGCCCCGACGGACTCGTTGATCTGGATTGCATCGCCTCAGGCAGGATCTTCCGCGACTGCTTCCTCTACGAGAATAGCGGCGACCGCGGCGACGGATGGAACTTCATCCCCCCCGTCAACAACCCGTGCGCGGTCGCCTCCGGCGCTTCCGTCCAGACAGGCGTCGAGGAGGACGGCCCTCTGCAGATCACGTTCCGCATCGACCGTATTCTGCGAATCCCGCAGGCGCTGGACAGCCGGGAGCCGGACCGTCGCTCGTCGGAATGGGTGGACTTGCCGGTCACCGACTACCTCACCCTGAAGGCGGGCGACCCGCTGCTGCACGTGCGCACCGTGGTCGACAACACGGCTTGCGACCATCGGCTCCGCGTCCTATTCCCGACGGACATCGCCGCGGACAGCTACTGGTCCGACCAGCCCTTCGCCTGGGTGGAGCGGCCGGTTGCTACCGATCCCTGTTCGACAGAGTACAAGGAGCCGGATCCGCAGGAACGGCCGCACCACACCATCTTTGCCTTGGCCGACGGCCAGGCGGGGCTGGCCGTCCTCTGCCCGGAAGGGCTGCACGAGCACAGCGTGATCGACGATGCCCGCCGGACCCTGGCGTTGACGCTGTTCCGCGCCGTGGGCAAGACCGCCACGACCGACGGCGAACCAGGACCGCAGGTCCAGGGACGGCTTGAGTTCCGCTACGCCCTGCTGCCCTTCGCGGGCGACCTGCCGCGCGGCGCCGTGCTGCGCCGCGCGATGGAAATGCAGTGCGGCACGCAGACACACCTGACGCTGGCGCCGGCCGTGACGCGCAGCCTCCTGCGCGTGGACGCGCCGGAGAACGTGATCGCAACGGCGGTCAAGCCCGCCGCTGACGGGCGAGGCATCGTTGTCCGAGTGTGGAACTGCGGCATCTCGAAAGCCGAGGCCACGGTTCGCCTCGACGTCAAGCCAGCCGCCGCCTTCCTCTGTGATTTGAACGAGGAAGGAGACAATGCCGTGCCGATTGATTCCTTCGGCGGCATCCGCCTCAGCCTCAAAGCCAGCGCGTTCGCCACGCTTCGTTGCGAATATGGTTATCGAGAAGTGTAAAAAGTCAAGTTGGCGGCTTCAATCCCCCGATAGGGATGCGACTGGTATACGAAATCCTTGTCCGTCTCGTTCACGACCAGCACATCGCTTCCCGAGGAGTTGTCCACTTCCAGCACCT
>CAYTFM010000618.1:0-2078 GCA_964436735.1 uncultured Victivallales bacterium | reverse complement strand
GTCGAGGACGCCCGCATGTACATGTGCGGCGGCTGCATGGAATTGTCCCCGCACGGCATTGCGGGCGATCTGCTGTTCGCCGGCTTCTTCAACACGCCGAAGGTTTTGGAACTGGTCATCAATGGCGGCCGCTGCCTCAACACGGGAAAGAGGATGCTGCCGCAGTGGGACAAAACGCTTGCGGACTTCGCCACGTTCGAGGAACTCTACGACGCGTTCGAATCGCAGTTGACGCGCATACTCCACCTCACCTTCCGCTGCATGGACATCGCCAGCGAGGAGTTCGAGCGGAGCCGTCCGCGCTTCCTCGTGTCGAGCCAGGTGGAGGATTGCATCGCCCGCGGCCGGGTGATCAACGGCGGCGGGGCGCGCTACGAGGATTACGGATCGACGCCGCTTGGAATCCCCAACCTCGGCGACAGCCTGTCAGCCATCAAGCGCGCCGTGTTCGACGAGCGGTCCGTCCCCGCCGCCGAGCTGCTCGACGCCCTCCGCGCCAACTTCAAGGGACATGAGGCACTTCAGGCGCAGCTGCGCGCCCTTCCGAAGTTCGGCCAGGGGAACAAGACCGCCGACGCCATGGTCGACCGGGCGACGCGGAGCGTCTGCGCCGCCTACGGTAGCTATAAAAACCGTTTCGGCCGAGCCATCAAGCCGATGGTCATGACGTTTATGATGTCACCGGTCGCGGGGCGGGCTTTGGGGGCGACCCCTGACGGACGTCCCGCCGGAGTTCCTATCGCCCAAGGCCTTACGCCGCAGGGATCGTCGATGACCGAAGGGCTTACGACCGCGATGCTATCGGCGAACTCGCTGAGCCTCGAGCTTTTCGCCGGCGGGGCCAGCAGCATGTGGGACCTCGACCCGTCAGCCGCCACCGAGGAGCGGTTGGCGGCGATCGTCAAGGCGTTCCTGTCGACCGGCGGACAGATGTTCCAAGGCAACGCGACCGACGTCGCCGAACTTCTCAGAGCCAAGTCCGATCCAACCGCGCACCAACATCTCATGGTGCGGGTCGGCGGGTACTCGGGGCGCTTCGTCTCGCTCTCCGCCGAGGTGCAGGAGGAAGTGATCGCCCGAAAGCGCCACCGCCGCTGACGCGGAGGCGCCTCACTTCTTCATGAGCAGCAGACTCAGGGCCATGAGGATCATGCCCGACATCAGCCCGTAGACGCTGTCGTGCCCCTTGCCGTACGCCTTGCTCGTCGGCAGAAGGCCGTCAAGGCTGATGAAGACCATGATGCCGGCGACGCCGCCCAGCATGAACCCCATGATCTGCGGGGGCAGTTCGCCTCCGGCGCCCGCGAAAAACGCCCGGATCAGGAGGAAGGCGACGACGGCTCCCACCGGTTCCGCCAACCCGCTGAGCAACGAGTAGGCAAACGCCTTCTTCCTGCTTCCCGTCGCATAGAAGATGGGGACGGAGACGCTGATTCCCTCAGGGATATTATGCAAGGCGATGGCGACGGCGATGGCGATGCCAACCTGTGGATCCTGGAGGGCGGCGAGGAACGTCGCAAGTCCCTCGGGGAAGTTGTGGATGGCGAGGGCGAGGGCGACGAACACCCCCATCCGCAAAAGGTGTTTTTGGTTGACATGGTGGTCGTGGTCTCCGTTCACGAAGGGATGCGCCGCCGAGGGCGAGAAGTCGGGAAGCGGCGCCGCCGCGTTGTGAAGGGGGGCGGTCTCCCGCTCCGAGTGCGTCTCGTGCGGATTCTCCGCCGAGGGGATCAACTGGTCGATGAGGCCGATCAGCAGGATGCCGGCGAAAAAGGCCGCCGCGGTGGCCCACCTGCCCCAGTAGTCGCCATAGGCCGCCGCCAGGGCCTTCTGCGCCTCGGGGAAGATCTCCACAAAGGACACATAGATCATCACCCCCGCCGAAAACCCCATCGCCACGGAAAGGAAGCGGTAGTTCGTCCGCCGCGCGAAGAACGCGATGGCGCTGCCGATGCCCGTGGCCAGTCCGGCCAAAAGCGTCAATGCGAACGCCGCCCCTACGTTGCCCATTTCCATACCGACCTCTCTTATGAAACAACCACTTCAAGGCCACAGCACACCCACGGGAGCGGATGGCG
>CAYTFM010000617.1:0-2079 GCA_964436735.1 uncultured Victivallales bacterium | reverse complement strand
GCGATATACGTGGGCTTAACGGGGTGCGGGGGGATCATGCGTCATCGGTCAGTGGTCATCGGTCAGTGGTCATCGGTCAGTGGTCATTGGGATTGAGACATTTACACTCTTACCAATGACCAATGTCAACTTACTATACACAAATTACATTCTGACATTTTTAATGTGCTACTCCATCGATAGTTGCGGAAAACTAACCCCAACCAATGCTGTTTTTTCGGCTGCGAAAGGTAGATTCCCTAACATCGAAAGGAGCGTGTCATGAGCAAGCTGCCAGATATAAAAAAAGCCGATTCCGGACAGAAGCTTGGAGGATCGCATGCAAAAGCTGTACGAGCTGCTCATCCGGAAGGACGCCCACTGCCGCGGGAAGCGGGAAAAACCGCCGGAGGATCGGTTGAGCCAGCCGGAACTACCCTTGAAATGGGAATGAGGCTCGCCCTGTACGCGCGGGTGTCGACCCAGCTCCAGGAGCGGGAGGAGACCGTGGCCAGCCAGATCGCCGAGCTGGTGGATCACGCGGGCAGGCATGACTTGATGGTGCCGGACGCGTGCCGGTTCGTGGACGAGGGCTACTCCGGCTCCTCGCTCGCCCGCCCGGCCCTTGACGCTCTGCGCGACAAAGTCGCCGAGGGCAAGTTCGACGCCGTGCTGGTCTTCGACCCCGACCGTCTCGCGAGAAGCTATGTCTATCAAATGCTTCTGCTTGAGGAGTTTGAGGGGAGTGGCTGCGCGCTCGTGTTCACGAGGCGGCCGATTGGCCGCAGCTCCGACGAGAGGCTGCTGCTCCAGATGCAAGGCGTGATCGCCGAGTACGAGAGGGCGAAGATTCTGGAACGGACTCGCAGGGGCAAGCTCCACCGCATGCGCCAAGGGGAGATTGTCTCCGGACGCAGGACGTTTGGATACAAGTACTTCCCAAAGTCCGGCGATCATCCGGCGCGCTTCGAGACAATTCCGGAGGAGGCGGCGGCGGTGAAAAGGATATTCGACTGGTTCGTGAACGGCGGCCTGTCCCTTCGGGCGGTGGCGGCCCGCCTCGCGGCCGAGGGGGTCAGGCCGGCAAGAGGCGGGCGCTGGACGGGGGCCAGCGTGCGCCACATCTTGCGGAACAGCATGTATCACGGCACAGGACAAGCCAACAAGGTCGAGGCGGTTCTCCCGCGCCGGGACAGGCCTCTGGAACCGGTCTACAGGAAATACCCGAAGACAGGCAAGAGGGAGCGCCCGCCGGACGAGTGGCAGCCTTTCAGCTGTCCGGCCATCGTCGACGAGGAGGCGTTCTCGCTTGCGCGGGATCGGCTCCAGGCGAACAAGGAGCTTTCCGCCCGGAACTCGAAAAGCGAGCACCTGCTGCGCGGCCTGATAAAATGTGGGGCGTGCGGTCGGCGCATGCAGTCCCATGCGCATGTCGGCAAGTACGCGTGCCGCTATGCCCGTCGGAGCGTGGCCGAGGAGTTCGGCCTCGCCGTGTGCGCCAACGGAACGAGGCTCCCAATAGCGGATCTTGACAACGCCGTGTGGAGGGAGGTGGCGGCGATGGTGCGCCGTCCTTCGACCTTGAGGAAATATCACAAGCTGCTCCGCGGCAGAATGCTGCCGAAGGCGTCTTCCGGAGGCGACGACGCCGGGAAGCGGGCAAAGCTTGAGGAGCAGCTGCGCCGCGTGAACGACCTCTACGTCAGGGAGGCCATAAGCCGCGACGAGCATGCCGAGCGGCTCAAACGCATCAAGGGGGAACTTCATGATGTCACCGTGAGGCTCGAAAAACTCAAGGCGGATAAGATCGACGACGGAGAGGTCGAGCAGATGCTGGAGAGTTTCTCCAGATTCGCCTCGGCAGTGAAAACCCAGACGGCAGAGGCTGACTTCGCCACCCGGCGGCACATCGTCGAAAACATGGTTAAAGGGGTTGTCATCGATAAAAACAGCGTAACTATCGAATACGCAGCACCTTTGAAAAGAAGTAATTTGTGTATGACTAATCTCAAATGACCAATGTCTCCGCCGCGGCAGGTTAAGTACATATTATCTTGAAAGGAGATCACACCCATGAGAAAAACGACGTTCACGCTCATA
>CAYTFM010000616.1:0-2084 GCA_964436735.1 uncultured Victivallales bacterium | reverse complement strand
AATATGTTGTGGTCGCTGGACAAATCGCTCATTCACCTCCGCCAAAGCGCACGACGCCGGATCAAGCGCTGGCGGCTGGACGCCATCTTACCATAAAGAACACCTCTAATATTGGCGAGCGTTATATACTTATTAATACTAGCAATAATAAATTATTATAACAATATTATTCATAATAAGTATTAAAGTATATTGGACGTTATTGCCAGTATTACACGTCTGCGGTATTTTAAACCGTTGGGAACAACAAAGGAAATCGGTGGCGAGAAGAGCGCCGACGGCACCATCGGGAGGGTTTCTGAATTCACTTGTAGTAGCCTCGACTTATCATCTGATTTACTTGCGCCGCGGAATACAGTAGGAGGAACTGAGCATGGATTATGAAAATGGCCTAACAAGCGCTTCCCGGCAGTTGAAGCGGAATATCGCCATGGCCAAGGAACGCAGAAAGGTCGAGGAGGAATTGAAAAGCAGGCAGGAGCGCGACGTCCTGTATCAAAGTTTGAATGAGAACAAGCGCCGCGCCGTGGAGGATAACGTCAAGAAGGAGAAGCTGCGGAAGCATGGCAGAGCTCTCTGGTCTTTCGGTGTCTCGGGCGGTGTTCTCGTGGTGGCGTGCCTCTTCGGATACCTCACAAGAGAGCCATGGATACAGGCGGCCACCGCCGTCAAGGAGAAGGCGGTTGAGGTTGTGGATGGGCCAAGCAATGTGGAAGTCAAACTTCCTGAAGCCACATCCACGGCGGCGGAAACCGTGACGGCGCCTCCAGCCCCCATGAAGATCGCCGAGGACGTCACATCCGACGATATCTATAAGTATCTCGGAAAACTCTTGAGCAATGGCACGGAATACGACTTCAGCGCGGGCACCCTATGGAAGGCTAGCACTCCGGAGGAGAAGAGGGTTGAAGCCTCCAGCATACTCGAATCTCTTGCCGGTAAGCCATTCACCGTGTTGAAAGTTCAGCACAACCGCGGCGACGACAGGTATTGCCTTTACTGCGACTTCAAAGAATTGGGCGAATATTTCATAGGAATCTCGAAAATCAACTCCGGCTTCGTCCTTTTTGAGGTCGACAACAATTAGGAAGACATCGAATATCAGGAGAAAAACATGACACGTCAGAAAATATGCTCAGCCGCGAATTACCCTCTCATAGTCTTCACCCTTGTCGAGTTGTTGGTAGTGATTGCCGTCATCATGATTCTTGCCGGGTTGTTGCTGCCCGTGTTGAAAACATCGAGAGCCCAAGCCAGAGCGAAGCTCTGCATGGGGAACCTCAAGAACATCGGCGTGGCGCTGGCGGGGTATCAGTCCACCCACAAAGGCTATGTCGTGCCCTCGTACAATATGGTGGGGTGCTACTCCTCCACGCAAATCACTTTTGACGGATGGGGGCCGATCCTGATTATGGAAAACCACCTCAACGAGGGAGGCGACAAAGCTCAGAACAACGTTTTCCACTGCCCCGAGACCCTCGATCTCGACGGATGGGCTGGCGGTCAAACGGGAACCGATCCGGACAAACCCAACGGGTACATGCCATGGCCCAACTTCAACAAGGTCGGCGCGCCAATGCCGGGCTGGTGTGAAAGGGTCACCCGTGTCTCTTACTGGATCAACGCGCAAAATCCGACATCATCCAGCGCGTCCACAAAGACCCGCGCCTCAATGACTGATGTCTATTACACCACATCAGTTGGGTATCCATGCACCGATGGGCTTCTCCCGCCGCAAAAGGACATTTCGTTCAAATCCCCGTCGCGCCTTATCGCCCTTTCCGACGGCATGTATGCTGGTCAGCAGTCGAACAGTCAAGTCGGCAACACCAACCGCAGGGTCGGCTACAGGCATCCTGGCGGACAAAACAAATCCTCCAACGTGTTATGCGCGGATGGTCATTGCGCAAATATTAAAAACGAAGTTTTTCCGCGCGGGAACTTGACCGTCGGAGGAACCCCCACTGAGGAGCGGAAACAGCAACACTCCGAGGTTTCCGTTTATGCGGATCCAGCGGCGTACGGGCTTTGAATGAGCCGATTGGCCATCCCCGTCGCATCTGTGGCGCAGCCGCAGTGCACCA
>CAYTFM010000615.1:0-2130 GCA_964436735.1 uncultured Victivallales bacterium | reverse complement strand
TGGCCTTCGGTATATTCTCTCTCGTCTGTGTTGCCCATCTTCTCGTATTCCCCACGTACCAACTGGACGAGTTTGGTTTCTCTTTGTTTTGGGTGGCCATCCCTTTGTTCGCTCTCCTGTATTGGGATCTTCTCGTGTTCTATCTGCCTCTGTTCATGGCGGGACTGTGGTGCATGAGCATAGCCCACTCTGTGCTCCAGGTCGCCCGCTGTTCCGAGGTGGTGGGGTTGGCTGGTAACAGGAACTGGAATGCCACGCTCATAATGGTCACCACCATTTTCACGTGCTATCTGGTCTACACCGTCGTCAGCAAGACAGCTGACTGGCTGGTGGCGCGAGGAAAACTTTCAGCACCGATCTGGGATAAGTCCCGCCTTCTCCCGCTTGCTGCCCTGATCATTCCTGTGCTGCCTGCCTCCTATGCGGTGTACAAATGCGAATCCCGCGGCGCAATGCTTGGTTTGTCCGTCTCGATTTTCCTCTTCTCGCTTCTGTATGTTCTTTCTGCGAGATACCATTCGAAGCTCCGCGTGCTGACTTATACCGCTCTCGCGATGGTGGTGGTCATGGCGTTCTTGCGAAGCGAGATTCCCGAAATGATTGACAAGGATGTCAGATTCCCCTTGTGGGAGGGGTGTGTTGTGATGGCGAAGGACAACCCGCTTCTGGGAGTTGGTTCCGGGGGATTCGAAAGCTCCTTCGCCCCCTATCGGCCGCTGGGCTACTTCATCAGGGACTTCGCGGCGGTCAGATCCAATCATCCGCATAACACGCCGTTGTACATTCTCGCCTCGTATGGCGTGCTGGGATTTGCCGCATGGTGTGTGATATGGGGATATCCGCTTATATGGTTCTTTTTCAGCTACAAGAGGGTCGACTGGTTCGGTAGAATTTGCTTCCAGTGCTATGTGATATTGTTTGTTCATGCCTTTTTCGATCTTATCTTCTTCGAGTGGCCGATGATTGTGGTGGGCGCTCTTCTGGTCGGGCAGATGTGGGCGGGGACTTTGAGGCGGGAGGAGTCGGTGGAAGGCGGACAGGTGGTGCCGATTGTTCCCGCGTGTCCTGTTTGGATGTCGCTTGTGATGATGTTTTTCGGGTGCGTCGTCTTCGCTCTCACCGCCGTCGCCGTCAGGAACGATTTGCTGGGCTCGTACTATCACAGAACGGGCGAGCACTACGAGGCGCGAGGTCAGCAGGATCTTGCCTTGTACTATTTTGACAAAGCGTTGGAGTATAAGCTGAATCCCAAGTTCATCTACAAGGCCGCGCTTTCCGCTTTCACGCAGCATCAGAACCCTGAGTTATCCCTCAAGTACTTCGCGTTGTTCGACAAGACGCCTTTCCGGAATTTCGCCCACAACCATGGATTCGAGGCGTTGTGCCTGCGGAAGATGGGGCGGACTGCGCAGGCTCTGCCGCATCTTGAGCAGGAGGTGAGGAACTATCCGCTTCTTGCGGGGGCGTGGTACAATCTTGCCCAGGCGCAGCGGGAGCTCAAACTTCCCCAGGCGCAGGAGTCATTCAAGAGCATCCAGAGAACTCTTGAGGTGAAAGGTCTTTCGCAAGATATTCTTCCGTACCTTTTGAAAAATCCGGAATGGGATATGACGCCGCTTAAAATACCTCCTGAACTACTCCAGAAGTATAGGAAACCTGGCGACCCTGCGAAATGACCATCTGGTTGCATTCACTTGGCTCCAACGGTAACGCCATAGTGTCGGTGGGGGCATTGCTGTTGGCTGCGTCCGCTCTTGGCGGTCTTGCCGTCGGACGTGATTCCTACATCGGAACTTTCCGCGTCGGCCGTCTGTTGCTGGTGACCGCCGTCGGGCTTGATCTCGTTAGTCTCTTGGTGCTTCTTGGTGGAAGCCTCGGGGTTCTCACTGCTCCGGTTGTCAAAGTCGGGCTCGTTCTTGGAGCTGGCGCGGGAGTGTGGTTGGCCGTGCGGTCCGTGCGCCGCGGAGGGTATCCGCTCGCGGAGCTGTTGAAGAGCTTATCGGTGAGTGAAGTGGGAGCGATTGCTGTTTTCGTCTTGTTCGCCGCGGCGGTGTTGGGGCCAGCCTTGTGCTATCCGGTGGGGTGGGACGAGTTGACCTATCATGTCGAACTTCCTGCGCGCTGGCATAG
>CAYTFM010000614.1:1607-2135 GCA_964436735.1 uncultured Victivallales bacterium | reverse complement strand
CCGGATCGTAAAGCTCGCAGGAGGAATAACCATGCGCGTAGTATCCGCCCGCCACAAGAACCTTTCCGTTCGGCAGAAGCGTGGCCGTGTGGTCAAACCTCGGATTCGCCATGGAACCCGTCGCGCTCCATTTACCCGTCGACGGGTCGTAAAGCCCGCAGGCCGCCATCATGCCGTCCTTGTCGACTCCTCCTCCCGCCACAAGAACCTTGCCATTGGGAAGAAGCGTGGAGGTGTGGCCACTTTTCTGCACGTCCATCGCGTCAGTTCTCGTCCATGTTCCCGTCGACGGGTCGTAGAGTCCGCAACCCTCCGCTCCCCATCCCGGCATGAGCACTTTCCCATTGGGGAGAAGCGTGGCGGTCTCCCTGCCCCCCATCATTGAGCCGGTGGGGCTGAACGCCCCCGTCGCGGGATCGTACAGCTCGCACGCGCCGTCCCCGCTTCCCGTCACGAGGACTTTGCCGTTCGCAAGGAGCGTGGAGGTGAAGCCCTACGAGAAGGACTACCGGGACGGAGAGTCTTCCT
>CAYTFM010000614.1:0-1597 GCA_964436735.1 uncultured Victivallales bacterium | reverse complement strand
CTGCGATCTCCAGTTCGCCATCGAGCCGGTCGTCGTCCATTCCCCCATTGAGGGGTCGTACAGCTCGCACGCCTTGGTGGACGCCCCTCCCGTGACAAGCACCTTGCCGTTCGGCAGCAGCGTGGCGCAGTGACGATCCCGCTTCTCAGCCATCGAACCGGTCGCGCTCCACGCGCCCTCCTGCGCATCAATCCGCATGGGAACGAGGGCTGTCGGCAGAAGCGCGCACTCCAACATCACGCCAAACCTATCCATATTCACCTCCGTGGTTGAAATCCAAAATCCGCCGCATGCCTTTTACGCGCGCTTTCGGATGTCGGGAGGCGGGATGAGCCAAAAGAAAAGGGGCACACCCAATCCCATCCCGCCAGAGGTACGACCAAGCACCCATGCAAGGAATAAAGGAAGGAATGCGCCCCAGTATGTGAGGCGCAACCCCCATCGCATTTCCTTGCATTTGAAAATTGGTCGTTTTCTGGCGGAAACGCTCTGAAAGTCACGCAAACTAAATTGTGTTGATCAATGCTCTATTCTAATTCACACCTCCTGTGTTATTTCATGTTCTACGGTCAATCCTACCATCGCAAACGTTTTAATTCAACCCTTCGAGCCCTTTCCCTCTTCGGGCTGACGCGGGGGATATCGGCGTCCAGCTCATCCATCTGGAACTCGCACATGCGCTCCTCCTCACGGTCGAACGCGGCGGATATGGCGCGGTGCTGGGTTTCGAGGATTTCGATTGTTCAGGATATCACCGGGTTCTCATACACGAACTTCTCGGACATGGGAGCCGCTGACGATAAGAACCTCCAATGTGTAAATGTGTATATATTCATGATACGTGATCTTCCCCAAGGTGAGATCAGCCACGAGCCTGCTTCAATCCCCGTCCGCGGCGTGCCTCGCAACTTCGGCTTTGTGATCCTTGAACCTTATGCGGAAAACCTTATTTTACATTAATCGGCTCATGTTTCCAGGTGGCAGCCATATTGGGCGTGGCGGGTGACGTTCAAGAATAAAGGTGATGACGGACATGGATGCGAGGAAGATGACGGTGCCGTTCAAGGGGAAGCCAAACAAAGCTCCTGTCCCCGAGGGAACCCAAATGGTTTGCGTGGCCGCTGGGAGCGCGGGGAAACGCCTTGAGCTAAGCTACTGGGACCTATGGTTTGCCCTCGTGGCGGTGTCCGATTTCGAAGGCGACATAGATCGGCTGGCGGTCCACTTCAGGAGCGAGCGTGAAAAGTCCCATGACAGGGATGCCGCCGCCCGCAAGCTGAGTCATCTGCGCGGGCTCCAGCAGCGTCTTGCGGACGCAGGGGTTTCATTGACGACCGTGGTCGATTCGGCTGGAGCTGCGGTCGTTAGCCGGGAACGTCTCCGCGCTCAGGGAAGAATCCTTAAGCATACCGAGCGGCAGCACGAACGATCCGAGTCCATGCTCCACCTCCCCCATGATCGGCTTTATCCTGAGGCGTTACGTATAATGTGGGCACGTTTCCCCGTGTCGCCCGAGCCATACGCCCAAGCACTCGCCCGCCGATTCAACTGGGACAAGTTCTATGGAGAGAACGCATCATGGGGGCTTGCCAAGAAA
>CAYTFM010000613.1:0-2143 GCA_964436735.1 uncultured Victivallales bacterium | reverse complement strand
GTGATCCCATGATCCTATTTTCTTGTCAATTTGAATATCCATTTTCTGGTAATCCTTCAGTCTTACGTGGCAGCCCGTTGAGTTCCCCGGCCACTCGCCTCAGTCCCGAATAGCCAAGCCTCTTCATCGCACTGATCAATTTCAAAATTATTTTTGCACGGCCTCATTTTTCTGTTGACAAATCCTTACTGTATATATACAGTAAGGATAAAGAGAATCGGCTCGTGACGCCGAATCGCAAATTTGAAAGGGGGAGATGATAATGGCAACCCAACGAATGCAATTGGAGCGGAAACAGGAGCGTCTGAAGGCCCGTCTTTCGAAAGTCGGGCCCTGGATGCAGGGATCGGTTTCCGTGACGGAGCGAATCTGCGGCAAGAAAAACTGCGCCTGCCGGCAAGGCGGCCCCAAGCATCCCGCCATGTTCGTGACGTGGAAGGAAGCTCAAAAAACGGTTGCGCTCTACGTGCCGAAAAAAATGGAAAGGGAGGTCCGGGCGTGGGCGGAGAATTACCGGCGCGTCAAGGAGATACTGGCCGAGGCGTCGGACGTCCAAAAACAGATTCTCCGGCTTCGGGAAGACTGATGGGGATCAACACCTGCCCGCAATGCCTGGAAAAGCAGCAGAAGATCGACAAGATGACGGAGGAAATTCAGCGGCTCCGGCAGGAGAACTGCCGGTTGAAACGCAAGATCAAGGAGGGGTTCTTCGGCTCCTCCACGCCGTCGTCGAAGCAGCCCGTGAAGGCCAACACGCCGACGCCCATCCCTGCGTCTGGGTTCCCTGAAAAGAAAAAGCGCGGCGCGCAAGCCGGTCACCCCGGCCACGGACGCAAAGGGTTCGACGAAGCCGAGGCGGACGAGGTGATCGAATTGACGAACGATTTTGAAATGTGCCCGATCTGCGGCGATCCGCTGGACAACAAGGGCTTCGAAAAGAAATCCGTGCTGGATATCCCGCCGCAGGCGACAAGGAAGATTCTCTATTCCCTGCACAAGACGTACTGCCCTCGCTGCCGCAAAACCTTCACGCCCGCCCCCGTCTCCGTGCTGCCGGACAACCTGTATTCCAATGGACTGATCGCCGCCTCGACGACGATGCACTACCTCCACGGAATCCCGATGGGGCGGGTCTGCGGCATGTTGAGTTTGAACGAGGGAACGCTGGCCGGGTGCTTCCGCCGGATCGCCGAACGGCTCGAACCCTGCCTGCCGAGGCTCTACGAAATGCTGCGCCAAGCCCCCGTCAAACACGCTGACGAAACCGGTTGGCGCACCCAAGGCCGGAACGGCTACTGCTGGTCGTTTCTGACCCCGCAACTCGCCGTCTTTCTGTTCCGCAACACAAGGGCATCCGTCGTTCCGCTGGAGGTCTTCGGAAACGGCCTCCTGTTTGGAGTCCTGGTCGCGGATCGCTATGCCGGATACAACATCCTGCGCATTCTCAAGCAATACTGCTACGCTCACCTGCTGCGCGCCGTGACCGATCTGCTCAAGGAGTTTCCGGACAACGCCGAGGTTAAAGCCTTTGTGGATCGCTTCGCGCCTCTGCTCGCCAGGGCCATGAAACTGCGTTCACTGCCCATCCCCGACGAGGAATATTACGGCCGCGCGGAAGAGATCAAACAGGACATTCTCCAAATCGTGGCGGCGCCCGCAAACCACATGGGAATCCGCAATATCCAGGAGATTTTCCGAGAGAATGAATCCTCCCTCTATCAATGGGTCAAAGACCGACGCGTCCCCGCCGACAACAATGCCGCCGAACGCGGACTGAGGCCGACCGTCATCGCCAGGAAAGTCAGCTTCGGCTCCCAATCCGACGCAGGCGCCAAGATGCGCGGCGTTTGGATGTCCGTCATCCACACGATCAAAAACCAGGGATTTGATCCCGCAACGCATCTCAAAAATGTCTTGGACGCCCTGACGCGCAATCCGCGCGGCGACCCGTTCGAATTGCTGTTCCCGAATCTTGTGGAATCGGTACAGGGGTCTCTTGTGGCCAACGACGGATAAAGGCAAGTCGCCCGCTGTCTCTTGAAATCTGCATGTTATCGGTCATGAGCCACCGGAGACTGAAGGATTACACGTGACCATCATAAATGCTTGACACCGGCTTTTTTGGGGTCTAAAATAACAATAC
>CAYTFM010000612.1:0-2165 GCA_964436735.1 uncultured Victivallales bacterium | reverse complement strand
CGTGGCGTCCGTCGACACGTACGCCTCGACGGCGTGCGTGAGGGCGTCCATTCCGGTGCAAGCGGTGAGGAAGGGGGGCATGCCGGCCATGAGCAGCGGATCATTGATGGCGATGAGCGGGGTCACCCGCCAGTCGATGATCGCCATTTTCACGTGGCGTTTGGTGTCGGTGATGATGCAGAAGCGGGTCATCTCGCTGGCGGTGCCGGCGGTCGTGTTCACGGCGATCAGGGGGGGGAGGGACTTCGTGGACTTGTCGACGCCCTCATAGTCATGGATCTTGCCGCCGTTCGACGCCACGATGGCGATGCCTTTGCCGCAGTCGTGCGCGCTGCCGCCGCCGAGCGTGATGAGCATGTCGCACTTGTTCTTCCTGTAAAGGGCGAGTCCCTCCTCGACGTTCTTGTCGGTCGGGTTCGGCACGGTCTTGTCGAAGATCACGACGGACGCCCCAGTCTCATCCTTGACCAGCTTGGCGATCTTGGCGGTCAGCCCGCATTTCGTCATTCCCTCGTCCGTGCAGATGAACGGCTTCGAGGCGCCGAGGCTTTTGATCCGGGCGGGGAGTTCCTTGTGGCAACCAATGCCCATCAGGGTGACCGAGGGGATGAAGAAGCCGTACGTGCGCTCGCCTGTCGACATGGGGTGCCTCCTTGTAAGTTCGCTGCTGCGGTGGTTGGTGCGTGTGCCGTGTGGAAACTTAGCATGCGGATACGGCCGCCGCCAGTGTGGGTACCCTCCTGCAGTAACTCCGAACTGGGGATAAGAGGCGGTGGGGCATATGCGGTAGCGGCTACCTTGCGATAACGTCAGGGGGTGGAGTGAGTCCGGCGCGTTAGCGCCATTTCGTGTTGTTTGATTGTGCGTCGGCGAACACGGGTGGGGAATCGCTGGCGGCGTGAGTTCACGCCGAGCTGAACCGCACCTGGAAACGTCCGATTGCCTTGAGAGCCGCCTCGATGGCGTGAACCGGGGAGTTGCGGAGGCTTTCAAAAGGAATATACGCACACACGAACGCAAGCCGAGAAGTTGCGCGGGCCGCCGCCGTGGCCACTGGCCGCGCGTGGCGCCGCGGTGTATTGTTTCCCACCTTTGAACATCGCAACCACGTCCCGGCCGCACGGCCGGTCACGAGCAACCCCACAGCACGTGGATCATGACCGCATACTCCGCCGACAAACGGTTCGCCCTGTTAAGCTTCGACCTTGAGGAGTTCGACATCCCCGAGGAGTATGGCCGTCCCGTTCCGGAGGCCGCGCAGTACTCGGTGACCCGCGAGGGACTCGCGCGGCTCTTGCCGCTCCTCGACAAGTTCGACATCCGGGCGACCTTTTTCACGACCGCCAGTTTCGCCAAAGCCAACATGTCCCTCGTGGCCGAGGTCGCCAAGACGCACGAGATCGCCTCCCATGGCCTCACGCATAAAGGCGTTGCCTCCCCCGGCGACGTGGCGGACTCGAAGAAGTCCCTCGAGGATCTGCTCTCCGTCGAGGTTGCTGGCTTCAGAAGTCCGCGGCTCCAGCCGGTCGCAAGCGCGCCGCTCCGCGACGCGGGGTACGTGTACAACTCTTCGGACAATCCGATCTACCTTCCCGGCAGATACAACAACTTCCTCATGCCGCGGACGGCCTACAAAGTGGACGGCGTCGTTCAAGTGCCGATCTCGGCGACCCCGCTCATCAGATTCCCGCTCTTCTGGCTGGCGTTTAAAAACACGCCGCTGCCGCTGATGCTCTACGCCTCCCGGTGGTGCCTCCGCGCGGACGGCTACGTGAACATATTTTTCCACCCCTGGGAGTTCAGCGATTTGAGCGAATACACCTGTCTGCCTTGGTTTGTCCGCAGCGTCCATAGCGGACAGATGGCAGCAAAGCTCGACAGCTATCTGTCGGCGCTCGCGCGTCGCGCCTCGTTTACCACCTTGCGCGAGTTCGCCCTCAGCTTCCCCGAAAATGATTCTTCGCGCTGATTGATCCTCCTTCCGCTTTCCAGGCTCTCCGCCACACTGATACGCTCGAAGGCGCTCGACCGGTTCCGCCTCTTCGACAAATATTTCCTCGTGGTCGGCGACGGCACCGACGCCGCGACATTCGAGGAGCGGCACTGCGCCCAGTGCGTGGCGTCGGAAGGCAGGGAGGGCGGCCCGGTCCGGGAAATCGCTGTCG
>CAYTFM010000611.1:0-2173 GCA_964436735.1 uncultured Victivallales bacterium | reverse complement strand
GGTTCACCCCCCCGTGCGTGGGGAATACCGCGGTGATAAAGAAAATGTCGCGCATCTCGATCGGTTCACCCCCACGTGCGTGGGGAATACACCAAAATCTTGCCCACCGAAAGATCAGGTGTCACAACATAAAGGGGAGTAACAACTGGTTTGGGTCAGTTCCGTCTGCGTTTTCTTTGTTCCTTGTCCTTCCCTTCCTGCTCTTCGAGATTCGATCCGGACGCAGGACAAGGGCAATCCCTTCCATGTCTGTGATCGTGCGGTCCGGGAAGCCTGCGCCACGATGCCGGTATCCTTGCGGTAGCCGGCTGTCGCTCCACATCTGCAGCACAGAGCCTCTACCAATCTTCTGCGTCGCCTTCTCCCAGAGTTGATCCCTCACCCTCGCACTCGGGTTGCCAAGGAAGACTCCCGTCCGCGGCTCGATCAGCCAGCGTGATAGCTCTCCCTTCAAGCTCGCCGGGGCGCTCTCCAAGATCATCACGAGCATCCAGGACCTCCGCTATATCAGGCAAGATTCGCTGCATCAACTTCGTCTCATGAAAAGTATTGCGACAGGCAATTCTCGTTCGGCGCTCGACGTCGAACTTGCCTTCCTTGACGGTTCGAAATGCCATCGGCACGGTAACCTCGGTCTTGTAAAGATCGGCTATATCGTAGACGAATGACAACAGTTTCCCTGTATGAATGAATCCGATTGCAGGGGAATATCCCGCTGAAAGAATCGCGGCATGGCAAAGACCATAAAGGCATGCGCTGGCCGAGGACAGCGCGCGGTTCAGAGGATCGGCATGGTCCCAATTATCCTGTTTATAGCTTCTGCCGCGCCACTCGATGCCGATCTCCTCGGATATCTTCCGGTATGCTTCTCGGACGCGATAGCCTTCCTTGGCTCGCACAAGCTCAAGAGAGACTTTGTCGGGCAGCGGCTCGGGAAACCGTTTCCCGTACATCCGTCGGATAACGTTGATTCGGTCGTCATAATTTGAGTAGAGGGCCGCCTGTCGCAGCAAACGACTCGAATGATGCGTTCCGCCCGTGCTGTGCGCGTACAGCCGGACGCCTTCTTCTCCCGTCCAGCAAACCAGCGTGTTATTGTCTGCCAGACACCGCATCGCGGCATGCGTCACAGTCGAACCGGGGCCGAGCAGTAGCAGGCCGAGTTGATCTACGGGGATATCTATCGAGCCTTCAGCCTTATAGAAAGTGAGCGCGCTTGCTTCCTTTTCCAACCGGCCGTGCTCAAGGTACAAATAGCTCCATCTGTCAGCGAACTTTGGGAGATCATGAAGATTGCGCATAGCCTATGCCTTCCTGGTTACGAGGCGAAAGGCCAAGGGTGAAAGGCGAAAGGGAACAAAGGCCAAAGAAACACAGAGGTTGCCTCGCCTCGCTCGGGATGACTGTAATGGGTACGGTCCATCTTTCACAATAAAATCAGTCATGGTCAAGCTCTCGCAATTGAAAGGAGTCCGAAACCAAAGGCTTTGGCGGGGCCGATGCCTGATTCGAGAAGTTGCTTCAGTGCAGCAGGGTTCCCTAAACAAAATGTTCCTTCAAAAAGAACGGACCACCACTCCATGCGTTGACCTGGTTGCGGTTCGTACTTGGTTCGCCAGCCGTACGCCCATCCGGGGACAAACGTCTCTATACAGATTGGAGAACCCAATGCGTCTCCAAACTTGCTTGCCAGCCACCGGGTTTGGACTTCGAAAGTTGGATTGACCCGCTTACGTTTTCCATTGGGCGAGCCGTCCTGAATCTTTCGCGTCGGATTCGCGCGGAGACGGAATCGCACGAGTTCACCTGGGCCGATGCGGAGGGTCTGCTTAGGACTGGTCAGGACGAGCGTGTCTCCGTTAAGGTCGATGGAGACCGGCCGAACCTGCGGTTTCGCCGCGAGAAGGAAACTCGCGTTACCGATGGGGTGGCCGTGGACATCCAGCGGCGGCTGAGACCGCCCGAGTTCATCTATGTTGTCGGCATTCTCACTTAGGCCGAAGGCGTAGTTCCAGTCCGGTAGGCCAGCGGACTGGACAATAATAACTGGTCTGCGGCCGCCTTGCTAAGGATTCGCCGGGTAGTCAACGCGAAAAAGAAATCCGCTTCCCTCGGTTCGCGCTTGATGTACATCCCCCTCGTTGGATTCTCTAGGCAATTCTCTGAGATACGG
>CAYTFM010000610.1:0-2186 GCA_964436735.1 uncultured Victivallales bacterium | reverse complement strand
GCCTCGACGCGCTCCACAGCCTTCGACAGATTCTTGTTAACCTCCTCCAGCTCCTTTTTGGCCAGACGCAGCTCGGTGATGTCCTCGAAGGTGATGAAAACCTGGAACGGATTGATGTCAGTGCCGCGGAAGCGCGGGATGGCGCTGGCAAAGCCCCAGCGACGCTCCTCGTACCGGGGGTTGCGGATGCCTAAAATGACGCCCTTGACGGGCTGCCCGGTCCGAACGGCCTTGGCTCCGGGCGCGTCGAGCATTCCGAGAGGCCGCCCCTCCTCGTCGACAAAATCCCACAACAAGGGATCATTGCCCATAGCCTTCAGATCGGCCTCAGGCCGCCCGAGGATGCGCTCGGCGGCGGGATTCGCCGAGATCAGCCTTCCCTCGTTGTCGAAGTACACCACCCCCTGCGCCATGCTCTCGAAGAGACCGCGGTAGCGCTCCTCGGATTCGGCGAGACTCTGCAAGGAGTTCTCAAGCTGGCTCATGGCGTCTTTGAGGGCCGACTCCGCCTGCCGCCGCCCCGTGATGTCCGTCACGACCCCCTCGAGAAACTGCGGTTTGCCATCATCCCCCCAGACCAGGAAATTGCTCTGCCTCAGCCACCGCTCCTCACCCGACTTGTTGATGATCGGAAACTCGTAGCTCCGCGGCACGTCCTCGCCACTCAGCAGCTTCCCCCACTGTTCCTCGAAATAGTTGGCCCATTCGGGGTGTATGATCTTCCGCATGAGGAGCGGTGTCGTGTAAACCTCCTTCTGCGTGTAGCCGGTGACCTGGAGGATGGACGGGCTCACGTAGTCGTAGCGACCATCGGGAAGCTCCATGCGGTAGATGACGTCGGGGGCGTTCTCCGCCAGCCTCCTGAAGCGCTCCTCGCTCTCCCGGAGCTCTCGCTCCTCCCACTCAAGCTCGGCGGCGAGATGGTCGAAGCCGCGGGCGAGCTCCCCGATCTCGCCGTCGTCGTGGGGAATGCCAGTCCGCGTCCGCGCACCCGGCTCCCGCAGACGCCGCACGGCGTCGAGCAGCTGCTGCAGGCGGCCGGTGATGGCCACACCGCTGAAAATCCATGCGCAGAAGACGGCCGCCCCCCCCGCGACGAGAAGCAGCACAAAGCTTCTGGCCAGACTGAGGTTGGCGGGAGCCAGCACCTTTTTCATCGGGATGCCGACTCTGATGTGGCAATAGGGATCGGATGACTCCTTGAGGCGCAACGGCACCGAGGCGTGGATGCGCCGAACCGGACTGGAGGCGTCGTCGACGAAGACATTCGCCGCGCGGAGCCCCGACATCCGCCGCCAGAGCTGGTCGGGAACCCTCCCTCCCGTTTTGACGTTGTCGGGCGGATAGTAGAAATAACGGATCCCCCGTCCGTCGCAGATGGTCAGGTCGGAGCCTTCCGGCAGCTTCACCTCCCGCATCAGATCGGCGTAGTTGTCGAGGCTGATCAGGAGGATGATCACCCCCAGCGGAGCCCCCTGCGGGTCGCTTATCATATACGCCGTCGGCATCACCGCACGCCCCGTGCTTCGAGAGATCACGAACTCGCCGATGCCAAACCCCTTGTTCTTGAGAGCCTCCTGGAAATGCTTCCTGTCGGAAACGGCGTAGCCGACCTTCGTCCCCGCGCCGCTGGCGACCACAGTTCCATCAGGTTTAGCCAGCAAAATATTATTATAGAGCTTGTTATGACGGATTATGTCGGCAAAGACGCCACGGCAGGGCTCCGAGGAAAGGTTCCGCACGTCCGGCAGCATCGAGAGCGTGGCGCACGTCTGCTCGACCCCGATCATCAGGGAGTTCTGCAGATTCACGAATCCGTTCGCCACGCGGAGGGCGTCGACTTTCGCCCGCTGGATGTCGATAGTCCGCTCCTGGAAGCCATCGTAGACGATGATGGCGGTGGGGGGCAGGAGGGTGAGGATGACGAGGATGACCAGCCTCGCCCGAATGGACCGTGGCATTGGAATACGCATCGCGCGCTCTCTGAATTCTACGGACGCTGTCCGCAAAATCTACTATAGTTTTTCTGGCATATAATTCCACGGTCGCCCGTGAAATTATATGCCAGAAAAACGTTAGGGACACGGAACGTTCTAATCTACCAGTTTTGGATTAGTGAATTCCGTGCCCCTTAGAGCCTGTCTAACAAATATTATTGCGAACGGGATGCCCATATAATATACTTG
>CAYTFM010000609.1:0-2189 GCA_964436735.1 uncultured Victivallales bacterium | reverse complement strand
GACGCCATCCTCGTCATCGGCAACGCCGAGCACAACCCGCCCATGTACTACCTGACCGGCGGCGGGCACGTCAGCGGAGCGGCGCTCATCAAGAAACGCGGCGAGGAGGCGGTGCTCTTCCACCAGGATATGGAACGCGGCGAGGCGGCCAAATCAGGCCTCAGGTGCATCTCCTACAGCACTTATCCCTACGATGATTTGCTCAAGCAGGCGAAGGACGACCCCGCCCTGGCCGCCGCCCTGCGCTACCAGCGCATGTTCACCGATTTGGGATTGACGCGCGGACGCGTCGGGCTGTACGGATTCAGCGATGTCGGCTCGGCTTTAGCCGTCTTCGACCACCTCCGCAGACTCATGCCGGACCTCGAGCTGGTCGGCGAGACGCGTGACGATTCGGTCTTCATGAAGGCCATGGAGACCAAGGACGAGGTCGAGGTGGCGCGCATCCGCAAGATGGGCAAGGTCACCACGCAGGTCGTGGGGAGAGTCGCCGAGTACCTCACCAGCCGCGAGATCCGGGAAGATGAAGTTCTCCTGAAAGAAGACGGCTCCCCGCTGACCATCGCGGATGTCAAGGCCAAGATCAACCTGTGGCTGGCCGAGCTGGGCGCGGAGAATCCCGAAGGCACCATCTTCGCCATCGGCCGCGACGCAGGCCTCCCCCACTCCACCGGCACGGGTACGGACCTCCTGCGCCTGGGCCAGACCATCGTCTTCGACATTTTCCCGTGCGAGGCGGGCGGCGGCTACTTCTACGATTTCACCCGCACCTGGTGCCTGGGCTACGCCGCGCCCGAAGCGCAGAATCTATACGATGAAGTCAAAGCCGTGTTCGACAAGGTGATGGAAAATTTCGATTTGAACGCGCCGTTCAAGAACCTCAATCGCTTTGTTTGCGAGGAATTCGAGGGAATGGGGCATAAGTCGCCGCTCAACACCCAGGCGCCGCTGGAGGGTTATGTACACTCGTTGGGGCATGGGCTGGGGCTGAACGTCCACGAGCGCCCCTGGTCCGCGCTGACCGCGACGGACGACAACATCCTCAAGCCCGGTGTGGTGGTGACCGCCGAACCCGGCCTGTACTATCCCGAAGAGGGCATGGGCGTGCGCAGCGAAGACAGCGTGTGGATCCGCCCGGATGGGAGGGCCGAGATTTTGGCGGAGTATCCGTATGATTTGGTGTTGGAGATGAAGAGGTGAAGGAAATAACCGCCTGCATCCTGTCCATCGAAGCCTCATGCGATGGGAACGCCTGATTGGGTGTAGAATGAGTTATGGAATTAGGAGATGCCGATATGGAAAATGTTACTGTTCTGCAGATCACCGAATCCCTCCGCAAACTACCCGCCGAAAAGCTCGCCTTTGTTTACGACTTCATCAATTTCCTTTCTGAGCGCGAAATGTCGAAAACAATGCTGCGGGAGGTAGGAAAATCCTATGCCATTGACACCATGCTCGCCTCCGAAGCCATTCTGCGCCGCGATTGGGACTCGCCCGAGGAGGATGAGGCATGGGCCAATTTGTAAAGGGGGATGTCGTTGTTGCCCCGTTCCCTTATTCGGACCTGACCACCAGCAAAAAACGCCCGGCGCTTGTCATCGCTCCGCTCGAGGGCGATGATGTCATTTTGTGCCAAATCACCAGTAAAGCCAAACGCGACCATTACGCTATCCCGCTGGCAAATACTGATTTCAAGTCAGGCAGTTTGCATCAGAAGAGTTTTATCCGCCCAAACCGGCTGTTTACAGCAGATTCGAGAATTGTTCTTTATCGCGCGGAGGAAGTGAAACGCCCCAAAATGGAAGAAGTTATTGCCAAGATTATTGGAACCATCAAAAGCGAATGAACCCCACTGAATATCAGATGGTCATCTATTGGAGCGACGAAGACCAGTCATACCTCGTCGAAGTTCCTGAACTACCGGGTTGCATGGCAGATGGCAAGACACGTCAGGAAGCCCTTGCCAACGCTGAGATTATCATCCAGGAATGGCTCGAAGCTGCACACGATAGTGATATGCTCCCCGAATAACTTCTCACTTCTTACTCGTCACTCATTACTCGTTTCCTATGCCCGAATTCCCTCCTGCAAGAATCCTCGCCATCGAAACCTCCTGCGACGAGACCGCCTGCGCCGTGATCGAAAACGGACGTGCCCTGCTGGCCTCCACCGTCGCCTCGCAGATGGAC
>CAYTFM010000608.1:0-2191 GCA_964436735.1 uncultured Victivallales bacterium | reverse complement strand
ACTGTAGGAAGTTGCCTCTCACGTGCTCTTTGCACCGCTGGAAGGTCGCCAGCGCGCCCGCGGAGAGCGCGCCTACGGGGACCGCCGTGTCGCCGATCACCTGGGCGAGGCATTCGAGAGCTAAGGCGCAGGCCTCGCGGGTCCTCGCCCCGTCGCGCTGTCCTTGCCGGAGGACGAAGTTGAAGCACTCGAGGACCTCGTCGGGGCTTTGCGACTGGACGGCGGTTCCCGGCGGCATGCCCGCCACCTCCATAAGGGCGCGGGCGTTCTTCCCGGCGAAATCGACGAAATACTTCGTCAGTGGCTGCTCGGCCGAGCTCGTGATCCGGTGGTGGACGCCGGGGCCGTACGAGAAGAGCGCGCCCGGACCGAGTTGTCTTTTCGCACCGCCAATCTCAAGGACTCCCATGCCCGCCGCCACAAACTCGAAGCAGAAATAAGGGAAGTCAGCCCGTTCGAGGTGGTAGTCGGCGGCGCACTCCTCCCGCCCGCCCGAGACGACCGCCACGCGGCGGCGCGGATCCGGTTCGAGATCGAGGCAGAAACGCTCCGCCCTCTCTATCTGCGTCGAAAAGAAGTCTGGCTTTCGCATGATTTTATTTCCTAAACAGTATCTATGTCTCCAGCGTTTGATGAAAAAGTTGTCGCGGGAACGACGACGGAAATAAAAGAGAAAACAATTTTGATGACAAAATTATTTTCGGTGCTGTTTCATCGCATTCGGTTACGGGTTCGTTCATCTCTGGGGTTAATAAAGTCAATATATGCCATTATGTGGTCAATAATAGCTATGTGGTGACATCTTGTATGAAACTATAATTGTCATCAAGAAACAAACAATCCACACAAAACAAGGTGACGCATGGATGCGATACTCGAGACAACGGCGCAAGTCACGCATAGAGTCCTTGGCAGATCCGAACTGATGGTACCTCCGGTGGTCTACGGGACCAGCTGCCTCGGCAACCTTTACAAGGCGATTCCGTTCGAGACGAAGAAGCGGATCGTCGGAGAGTTCTTCCATCACACGCCGTCGCCGGTCGCATTGGACAGCGCGGGGAAATACGGCGCGGGACTCTCGCTCGAGTCGATCGGCAGAAGCCTGCGGGAGTTGAAGGTGAATCCCCAGGACGTCGTCATCAGCAACAAACTCGGCTGGTACCGGGTACCCTTGAAGGGAAAGGAGCCGACGTTCGAGCCCGGCGCGTGGATGGGGCTCGAGCACGACGCGGAGCAGCGGATCGACGGCGAGGGGATTGTCGAGTGTTGGCGGCAGGGATGCGAGCTTCTCGGCGCGCCGTACGTCCCGCAGATGGTGTCGGTGCATGATCCGGACGAATACCTCGCCAAGGCGTCGTCGCCAGCCGACGAGAAGGCGCGCTGGCGGAACATCATTGACGCCTACGCCGCTCTCGAGAAGCTGCGTGACGCCGGAGAGACGGCGGCGATGGGCGTGGGGGCGAAGGACTGGACGGTGATCCGGCGGATCGCGGAGACGGTCGATCTTGACTGGGTGATGTTCGCCTGCAGCCTGACGATCATGCATCATCCCAAGGAGCTGCTTGACTTCATCGAGTCGCTTCGCCGCCGGGGTGTCGGTATCATCAACTCCGCGGTCTTCCATGCGGGCTTCCTCACAGGCGGAGAGTACTTCGACTATCGCAAACTGGATCCCGCGCGGATCGAGGACCGTGTGCTGTTGATGTGGCGTGAGAAGTTCAACGCCATATGCCGGACGCACGAGGTGAAGCCTGCCGCCGCATGCGTCAGTTTCGCGATGACGCCGCCCGGCGTGGCGGCGGTGGCGCTGAACACCAGCAACCCGGAGCGGGTCCGCGAAAACTACGAGCTCGCGACCACCACGATCCCCGCCGCCTTCTGGCGCGCCATGAAGGACGAGGGACTGATCGACAGAAGCTACCCACATCTCTCATAACGGGACACGGTATGATCAAGACAGGTATTCTCAATCCCCAGCTCAACTCGCTTCTCGCGCGGGTCCGCCACACGAACACGCTCGTGATCGCCGACCGGGGATTCCCTTTCTGGCCACAGGTCGAGACGGTGGACCTCGCGCTGGTGGACGACATCCCCACGGTGCTCGACGTTCTTGCCGCCATCCGGAACAACTTCGAACTTGGCCACGCCTGGATGGCCGAGGAGCTTCTTGCGCGGGACGCCACCGAGGTCG
>CAYTFM010000607.1:0-2208 GCA_964436735.1 uncultured Victivallales bacterium | reverse complement strand
AACCAGATGGATCTCCTTCTTGGCAAAGGGCCGTCCGCTCGTCATGAGATCTTCTACTTCGGCGGTCCTCACTTGGGTGCCCTCCGTATCGAAGACTTCAAGTACCAGTTCTTCCAGCAGCCTCTCGGCTGGCCTGGGCCGAAGGTCACGACCGACATGCCCACTATCGTTAACATCCGCCAGGATCCGTTCGAGCGGACGCCGGCCACCGGTGGCCAGAGCTTAAACGACCTCGGCGGTGGCTACATGAACGACTTTTATGCGCGTGAGTTCTGGCGCTTTGTGATGGTTCAGGAATATGTAGGGAAGCTCGCGAAAACGGCCCTAGAGTATCCACCGATGCAGGATCCGGCGACCTTCAACCTTGACGCCATAAAGAAGAAAATAGAGGAAGCGCTCAAGAATCGTGAGGGGCAATAGCTGAACTGATGAGACGAAAGGCGTTCCGTAGGGGCTGCCCACTTCAACATGATCGTTCCACTACTCTAAGTGCGAAGAGGTTCCCAAGAATAGCCCGATGGGGCCTCTTTGCTTGAAAATGGGCTGTTGAAAGCCACATGTCGACAGAGTCGTGGTTCAACAGACGAAGCTGGATTCCAGAAAGAGGGGGTAATCGTAATGTCATCTCAAGATGTTGAAAGCGCGATCCAGAGCCAGGAAGCCATGTTCGGGGAGCTACAGAAGAACTGGGGATGGCTCCTTATTCTCGGAATTCTCTTCATCATCCTCGGCTTTATTGGGTTGGGGAGACTCTTTGCTCTGACGCTGGCCAGTGCGTTCTTTTTCGGCATTCTCATCATTATCGGGGGAGTGGCCCAGTTCGTGGGGGCCCTGAAGTGCAAAGGATGGAAAGGCGTAGCCTTCCACGTGCTGATCGCCGTACTTTATGTAGTTGGCGGTGTTTTCGTGCTTCAGTACCCTATAGCGGCCTCCGTAATGCTGACATGGGTGCTGGCCGCTGTGCTCATATTCGCAGGCATTCTTCGCATTGTGATGGCCATTCAGATGCGATCCGCGGGACCTTGGGTTGTCCCTTTGTTGGGAGGTGTCATCTCGATCATTCTCGGTGGGATGATTCTGGCCCAATGGCCGTTGTCGGGTCTCTTCGTCATAGGACTGTTTGTGGCAATCGAACTCATAGTAAACGGGTGGTCCTACATCTTTATTGCGCTCGGCGCTCGAAATGCAGCCAAAATCGCAGCGGCGACATAGAGGACAGAGGCATGTGATTTACGATTTCCTTATTCGGGGCGAATAATAATTCAGAGGGAATAAGTTGAAATGAAAGCTGAGACCAAAGCATTGATCGGCGCAATCGCACTAGTGTCGGTTCTCTTCATTACGCCGGCGCTTCAAGCCGCGGATGATCCGTTGCCTTCATGGAACGATGGCGCAGCTAAGCAAGGCATCGTGAAGTTCGTGACCCAGGCGACTGAGGAAGGCGGCGCGAACTATGTGGCGCCCGCTGACCGCATTGCCACCTTCGATCAGGACGGGACCCTGTGGGTGGAGCATCCGCTCTACACCCAGGCTATATTCGCTTTGGACCGTGTGAAAGCGCTGGCGCCCGAGCATCCGGAATGGAAAACCACGGAACCCTTCAAGTCTGTGCTCGCGGACGACAGAGCGGCGATGGAAAAGTTCGGCGAGCAGGATTGGGCGCACATCATCGCTGCTACCCACGCGAGAGTAACTATCGAAGCGTTTCTTGAGATCGCAAAGCAATGGTTGGCGACAGCAAAGCACCCGCGATTCCAGCGGCTGTACACCGAGCTCATTTACCAGCCCATGCTTGAAGTCATGGACTACCTCCGAACCAACGGCTTTAAAACCTATATCGTGACCGGCGGCGGCCAGGAGTTCGTGCGGGTGTACAGCGATCGAGTGTACCGCGTCCCGCCGGAGCAGGTGGTGGGATCGAGCATCGTGACCAAGTACGAATATCAAGACGGAAAGCCGGCGCTGATGCGAATGCCCAAGGTTTTTTTCATCGACGACCACGCAGGCAAGGCAATCGGAATCAATTTGTTCATCGGTATGCGGCCGTATGCTGCGTTTGGCAATTCCGACGGCGATCGCGAGATGCTGGAATGGACGGGCGCTGGTGAAGGAGTGCGGCTCAAAATGCTTGTCCTTCACGATGACGCTGAACGCGAGTATGCGTATGGCCCCGCTGGAGGCCTGCCGGACAGCAAGGTCGGCACATTC
>CAYTFM010000606.1:1408-2232 GCA_964436735.1 uncultured Victivallales bacterium | reverse complement strand
TATCCGCGCCTCCGGCTGATCTCGCGAGCGCATGGCTATGATCTCTATGAAGAGCACTACACCCCCCCTTACTGGCCGTGCCGCCGCGATGCATTGGCATCCCTTGACGGTCTTTTCCCGGACTCAGAAGCCGGTCTGCACTATTTGAAAGCGCGCTATCCGGATTATGCCTCTCGCTACGAGGCTGCGCTGTTGGGCGTTCCCGAGCCTGGTTTCTTAACATCTGCTTCGAACGATGGGGTGTTTCGCATCGTCTCCTGTTCGTTGATTTATCCACTCAAACGGGTTGAGCTGATCCTCGAAGGCGTTCGCTGTGCAGCGCAGATGCGGCCGGATCAGCGCTTCGAATGGCACCACTTTGGAAATGGTGAGACGAGAAGTGATTTGCAAAAGAGGACGGATGGAAGCTTTCCACCCAACGCAAAGGGCCACCTATCAGGTTATACAGACAGGGAAGCGCTGATGCGCTATTATAAAGAGAACCCGATCGACGTGTTTGTGAATGCCAGCACGACAGAAGGCACCCCTGTATCAATCATGGAAGCAGTCAGTTGCGGCATCCCGGTCATTGCCACAGCGGTAGGGGGGAACATCGAGATTGTTCTCGAGCAGAACGGTCTTCGCCTAAGCCAAGATCCAACCCCTGAAAAGATTGCGGCGGCTTTCTTCGCTTTTCTTGATGACACCAGCCAGGCGTCGTTGAAGCGTGCCGGCAGCCGCAAGGTCTGGAAGGAGCGATATAATGCCGATGCCAACTACCGTGCTTTTGTGGAGCGTTTGAAATCTATTCGACAGTGCGAGTCGGGAGACATGTAAACAAATAT
>CAYTFM010000606.1:0-1398 GCA_964436735.1 uncultured Victivallales bacterium | reverse complement strand
TCCGGCCTCTCCCCGGCCATGCTGGACCGTTTCACGGACACTCTATCCCACCGTGGCCCAGACGGGAAAGGCGCGTTTGTAGATGAAAAGGCCAACCTTAGTTTGGGTCACCGCCGGCTTGCGATCTTGGACACCTCTGAGACTGGTTATCAACCGATGTCCTACGCCGGTGAGCGATATTGGATCACCTACAATGGTGAAATATATAATTTCATTGAACTCAAATCAGAACTCACGCAACAGGAGTATCAGTTCTACACAAATTCCGATACTGAGGTCATCTTAGCCGCCTATGATCGGTGGGGGGAAGATTGCCAGTTTCGTTTCAATGGCATGTGGGCCTTTGCGATCTGGGATTGCCAAGAGCGAAAACTATTCCTGTCCCGTGACCGCTTTGGCGTGAAACCGCTCATATACTATTATGACGGCACCCGCTTTGCCTTCGCTTCTGAGATGAAGGCATTTCTGGCTCTTGACTGGTATCATCTCGACTTTGATCCAGCGATGGTTACAGCAGCCTTGGAAGCCATTGACCTGATAGAAGGGACAGAACGATGCCTCCTGCTCGGCCTTAAGCGTCTTCTGGGAGGGCACTGTCTTACTTTGACAATGGATGGGGAACTCAAGATCCGCCGCTGGTGGAATACCCTGGAGCACTTGGAGTCCGTCCCAGAGCGATATGAAGATCAGGTGGCCCGTTATCGTGAATTGTTCTTGGATGCTTGTCGTATCCGGATGCGCAGCGATGTACCAATTGGAACAGCTTTGAGCGGAGGATTGGATTCAAGCTCAGTTCTGTGTGGTATGCGCCATATTCGCAGTGCGGGCGGCGTTACAGAAAGGTTGGCAAGTGACTGGCAAAGAGCATTTGTGGTGACCTATCCGGGATACGTTGTGGATGAGAGACAGTATGCTGATGAGGTCATCCGGCATACCGGTGTGCAGCCTATCTACTGCGAAGTGACACCAGATATGTATTTGGAATACTTTGACCAGGTCCTCTTTCAGTTTGAGGAGATATCTGACATCCATATAGGCCCATGGATGGTTCACAAAACCCAGCGGGAGAACGGTGTCGTCGTTACAGTTGATGGCCATGGAGGCGATGAGTCGCTAGGGGGATATTCCTGGCATGTCACTACGGCGATCAGAGAAGCCTTGTGCAAGCCCAATCCTCGGCGAGTGAGAGAACTTCTTGACACGATGAAAAAGATGGGGGTGTATCCTGAAAAGCAATTCTACGTTATGAGCGCTAAGGCCTTAAGTATGAAGTTCCTGGATCGGGTGTTTAGGGGCCATCAGGATTCTTGGCTTTTGCACACTCCGGCGGATTTCACCTCACCGGCATACGAAGAGGATATGTCTCTATTGCGAGGCCGCGATCCCCTTTTCAAGAAA
>CAYTFM010000605.1:0-2236 GCA_964436735.1 uncultured Victivallales bacterium | reverse complement strand
ACCCGTTCCGGCTGGGCGGCAAACTCCTTCACGACGCTCTTCACCGGTGCGAGGCCCGTGCCGCCGGTCGCCACGATCAGATGCCGACCGGCGAACTCCGAGGTCGGCCATCCATTGCCGTACGGCCCGCGGACGCGCATCACCTCACCAGGCTGAAGCGCGTGCAGCGCGGTCGTGAGCGCGCCGACGCGGCGGATTGTCAGTTCCAGCCAGCCCTCGCCAAAGTCGCTCACGGGGATCGGCCCCGCTCCGACGCCCGGCAGTGAACGCTCAAGAAACTGTCCGCCCAGGACGCGCAGTCCGCTTTCGATCCGGAAAGTCCAGTCGATCTCCGTCTCCTTCCGCACCTCGAGGATGCGGGCTGGAACGGCGCGGTATGCGTTGACTCCCATATTCAGCCTTCCTTGGCGAATGCTTTTTGAGCCGTCAGCTCGGCCAACCGGTTCACGCAGCGGGAGAAGGAGATGTATTCCGGGCAGACGTCATCGCACCGGCCGCAGCCGACGCACATATGCTTTCCGAAGCGGCGGTGGAAATCGTTGATCTTGTGCATCGTCTTGAAGCGCATGCGGTCGCCGTATTCCTTGCGGCACTCGTGTCCGCCTGCCATGGAGGTGAAGCCATCCAGGTGGCAGCCGGTCCACACGCGCCGCCGCGCCCCTGGTGCTCCTTCGGCTTCTGGCACATCCTGCATGTTGAAGCAGCTGCACGTGACGCACGAGGTGTTGCAGCGTCCGCATCCGAGGCAGCGTCTCGTGTATTCCTTCCAGAGCGGATCATCGAACAACTCCGGCGTAATCTTGTCAAGGGTGGGCACCGTCACCCGCACTTTATTCTCACACACGAACTCAGGGGCGAACTCCTCTGTCTCTTGATGCCCAGTCAGCAGCGGCAATAGTTCCCGATCATTCAGGTGGAGCAGCACCTCGTCCGTGGTGATGCGTGCGGCCGCGGCGTAGTCGCTGGTGCTGTTCGTCCCCATCGAGGCGCAGAAGCAGGAGTCGAATCCGCCGCACGGACACTCGACGAGCACAAATTTCAAGAGACGCCTGCGACGCTCGTAGTAGAAGTCACTCTCCTGGCCATTGCGGAGGAAGACGCTGTCGAGACGGTCAAACCCATGAATGTCGCAGGCGCGGAGGAACACCAGGATTGGCTTACTCCCTGGCTCCGGTTCCCTCTCTTGCCCTTCGGCGAAGTTGAAGAGAATCTCCCGGACGGGAAACGCCAGTTCCTTCGGGGAGAAGAAGCTTTTGCGATCAAGGACCAACTCGGAAATTGAGGCGATCTGACAGTAGCCGATGACGTCCTGCCCAGCATGCCGTCCGCAGCGCGGCATGCGCGTCGGCCCCCATGTCTCCCACGACTGTGCCATGCCCGCCAGGATACGGTCGAATTCTGGAAATGTAAGTCTGTATCCCATGTCCATCATCTCCAATGAGTAGGCGAAGCTTGTTCCCACGCCGCGCTAACCATGCCATGAACAAAAGCGGGAGCGCCACATGCGTCCCGCATGGCTCGCAACGATTACCATACCTCTGCCAAGTTGCAATGCAATCGCATATGTGGTAAATTGGTTCCGCAATACCAGAATAACCCTGTTTGATGTTGTCCAAGGAGGCGCATGAGACACCGATTGAGAAATCTGCCAAAGAAAATGAAGGCACCACTCCAGCCTATCATGCGACCGCCGCACAATTGGAAATACGCTACATGGGGGATGTGCAGTGGGTTCGACGGCATACTGACGGTCACTGGTGTCGCATGCCTATCGGGGTGCGAGTTGCTGATCGGATCATTCGGAGCGTCCGCGGTGTTGCTTTTTGGCGCGACGGAGAGTCCGCTTGCCCAACCACGCAACCTTGTCGGTGGGCAGTTCCTTTCCGCTGTTGTCGGAGCGGCTATTGCGACTTCGGGAGGTGTCGGGCCTATATGGATGGCTGTCGCTGTTGGTCTTTCAATCCTACTCATGCATGTGACCCACACGACTCATCCGCCAGGAGGCGCCACCGCGCTCATCGGAGTTCACGACCATGCCGGCTGGCTATTTCCCCTGCTTCCCGTCGCGGCCGGCGCCATAGTGTTGCTTGTGGTGGCACTGCTGACAAACAACATCGCCAATCATCGTCAGTATCCCAAACATTGGTGGTAAGGGACTCGGAATTTATTAATATGCAAGGGATGAGGAGGGTGCATATTGAAATATGTGAGTGACGAATGACGCAGCATTCGGGGG
>CAYTFM010000604.1:0-2243 GCA_964436735.1 uncultured Victivallales bacterium | reverse complement strand
GTATACGGTGCGTCGTATACGGTGTCGTTTGCACCAGCTCTGAAGAGCCAGTAGATTCTTCACACAAAAATTATTTTTTTGAAAAAGATTCTTCGCAAGCGTTTTTTTCTTGACTAAATATTATAGATATATATATTTATAATAACTCCATATCGAAAAAACAACAACAATGAGGCGTGGGATGAGGCAAGAATCGATAAACACCCTGAAGACGAGACGGGATGCCAAGCTGCGGGAGTTGGCTGGAATCGGGCCGTTCATCAGCGGGTCGGTGGCGGCGGTCAAGGTGCGTTGCGGGAACCCCGGTTGCCGTTGCGCCGCCGGTGACCGGCATGACGCCACGATCCTTTGCAAGAAAGTCTCGGGAAAAAGCACGAGCTTGCACATCCCCCTCGAACTGGTAGGCGAGGTGCGGGAATGGTCGAATGCGAACAAGCGGTTGAGGCGGCTCTGCAAGGAGATAACGGCGTTGGGCGAGAGGATCATCAGGTTGCACGTGAAAACGGCGAGGGCGGCCGCGCGGAACCGGTCAAGGATATCGAAGACCTCGCCGGGATAATCCGGTTGACGGGCAAAAAGCTTTTCCCTTGGTTTAACGAGGAGCTGGGCAAGACCGTCGATCCGCGGCGGGACCATCCGTCGAAAATCTATCCGTTGACCTACCTGATATGGATGGTCATGCTGATGTTCGTGACACAGTCCGGCTCGCGCCGCCAATACGATTTCGACAAGGACACCGAGGCGTTCCTGCTGAACTTGCTCGTCCTGTCGGGGGCGGCAGGCGCCGGAATCACGACAATGGCCAAGGCGGAGACGGCGGACGACCTGCTCCAGAAGATCGATCCCGCCGTGTTCCATTCCTTGCGGAGGATGATGGTTTACGCTTTGATCCGGTGCAAGAGATTGAATCCGTGCAAATACGACAATTGCTGGCGGCTGGTGGCCGACGGCACCGGCCTGTACACTTACAAGAAGCGTCACTGCCCGTATTGCCTGACGAAAAAAAACTCGAAGACCGGCGAGATCACCTACTACCACAATGTTCTGGAGTTCAAGCTGGTCAGCCCGGACGGGTTCGCCATATCGCTGGACAGCGAGTTCATCATCAACAAGGAATCCGAGGCGTGCCTGGACGGCGATGACGCCGTGGCCGATGGCGCGGAGGCGAATCGGGACGACGAGGTGTTCAAAGACAAGGCCGAAAAGGTCAAGCAAGATTGCGAAACCAAGGCGTTCCACCGCGCGGCCAAACGGATCAAAGAGGAGTGGCCGCATATGCGTTTTCTCCTGCTGGGCGACGCCATCTTCGCCAATGCCAAAATCATGGCGCTCTGCCGCAGGTACAGCTGGCATTACTGCCTGTCGCTCAAGGACAACCTGCCAAAGTTCAAGGCGGAGGCTGAGGCGTCGCTGGCGAAGGCGAAACCGACATTGCATGTCCCCGAGTCCGGGGTGACGCAGAAGCTCCGCTGCGTGGAGGATCTGTCGCACCGTGGGATACTCAACCACGTGCTGTCGTGCGAAGAGACGGTGACGGTCAAGGATGGAACCACGGGAACCACCCGTTTCCTATGGGTGACCGACTTGCGCCCGACTCACGAAGGCTTGGCCAAACTGGCCAACAAAGCCGGACGGCAACGCTGGAAAATTGAGAACCAAGGGTTCAACACGCAGAAAAACAACGGCTACAACATCGAGCACGGCTACGGGGTCAAAGGGCACGCATGGGAGAACTACTACCTGATTGCGCAGATCGTGCATATCATCGCTCAGATGGCCACTCGGACGGACGCGATTCACAAGCTCCCGTCCAGGAGGATGGCCAAGCGTGCAGGCAGCCCGCGGCCGCTGCTGGAGCTTTTCGGATCAATGAAGAACTTCGTCAAGCGCTTGGCCGAGGCGTTCCGCTACTGCCCGCCGACATGGAGGGATATCGTGGAGCTTGGGGATTTCCAGCTCAGGCACCTCTATTCCACATGAGGCTGCGACAGCCCGACGACAAAGCCCGACATGCGCAACCCCTAACCCCGCCAAAAATAACTCCACAGATTGTTGTGCGACAAACCGTTGCGCAATGGCTTCGCATCGCAGGAATTCGCAGCGGTCTGAGCATTGGCAAGATGACTCTTTACTGCTGAAATCATGTCCGCGCGGGTGGCCTTGCCGTTTTCCCGAGGTACAGTATTGCCAAAGACAAGGGGGAGGGGGACTGCTCCGCGTCCAACGTGTAAATGTGCTTCCGT
>CAYTFM010000603.1:650-2329 GCA_964436735.1 uncultured Victivallales bacterium | reverse complement strand
CCATCATCGCTTCGGCCGTGGCCACGTCCACGCCTGGCAGCGTCATCAAAAGCTTGGCTCTTCCGGGATTCAAGTGGGTTGGGGTGACAGGTCGAGGTCGCCGCAATGGAAGTAGATGGCGTTCTTGAAGTTTTCGACGTTGCGGAAGCCTCGGGCCGTGTACTTCACCCATTGGATCTTCGCATTGATGCTTTCACTCGTCGCGTTGGTGATCCCGTGCTTGAGGTAGGTGAGGATGTTGTCCAGATGGCTCTTCAACATCCTTGCCTTGTCGATCATCGGTTGCAGGCGACTGTGCGTCGCCCAGCGATACCACCAGGCAAAATGGTTGCGCGCTGCCTGCGGGTACGTGAAATCCCAGAGCTTCATCGCCTGCTCCTTCAACGCCCATGCCCGCGAGGTCTTCAAGTGGCTCCGCCGCAACTGACAGAACTCACGCCATTCCCCCAGGTCGAATTTGTCGCGCCCTTTGAGCCAATCGTACTTCGTCCCCTTCAGTCGCTCGTCCCCCTGGGCTCGCAGTTCCTTGTGTTCCGTGCGACGCACCTTGTCCACCGCTTCCCCCAGATGCTTCGCCACGTGAAACTTGTCAAAAACCATCTTCTCCTCGGCCTCGGGCAGATGGGCTGCAATCGACTGCACGTAGGGCTCCCACATGTCCAAAGCCACTCCCATGATCCAGCTCTTCTGTTCCTCGCTCAGGGTCGGCCAAAAACCGTCCAGGCTCGATTGCTTGCGGTCTTCCGCCACGTACAGCACCCGGCCCCGGGCCAGGTCGTTGACCACCGTCAGGTACTTGTGCCCCTTGCGAAACGACTTCTCGTCCACCCCCAAATACCCGATCATTTCCACTTTCCGCCGCTCCAATCCCCGCCGCACGGCACGCTCCATGATCCCATGCACCTCATCCCAGCTCAGGCTCATCTGGTCGGCCACCGCCTGCTGACTGGCTGCCCGCAGCCACTCAATCGCCAGCCGCTCGAACAACGCCGTGAACCGACTGTGCGGCTCTGCCCAAGGCACACGCACCACCCGTACCCCGTGCTCCGGGCACTCTGCCCGCGGCAGTTCGGCGTGCAACACCGTCCGATATTGGCACGTGTCCAAGTGACGCCAACTCCGATCCGGCTGATGATCGTACAGCCGGCAGTCCCGACCGCATTCCGGGCAAGGCCACGCCGCCGTGGACCCATGTCCCAAGTACACATGCACCTCCACCTCCGCGAGCCTCAACTCCACCTCCCTGACCTGCCACGGCGCTCCAATCCCCAAAATCTGCTCGTACAACTGACGGTCTTGCATGACGTGTCCCTCCATTCAAGGAAAACGTCATCCTACCGCCTTGATCTTCCCTCACCAACCAAGTACCCTCCATCTTGCTCGGCGAAACGGAGTCGGGCTCTGCTGAGGAGCAACCCGACAAGGGATAACCGAGCCAGGGCGGGTAAATGGCCCGCGCGGCCCTGGCCGCCTCAAAACCCCAGGGCCGCCCTCTTTCCCCACCATTTATTTGCCCTGCCATCCCTCAAAAAACCTCCTCACAACGAAGTCGAACGCCCCATCTCTACCCACTGAAAACCCAGAATACCCACTTGAATAGAGCCGAACGGAAAACGAGAACGGAAAACGGGTCAGAACTCTTTTGTGGTAACGCAGGCAAGGACAAATTGTTCCGACCC
>CAYTFM010000603.1:0-640 GCA_964436735.1 uncultured Victivallales bacterium | reverse complement strand
CCCCATCTCTACCCACTGAAAACCCAGAATACCCCGGTTTTCTTCGGAAATCGGCGGCTGCTGGACAACTAAGGACCGGGAGACGAGGTCGGGACGGTGGGCGAAGTCGGGGATTCCGTTAAGCCCGATGGGGCGGCAGATGTCATAGATGAACACCTCGCCCTGCTTGTAGAGCGCTCGGGTCTTGAGTCCTCCCCCTGTGGCGGCTCGACAGAGGGCATCGGAGAGCCAATCGGACAGGAAACTGACATTGTCGTAAATCAGGGTGTATTCGCTCGCTCCGTGTTCGCCGAGGTTCTCGACGTTCTTGGGCAGCGTGTCGAGAGGCGATCGGCGGACTGGGTCGATGAGCGAACGGAGGACCCGAAAGAACGTGCTCTTCGCCGAACCCTGTTCCCCTGTGACGCAAAGGACGAAGTATGGACCGCTCGCCTTGACGCAGTTCAAGAGCCATGCCTTCGCCAAGGTCCATCCCTCCTCCGTGGTGTTCAGGAACGGACGGAGCAGCTCAAGGTTGCCTCCCATATCGGGATACGGGAGGCAGCCAGTGTTCTTGGTCCGCCGGAACTTTACGGGCGGCTCTCTGCAGACATCCCAGCCGCCCGCCGTAATCCTGACGCAGTCCCAGCGGTCCGTGCCG
>CAYTFM010000602.1:0-2365 GCA_964436735.1 uncultured Victivallales bacterium | reverse complement strand
TTTCCGGCTTAGAATTTCACGGTCACCCGTGAAATTATATGCCTGAAAAACTATATGTGACCTCTTGTGCTCTTCGCGGCTATTATTTTGAATGCGAAATTGAATCAGAACCGCCGCGGCATCCCCTTGGTGAGATCCGCGCCGATCAAGGGGCGTTGCAGCATCATCGCATGCCGTTCCAGCACCCCCTCCCCTGCCGACTTCCCCATGAAGAACCTGAAGCGGAACTCGTGCTCTCCCTGATCCATGAACGCCGCGCCATGCGCCATGCCGCGGTTCGGCTCATGATGCGACATGATCGCTGAACGCAAAAGGGTGAATCTCACGCGGTCCTCGGTGGCATCAAGCGCATACACGTCCGGGCATACAACGCCCACGCCGGAGGCGCGTGCGAGTTTCAGCTGTGTCCAATCCCGCAGCGGACGCTCCGCGCCATCGTTGGCGCGGCTCAGGCTGCCTCCCATGATACCGTCGACGCGGCCTGACGACTTCCCCGGAAGATCGAGGACGAGTTTCAGGATTTTCCGTCTCTCCCGCCAGTCGATCTTGAGTCGCAACTCCACAAACGATTCCCCGGCGTAGACGCGCCATTCGGCCTCAAGCCTCGACTCGCCGATCCGACCGGTCTGCCACAACGAACTCATCAACGGACCACTGCAAGCGGCGAACGATGCGTTCCATAATGCCGAGGCCGCAGAGCCGACCGGATACCTGTCGACGCCATGCGACCAGTTGTCGGTCAGATCGTCGAGCAGATCAAGCCGGGGCAACGGGAGAGTCTTGCCGGCGAATTCAAGCCCCGACGCTCCATCAAGATGGATCGCCGCGCCGTCGGTCCATGCGCAACCACTACACGCTTCTGCGACTGCGGGCAATTTCGAATCCCCCCCGTTCCCGCTCTTGTCAATCCGGAGGACTTTGATGTCGCCCGCTTCAACAATCGTTCTGAATAATAATCGGCCTCTCGTCGAGGCATCCGGCCCAATGATGGCCTCGCCTTTCACCGACTGGCAAGGAACTTCCCGCCCCTTCTCGTCGAGCAACCTCCATGAGTCGTTCCACGTCTGCCACAGAAGCCAGGGGTCGAACTCCGTGTAGCCGTCGAAGGCGGCGTCGGGCGCGTTGAGGAATACGATTCTCTGCAAGGGATCGTCCGGAAGTTTGGCGCATCTGCGACGCAGTTCGTACTGGACACTCTCGTCGCCGACCATCGCGGCATGACCGAGTTGGTCGTAGCACTGCGCATAGGCGGAAGGCACGCAACTGCCGCCCATGATGTCGTGGAACTGGTTGAAGCACACCTTGCTCCAGGCATCGTCGACCGCGGCCCGTTCTTTCTCGGCGCCTTTCGCCGGCAGGACGGTCTCGGCCTCCCTCAGCAGGTGCTCCGCCTTCCTTATCCGAGTTTTGATGCCTCGCTGGGCGGTGTAGCAGCCGATGGCATGGTGCTGGAGTTCGCCTGTAACGACGGGAAGTTTGCGGATGTCCTTCCCGACGGCGGCGAAGAAGCGGCTTGGCGATGAGAAGACAATGCGGCAGCCTTCAATGGCCGTCTCGTGTTTCTTGACCCACTTGATCATCTCGACGCTCGCCCCGCCGCCATGGTCGCCCACGCCGACAAAACACATCGTGTGGGCGACGCCCTCGGGCAGGTCGCTGACCGCACGCTTGATATGATCCTCGTTAGGAATTGGTCCCGTGCAGTACGCACCGGCGATCCTGAAGGTCAGCACCTCATCCCCCTTCTCGTACCCGCGCCACCTGAAAAGCCGCGCCGGAAGGGCCATCTCATGCTCCTGCGGGCGCATCATCACGTAGTAGCGCTGGCCGGCCGCACGCATGTAGCCGGGAAGCGTGGCGGCGTGGCCGAAGCTGTCGACGTTGTAGCCCGTCTCAGGGAACACGCCGAACTTGTCGAGGAAATACCGTTTGCCGATCTCGATCTGACGTTCCATGCCGAAACCGCTCGGGAGGTTGCAGTCGGGCTGGAGCCACCAACCGCCGACAATCTCCCAGCGGCCGTTTTTCACATGCCGAACGATCCGTTTGAAGAGAGCCGGGTCGAGCCGCTCGACCTGCGCATAGCCCCACGCCTCCCCTTTGTTGAAGATGAACTCCGGATAGTCATCGAGAAGATCACAGGCCGTCCGGCAGGTGGCCAGCGTCTCGTCAACCCCCGCCTGCCATGGCCACAGCCACACAGGATCCAAATGCGCCTGCGCCACGAGATGAACGGTGATCCGCGAGTCCGACATGATGCCCTCCGTGGTAAATTCTATTGTGTTCGGTGTTCAGCGGCTCCACTCGCCACCGCGCGTTCAAACTCGAAAGAAACAAGGTGTCAGGTTTCAGGTGTCAGGAAGAA
>CAYTFM010000601.1:2156-2369 GCA_964436735.1 uncultured Victivallales bacterium | reverse complement strand
TATTTTCAAATCATTTTTAAGAAAAGATTTCATAATATGTTGTTATAGTGAGATTAACACATATTCATAAATCAAACGTTGGGACATCAGTGGTATAATATAATTAATATCGCCTAATTGACAGGTACTTGCGCGGGACGGCACCAATGGTTTTCACAACTCTTTAACCTGAAATATTCATGATCGGTTTATAAGAAAAAGGCGGAACTTATT
>CAYTFM010000601.1:0-2146 GCA_964436735.1 uncultured Victivallales bacterium | reverse complement strand
ACTTCAACGAAGGCTTTATCTGGAAGTCGCGGAGATGCGTGTGGAGCTGCAAGTCACTACGGCGGGAAACCGCGCCATGAGGCGGCGGCCGTTCGATCATCGGGTGGACGGGCCTCCTGGCTCTGGCTTTTAAAGTGGATCGCCTATATATTTGTCGAACCCGTGCGAGTCAGGCCCGGTGACACCCTCCATAACCACAATGAGCAAGCCTCCGACTTTGCCGGAAGATGTTTTTCACAAGCGCATATCGCATGTTTCAATGTAACGGTGCAAAGCAGGCTTCGTCTGCGATCAATTTAACCTGAAATATTCATGATCGGTTTATAAGAAAAAGGCGGAACTTATTCAACATATTGGTGTCCAATATGTTATGAACAAACAAAGGAGTTCCGCCAGAAAAATGGACACGAAACTGAAAATTATGGATCTGCTCAAGGTGAACAGCAAGAAAATCCAAGTCGCCTTCGACGAACCGGAGATCACCTCCGACGCAGGCGCCCTCCTCGTCGGCAAGGCGGACGAGGCCATGAGGCTCGCCGTACAGCTTGCCGCCGTGATCAAGGACAAGCGCGACCAAGGCAAGATCGACCACACCGTGGAGGACATGCTCAGGCAGAGGTTCACCCAGATATGCCTCGGATATCCTGACGCTGACGACTGCGACCATTTCAGGGACGACCCGGCGCTCAAGGCCGCCACCGGGAGGCTTCCGTCCGGCCCGGCACTCGCCTCTCAGCCCACAATGACGCGGCTTGAGAACTCTGTGTCCCGCAAGGATCTGGTGCGCGTCGCCAACGTCTTCGGCGATATCTTCATCCAATCGTTCAGCGCTCCGCCGAAAGTTGTCATCATCGACTTGGATCCGACCGTCGACCTGTGTCATGGCATGCAGGAAATGAGCCTCTTCAACGGATGGGTCGGCGAGCGCTGCCTTATGCCGCTGCACGTCTACGACGGCATCACCGGCAGATTGATCACGACAGTGCTCAGGCCTGGCAAGACGCCTCTGGGCGGCGAGGTGATCACTGTTCTCAAAAGAATCGTGAGGCGGCTTAGGACTGCTTGGCCGGATGTCGTTCTGATTCTGAGGGCCGACTCGCATTTCTCCAAACCTGAGATCATGGAATGGTGCGACGGAAACGGCGTGGAGTTCATCCTCGGACTCGGCGGCAACAGTGCTCTGGACAGACGGGATGACATTCAACTCGCGGTGGCTGACGCGAAGAGGCTGTGGCCAGAGGCGAGGAAGGCGGGGCGCGACCACAGCCGCCGCTTCGTGTCCTTCCGCTACGCGGCCAACACCTGGGCAGTCCAACGGAGGGTAGTGGCGAAAATCGCGATGAACGAGCTTGGCGCCGACACCAGATTCGTTGTGACAAGCTTCGAGGCGGCCGGTGCCGCATACCTCTATGAGACCGTCTACTGCGACAGGGGCAACATGGAGCTGATGATCAAGGATCACAAGACCGGTCTTGAGTCCGACAGGACGAGTTGCACCAGTTTCAAGGCCAACCAGTTCAGGCTTCTCGTCCACTCCGCGGCATACGTTGTCATGGGCTGGATCAGGGAGAAATTGCTTGCGGGCACCGAGTATGCGTCCGCGAGATTCACCACCATAAGAACACGACTCCTTAAAATCGGAGCGAGAGTCGAGGAGGGGAAAACCTATGTGCGCTTCCATCTGCCTACCGCTTTCCCGCACAAGGAGGTTTTCGCCGGGGCGTCCACCCCGACGACAGCCACTGGATAAGGATGAACCGGCGGTCCTCCGCGCCATGAAAATACGGGGGTAAGGGGGAATTGTGTCAAAAAATCGCCGGATTCCGCCATTGGCGGTGTCCGGAACGGGAAAGCCACACGTTTCGAAAGCTTTTTCGCAGTTTGACATCTATCGGATGACCTGAAAAAAAGGTTTATGAATTAAAAAGGTTAGGGCATGCATGTGGCAACTTTTTGCGCTACGTTTTCAGGTTAGCCGCTAAGATCGTCCTGGATTTTCTCGACCACTTGGAGGCGGAGCGGGAGAGGTCGGAGACCATTCAATAGACCGAGGCGAGTTTGTTCGGTTTCGACCAGATCACATGCGCGACGAAGGTGGCGCCCTCGGCTCCGCGCGTTGCCGAATCCTTCATGAACATGCCTTCCG
>CAYTFM010000600.1:1735-2381 GCA_964436735.1 uncultured Victivallales bacterium | reverse complement strand
CAGGTCGTCAGGCCTCGGCAGCCACACGAACACCCCATTGTTGTCCAACCCGTAGGCGAACCGCATCCCGTCCCGCTCCAGCGTGACCCTCGGCTTGAACTTGAGGTTGTCCTCGTGGATCTCTATGACCTCACCGTCGCATGGGCCACCGTAGAGGGTTTTCTTGATGATGCCGTCCATTGTCTTCGCCTCTCCTATTGATTCCGCAGTCCAAGGTCCATTCAGCCTTTCATCCGCCCTTCAATTCCACCAACCACACCGCGGCCCCCGATATATGGCGGACGACCTGAACGCCGCGCGGTTCCCTTTCAAAAAGGACATGGCGGCTTGTCCTGGGCAACCTCGCGCCCAGCTTTTCCGGCATCCGGAACTCTTCCGCCTCTACTCTTCCCACTCTTCCTGCCGCGGCTTCTTCTCAATTGATCCGCCTGCGACCTCAATGCGCCCATGATCTCATGGAGAAACTCCTTGCGCAGCTCCTTCTCGACACTCTCCTCGCCGTAGTCGCCGATCCCGCCCAAACTCTCCATCCCGACCTCGGTCCGACTCCATATCTCCAGCTTGTCTTCGTCATCGAGCGAGGTGACGTATCCGCCGATCAAATCCTCGACAGGCTTCATGAGTTTTCCGCCGACACCACCGCCAA
>CAYTFM010000600.1:0-1725 GCA_964436735.1 uncultured Victivallales bacterium | reverse complement strand
ACCGGAGGGTGCCTGCTCAGCCATCCACTCCCCCCTCGCCAAGCTCCGCCGCAATCATCTCCCGAAGTTCCCGCAAAACATCTCCAAGCCCCTTCGCCGACCTCGTCTCCGCATCATCCCGCTCAAGCGTGGAGCGCCACATGGGAGATCGGCAAGCGGCCTCCAGCATCTCGTATTCTTCGTCCTGAAGTAGCGTTATCGGATCAGCATTCCGCTCATAGAACTCGTCCGCGGGGATGCCGTCGACGGCATAGATCTTCCTCCTCTTCTGCTTCCCTCTGATGAAGTAGGTTTCGAAGACGAACTCACCTTTGTGGTCACGCCGGATCTTCTTTTTCTTCGCTTTCGCCATCCCCGCTTCCTATACGAAACCCCTTCGTCGGCCGCTCACCCCTCAAGAATGAACGGTACCTTTTCCGACGGCGCGCTTCGCTCTTTAGGGACAACCATCTCTGGCGTCACCCTTGAGACGAACTCTACCACATCACCTCTGTTCGGACTCATCGTTCCGGTGACGAACATGTCGCCACCCACTGATCTAAACACCTCGCAGGATATCACGCCCTGTGGGCACCAGCTCACCGCTCCAACGCCATACTCGCTTCTCACTTTTCCGTCTTCGTAGTCGACGAAGTCAGTCCTGCATGTGTCTCCATTCTTCTCGAAGAACAGCGAGAGCCTCCCGTCCTGCCACAGCTTGGAGGTGATCCCGCAAGGCTTCCCACCCCCGCCATGCGCCTTGACAGCCGACGCCGAATATGATCCGTCGAAGTCGAAGAACACAGGCTGCGCCTGTTCGCCCGCACGTCGCCTTGGAGCCTCGCCCCTAACGAGCCACGCGTGGAACAGAATCTCCTCCCCACCCCACTCGAAACCGCCTGCGAGCAGCAGCTCGCCGCTCCTTCTGGCGAACATCTCGCAGTCGATCCCCCGTCCCGTCTCCGGATGTCCTTTCCTCGGGCATCTCCGAGGTAGCGCCCACGCGCCGAAACGTAGTCGAGCGACGCCGACAGTAGCACGCCCTCGACGGCGAAGTCCACCGCGACCCTCGCGCCGAAGCCGGAGACTACCACCCGTTCGACATCCATCCTCGTCCGCGATGGAACCACATAGCATATCTCGCCACGCATGCAGCCAATCCCCGATTTGATCCGATTACTGTGCCCTCACTTTAAGAAGGCGCAAGCTGGTCCGTGGAAGGACATTTCATCGAAATTATTCCACAGACTCATTCGCTTCAGGGGCGGCCAAAGAACCCAGGGAGGAAGTGTCGTGATTCCGTCGCGGCACCATCCTAAAACCTGAGGTGAAAACCTTCTCCCGCATGGTATTGTACCCCCTCCGCTTTGATGAATTTAGCATGATGACTTCCGCATTGGCGGTTTGGAAGACTTGCCGTCCATGGAACATGAAGGAGCTGGATTATTATGCTGACTGGTTTAAAGGATTTCTGCGCCAAGGTGATGAGTGGTTTTGGAGGCAAATCCAAATTTCCCGTGGAACTTCACACCTCGCTCATTGACGCTTTGGATCAAGCGGGGATGAGCCACGAGAGGTTCCGGTTAGTGGTCGACGAGGAGCTTGTGGGGGCGCGGCGACCGTTCTCCGACAGGTCGTTGCTTCGTCTCGTGGCGGATGACGGGGCCAAGACCGCCGAATGGAGTGTCTCGTCGCTTAGGGCGCTGCTCAGGGGCGACGACAAGGCACCGCCCGACGAGGAGCTGC
>CAYTFM010000599.1:0-2388 GCA_964436735.1 uncultured Victivallales bacterium | reverse complement strand
TACCTTGTCAATAACGCTGTACCACTTTCCTCCTTTGACTCCGTTTTCCAGAGCCGCCAGCTCTTCTGCCACCGTCGGGATCTCCCTGCTTAACGCTTGACACTTCCCGGCGTTCCACCATCACACACCTGTTGCCGTCCCGTGATCGTTTTGACACGCTCTACCCCTCAACGCCACGGGCACGCCTCTTAGGAGGCCATCTGGGCTGCGCCGTCAACCAGGAGGCTCGCCACGGCACTCGGCCGAATCATGTTCGTTTCCTGCGGACCGCCAGTTCCCCTCCCCTTGCTCCCCACCCCGCCTTGCGGCGACGCAGTTAGGTTCGGGTACGAGCCGGAGATCGTATGCTCGGAGAGGACTCGCACCTCTCTATGTAAAGCGCCTTTTTCACAGGCGCGCTGGTTGCGGCCATGCGCCGCTTCGGGTTAGAGAGATAACAGGAGAAGTGTGTAGGCGGGCGGAAATTCGTGTCCCGTGAAGACAGCCGCGAAGATTAAGGAGGGAGAGGTGCCTGTGGGCGATGCTCGCTTAAACTCATCCGCCAAGATACGCGTCGACGATCCTCGAATCGCCCAGCAGTTCCGCGGATGCGCCGCCTATGGCGATGCGACCGTTCTCAAGCACATACGCCCGGTCTGAATGCCGTAACGCCTCATTCGCATTCTGCTCCACTAACAGAATGGCAACCCCTTCCTCCTCGTTTATGTGACGAATGATGTCGAAAATCTCGTCAATCAACTTTGGGGCAAGGCCGAGGCTGGGCTCGTCCAGCATCAACAAGCGTGGGGAGCTCATCAAAGCCCGTCCGACGGCGAGCATCTGCTGCTCTCCCCCGGACAGGGTTCCGCCTTTCTGCGTCAAACGCCGTTCGAGTATAGGGAAACGTCTCATGACCTTCTCAAGAGCCCGCTCACGCTTTTCCGGTGAGGCGACCAGATAGCCGCCAAGGTCGAGGTTCTCTCTGACGGTGAGGTCGGGAAATATGTGCCGTCCCTCTGGGCAATGGGCGAGACCACCGCTCACGACGAGATCAGGTCGCAGTCCCGTCACCTCGCGCTCTTCGAAATAAATCCTGCCTCCCGACGGCCGCTTAAGACCTGAGACGGCTCTCAACAACGAGGTCTTTCCCGCTCCGTTTGCCCCCAGCAAGGCCACGACCTCACCACTGGCGACCGCCAGGGAGGCGCCGACCACGGCGCTCACCGCCCCGTAGGAGACTGAGAGGTTTTGTATTTCAAGCAAGGGTATGGCCTCGTGACGGTTTTCGCGGTGGCCGGGCAGGCGGACCACCACTACTTGGGAGAAGGAGTTGCGGATTGCGAAGGTCGAGGTTGCGCTATTCAGGAAAGAGCGGCGTTGGGAATTCCCCGTTTATTTTGCATCGGGCTTGACGTCGTCGGTGCCGATCTTTTTAATTGCCTCATCGCGGATCTGGTCGGCGCACTTCTCCACGACGTCGACGACTCTGGCTTGAACCCTTGTGTCATTGGGATCCACATAGGAACCACGCCGCTCGCCTTCGTACCACGTCTCGTCGCGGATAATCTTCTCGACGAGGGGAACCTCCGCTTTGATCAAGTCGGAGGAGGGAACCTTTTTAGGGGACTCGCTCATGGACACCTCCATAACTCAGAAGAGGTATATACAATACCCCACAGAACCGCCTATTGAAAGCTGGGATACTGGTGCTCATGGAAAAATCGCCGCAGCAGCTTCGTCTTCGTGTCGGAGTCCCGGATATCCTCGAGAACTCTCCGACAGTCGGGACAGTTCACTTTGTCGTCATCCAGGCTCATCTCCTGCACCGAGACGGACTTGCCGCACAAGGTGTATCCATATTTGGCCTCTCTATGAATCAAGTCTTCCACCGTGTGCTCCTTAGGCTCCGTATTCCCGTGCCTGTTGCTGCGACCAGAAATATTCCATTCCTATAAAATACTACAGGGCAAGCAACTAAGCAAGAGCAAGATGCGCTAACGTGTTCAACGCGCCGCGCCCGTTGAAAAAGATTTCACCTGATGGTATAGTCATCTTTCCGCCATCCCCAAAATGTGCGCTGGCGAGTCTTGGAGCATCTATGAAAATTCGCTACCCAAAAATTGATTATCAGCTGTGCAAGGGCTGCGGCCGCTGTGTCATCGCCTGTCCAAAGTCCACGCTTTCCATGGGGAAAAAACTCAACCGCTACGGTCTCCGGTACGCGGAGTACTCGGGTGACGGCTGCATTGGCTGCGGCTCCTGCTTCTACGTCTGCCCCGAGCCTGAAGCCTTGGAGATCGTCGAGGAGCTGTCCGATCTCTCCCAAGATGACGTCGAACGCGCAGCCACGAAGGAGTCCGTCTAACCCTATGTCCACCAATCCGCAAATTCTTTTGAAAGGCAACGAGG
>CAYTFM010000598.1:0-2392 GCA_964436735.1 uncultured Victivallales bacterium | reverse complement strand
TGGGCAAGGTCGGCGACACCGTCAAGATCCTGCTCGACGTCAACAAACTGCTGTACGACCAGGAATTGGGAAAACTGGCGGCGGTGGGAGCATGAGAGACAGGGGTGGAGCGGAGTGGAAACCCGACCGATTGAGTCTAACAACAACTGACCACAAGCGATTGACGAATAACTATAGGAGGTTGAGATGTTCAAGAACTTGAGCGTGAAGGCGAAGCTGGTATGGGGGTTCATGATATGTGTGAGCATTTCATGCATCATCGGTGCCGCGGGATATTACGGGGCGTTGAAACTTTTCGAATCGATCCACGACATCGGAAACGTCAGGATGCCAATGATCATGGCGTTGCAGACGATCAGCGAGGCGCAGCAGGCGATCCGCTCCGCCGAGCGCCTGCTGGAGAATGAGGACAAAACCCTCGATGACTACAGAGGTCGCCAGGAGGTCATCAAACAGAAATGGAAAGATGTCGAGGCGAGTTGGAAAATCTACGAGGTTCTTCCGCAAACTAAAGAGGGGACGGCGAAATGGAAGGAGTTCGTTCCGGCGTGGAATGATTGGAAGAAGCTGGAGGATGGAGTGCGGCGTGTCGCCGAGGATCGTGACAGACTTTTGGGCGAGGGGCTAACGAAGAGCGATCCGAAGGTCCAGGAGGCCAACAAGAAACTGGCCGCTGAGATGGCCGGGATGCGCGATGAGTTCAACAGGGCGGAAACGTTGATGAACGAACTGGTCGAGATCGTTGTCAAAGATGGCGACGCGAGCGTCAAAAAAGCCAGCGCCCTCGCCTCCAACATCAAACTTGCCGTGATCATAGTCTTGGTTATCGGCGTTGTTGTCTCCATAATGCTGGGGCTCGGCATCGCCAATGCCATCTGCAGCCCGCTTAAAGTCGGCATGGAGCTTCTGGCCGGTGTCGCCAAAGGCGACCTAAGCAAGGAACTCGACAAGAACCTCCTCAGCCGCGGCGACGAGCTGGGGCAACTCGGCGCATCGATCCAAAGCGTGGCCACCTCGATCAAAGCCCTCATTGCCGACGCCAACATGCTGGCGAAGGCGGCGGTCGGGGGCAAGCTCGCGACCCGCGCCGACGCCTCGAAGCACCAAGGCGATTTCAGAAAGATCGTACAAGGAGTCGACGACACGCTCGACGCCGTCATCGGGCCGCTGAACGTGGCCGCTGACTACGTCGACAAAATCTCAAAAGGGAATACCCCGGCAAAGATCACCGAAACCTACAGCGGCGACTTCAACATCCTCAAAAACAATCTCAACCAATGCATCGACGCGATCGAGAACCAGGCAGAGGCGGCGTTGCGGATTGGCCAAGGCGACCTCAGCGTCAAGGTCAACGTCCGCTCCGAAAAAGACATTCTTTCCAAGGGGCTGCTAAATGTCGTGACCGTCCTGCAGGGACTTCAAAAAGAGCTCTTACGCCTGACCGAGGCGTCAAAGGAAGGAATGCTTTCCACTCGCGGCAAGCCCGAGCAGTTCCAGGGTTCCTACGCCGACATCGTCAGCGGCGTGAACGCCATGCTCGACGCCATCCTCTTGCCCATCGGCGAGGGCAACCGCATCCTGGCGCAGGTGTCCGCCGGCAAGATCGACGAGCTGATCGCCCAGACGTACAAGGGCGACCACGAGAAGATGAAGCAGGCCGTCAACAACGTCGCCAAGGTGATCCAAGGCCTTCAGAAGGAGCTTCAGCGTCTGATCGAAGCGTCCAAGGATGGCATGCTCTCGGAGCGCGGCAGGCCGGAGCAGTTCCAAGGCGCGTACGCCGAGATCATCCAAGGAACGAACGCCATGCTCGACGCCATCCTGCTGCCGATCGGCGAGGGCAACCGCATCCTGGCGCAGGTGTCCGCCGGCAAGATCGACGAGCTGATCGCCCAGACGTACAAGGGCGACCACGAGAAGATGAAGCAAGCCATCAACAACGTCGCCACGGTGATCCAGAAACTCCAGAAGGAACTCCAGCGGTTGATCGATGCATCCAAAGAAGGGCAGCTTTCCGAGCGCGGCAAGCCAGAGCAGTTCCAGGGTGCCTATGCCGAGGTGATCCGCGGCATGAATGCGATGCTTGACGCCGTGGTGACCCCGTTGAACGAGGCGGCGAAGGTTCTCGAGGCGACGGCGAGCCGCGACCTCACAAAAATGGTGGTCGGTGACTACAAGGGGCAGCTTGGCGACTTGAAGAACAACATCAATACGGCGGTGAAAAACCTCGACGAGACCCTTTCGCAGGTCACCGAGGCGGTGCAGCAGGTCGCCAGCGGCGCGGGGCAGATCTCCGACGCCAGCCAGTCGCTGTCGCAGGGGGCCACGGAGCAGGCGTCCTCGCTGGAGGAGATCACCAGCTCGATGACGCAGATTGGCTCGCAGACCAAGA
>CAYTFM010000597.1:0-2396 GCA_964436735.1 uncultured Victivallales bacterium | reverse complement strand
CAAAATCCCTAGCGGCAAAACGGTAGATTAGTAAATTCCGTGTCCCTTAGCGCCACGGACGCGACCACTCGCTCACGCTCGTGGCTCTGCTCAGACGCCGCGAACCGAGCCCTGACCGTCAGGAAGGGATTCACCGCACCATGACACACATTAAAAAAATATGTCGCAGGCGTTCAATGAGAAGGAATGGCTTACCGGTCGACCTTCTTCTTCCCACCTTCGTAGATGTAAAGGCCGTACCCTTCGTCCAAGTACTTCTTGAACTCGATTTTCTTGACCTTCTTGATGGACACCAGCTCGGCCTCCGTCACGTCAGTGCCGCGGTCGGGAAGCACCTTGCAGACAAGGCTCATCTTGTCCCCCTTCTTGCCCTCGTCCTCGCCGACGTCGTAGATCTTGGCGGGGACAGGCTTGGAGATGCTCTTGCTGACGGAGATCGAGAACTCGGTCTCGACCTTGACCCAGCGCTCGTTCTTGTCGGTCTCAATGATTTTGAACGACACCAGCCCGCAGTCGTTGTGCTCAAAGGGATATTTGAGGCGCTTGACGCCCTCAGGGCTGGAAAGGTCGGTGATCTGGCCATTGTTCCAGTAGAACTGGTCCTTGTGCCGCTCCCACAACTCCTCGAACTTCTCCTTGGTGATCTCCTCGTTGCGGTACTTGAATTTCAGAGGCTGCTTGGCGGCGGCCCCCTCCTGCTCGTCCGCCGACCGCGCGGTGAGCGAGGGCAGGCAGACAGCCACACACGCGAAAACCACACAGACGCGCGCGGCGGCAAAGCCAAGGCGTGAGACATTCCAGATCTGAGAGAGCCTCATAAAAACCTCCTTTATAGGCTGAATGCATGAACCGATCACTGTAAAATATATCCAAATCATGGAAAACGAAAGCCGTGTTGCATTGAAATCGACGGCGGCAAAACTACATTTCTCATCTCTATCACCCATCATGGATATGTGAAACCTGGGACACTGAAGTGAAAATAGTCTGCGACAACAAGATTCCGTTCCTGAGGGGCGCGCTCGAACCGCACGCCGAAGTCGTCTACCTGCCCGGCTCGAAGATCACCCACGGCGAGGTCAAGTCCGCCGACGCCCTCATCGTCAGGACGCGGACCAAGTGCGACGCGCGGCTTCTGGAGGGCACGTCGGTGCGCTTCGTGGCGACCGCCACGATCGGCTTCGATCACGTCGACACCGCCTTTTGCGACTCACAGGGGATCAAATGGACCAATGCGGTTGGCTGTAATTCGTCCTCGGTCGCACAGTACATCACCGCCGCCCTCCTCCACCTTAACAAGAAGCTCGGACTCGACCTCAAACGCAAGACCATCGGCATCGTCGGCGTGGGCAACGTCGGCTCGAAAGTCGCCCGCGTCGCTGACGCCCTCGGCATGAAGGTGCTCCTCAACGACCCGCCGCGCTTCCGCGCCGAGCGCGACAAACGGTTCATCCCGCTCGACGAGCTGGTGACCTCCTCGGATATCATCTCGCTTCACGTTCCGCTCAACTGCGAGGGGCTCGACAAGACCTACCACATGGTGGACAAGGATTTCCTGAAAATGGTCAAGGAAGGCGCCTTCCTCTTCAACAGCTCCCGCGGCGAGGTGGTCGAAACCGAGGCCTTGAAGAACTCGCTCTCACATGGCAAACTCATGGGCGCGGTCATCGACGTCTGGGAGAACGAGCCGGAGATCGACCGGAAGCTGCTCAGCCTCGCGCTCCTCGCCACGCCACACATCGCCGGCTACTCGATCGACGGCAAGGCCAACGGCACCAGCATGTGCGTCCAGGCCCTCGCCGACTTCTTCGGCATCGACGATCTGCGCGCCTGGCGCCCCGCCGACATCCCGGCGCCGCCCACCCCGCTCATCTCAATCGACGGCGACAGACGGAAAGACGTCGACATCCTCCACGAGGTGGTCAAGGCCGCCTACGACATCGAGGCCGAGGACGCGCGGCTGCGCGCCTCCCCCGAGACCTTCGAGGAACAGCGCGGCGACTATCCCTTCCGCCGCGAGCCCGGCGCCTACACCGTCAAGCTGGCCAACGCCAAACCGACCCTCTCCGACACCATCGCCGCCCTCGGCTTCTCCGTCGCCGCCGGCGGCTAAGGCGCGACCACGGCATCGATGTGCGCAGATCAAGGATCGTGTTAGGCGGTTTCGCCGCAGCATGGTTTCAGTGTTCGGGTTTCAGGTTTCAGGAAATTTTCTCTCCCTCTTCCTGACACCTGAAACCTGGTAACGTTGAATTTCCTTAGCATCGAGTTCAGCGGATGCGCTACACCGTTCAGCGTGCGTACTCATGCGCCCTGCCGCGTGGTGCCGCATCTGACATATTTGGGAAGGACGAACTCCTTGACGCCCTGCCAATCGGGGCGGAGAATCTCGTCTA
>CAYTFM010000596.1:0-2417 GCA_964436735.1 uncultured Victivallales bacterium | reverse complement strand
CTGGGAACGATGGTTCGAGCGCTCCGCCGAGGAGGCTCAGGGGCGGTCCGTCCGTGAGGTGATGGGGGAGGCCGCCTGGGGAGTCATCCAGTCCTATGTGGCAAGGGCGCTGGCCGGGGAAGTAGTCACGTATGAGCGGCAGCTCCCCCTTCCGGGAGGCAAGCGAAGGTGGTTACGCGCGACCTACACGCCGGACCGCGACGAATCGGGCCGTGTCCTGGGGTTCGCGGGACACGCCATGGACATCGAGGAGCGCAAACAGGCCGAGGAGGCGCTTCACAAGCAGCGCGAGTGGCTGCGGGTCACGCTGACCAGCATCGGCGACGCCGTGATCGCCACCGACACGGCCAGCCGCGTCACCTTTCTGAATCCCGTGGCCGCCGAGTTGACGGGGTGGCCGCTTGACGACGCCTCGGGACGGCCGGTCCAGGACGTGTTCAGGATCATCGACGAGCGGACCCGCGCGGCGTCCGGGGACATCGTCGGGCGAGTCCTGCGCGAGGGCCACACCCTGGAGCTGGCCAACCACACCTCCCTGATCGCGCGCGATGGGCGGGAAATCCCGATCGAGGACAGCGCGGCCCCGATCCTGGACGCCGACGGCGAGGTGGCGGGCGCGGTGATTGTGTTTCACGATGTCACGAGGAAGCGCGCCGCGGAGGCGGGTGTCATCCGCGCCAAGGAGGAGTGGGAGCGGACCTTCGACAGCGTCCCGGACCTCATCGTCGTCCTTGACGACCAGCACCGCGTTGTGCGCGCCAATCGGTCGATGGCCGAGCGGCTTGGCGTGACGCCCGGGCAGTGCGTGGGCCTGCCCTGCTACAAGGCCGTGCACGGGACCGACGCTCCTCCGGCCTTCTGCCCGCATGCCCTCACGCTTGTGGATGGGCATGAACACACTACGGAAATTCACGAGGATCGTCTCCGCGGCGACTTCCTCGTCAGCACAACCCCCATGTTCAGTCCGGAAGGCAGGATGACAGGCTCGGTCCACGTCGCCCGCGACATCACCGAGCGCAAGCTGGCCGAGGAGGCGTTGCGCACCAGCGAAACGCGCTTAAACCATTCGCAGGAGATTGCCCATCTGGGCAGTTGGGAACTGAATCTCGTCGATAGCCAGTTGAAGTGGTCCGACGAGGTGTACCGGATTTTTGGCCTCCAGCCCCAAGAGTTCGAAGCGACCTACAAGGCGTTCCTCGACCGAGTGCACCCCGACGACCGCGGCGCGGTGGATGCCGCCTACTCCGGCTCGTTGCGCGATGGCCTCGGCAACTACGAGATCGAGCATCGAATCATCCGCAAGGACACCGGAGAGATCCGCATCGTGCACGAGAAGTGCGAACACTCGCGCGGCGCGAACGGCCAGGTCATCCGTTCCACGGGCATGGTTCAGGACATCACCGAGCGCAAGCTGGCGGAGCGGAGAATCAATGCGGCCTTGAAGGAGAAGGAGACGCTTCTGCGCGAGCTCTCCCACCGGACGAAGAACAATATGAACGTCATCTCGAGCCTCATCACCCTGCAGGCCGCCTCCATCAAGGACGAGGCGGCGTTGAAGATGCTCAAAGACATGCAAGGCAGGATACTTGCGATGTCCCTGGTGCATGAGAAGCTGTACAAGTCGGACAGCCTTTCCGAGGTGGACGTCGGCGAATACATCGAAGACCTGTCCAGCGCGCTCATTGCAGGTCACTTGGCGGAAGAGAGGAATGTGACGCTGTCGCTGGATGTCGAGAGTCTCAATTTCTCGATCGACGACGCGATTCCGTGCGGATTGATCATCAACGAGCTGATGACGAACTCCCTGAAATACGCCTTCCCAAACGATGCGAAGGGCGAGATCCAGATCTCGCTCCATCGATCGGATGGGGACGGGGTGGTGTTCCGCTACGCCGACAACGGCGTCGGCCTCCCCGATGGGTTCGATTTGAAGACCGCGAAATCGCTGGGAGTCAAGCTCGTGCATATTCTCGCGACAAAGCAGCTGAAAGGCAAAGTGGAGCTTTTGCGCGGCAAGGGCAGCGGGATACTGTTGCGGTTTCACACCAAGGGAGCAGGTCTCTCCACGCACGATGAAGGCGCGGGCGAAATCACATGAATGCGCGGAGCCGGATGGGGTTGTCGATAGCCTCGAGCCTGGTGGATCTGATGGGCAGCGTGATATGGTTGGAGAGCGTCGAGGGGCAGGGTAGCGTGTTTTCCTTCACGGTCATCGTCGGCGTCCGAAATCTTGTGGAGTTGGCGGCGGAAGCGGCGGGAGCTCCGGGAGAATCCCTTCCGCGTCGATCGCTGAGAATACTATCCGTGGACGACGATCCTATCAACAACCTGATGATGGAAGCGCTGATGGGGGAGCGCGGCGACGAGGCCCAGTCAGTCATAGACGGCGAGGAGGCGTTGTCGCTTCTGGAAACGGA
>CAYTFM010000595.1:2025-2420 GCA_964436735.1 uncultured Victivallales bacterium | reverse complement strand
AGTTGCACCAGCGGGATGATGAAGTCGGAGTCGATGCACAGGAAGCACGCCTGGCTCTTATCCATCTGCAACTGTAAATCTCGCCAGAAGTAGAGCGGGTTGTCGTAGAAGAGTCCAAGATAGGGGATTCCAAGGCGTTCAAGAAGAGTCGGTTGCCCCGAGCCGATGGGAAGGATGCCAACGGTGGCGTAGCCGATTGCGAGGTCGGGGCACGCCGTGGCGATACGGTCCACCGCATTCTCCTGGCATGCCGCGGCGCGCGGCAGGTCGCCTTCGCGTATGGCTTGGGCGACGTCGCTGATGTCCAGTTCGGCCACCTCGTGCCCTGCGGCGATCAAGGCGGCGGCGATGTCGGAGTTGATCTCCGCAATCACCGGGGCGGCCTTTCTGTCGCA
>CAYTFM010000595.1:0-2015 GCA_964436735.1 uncultured Victivallales bacterium | reverse complement strand
CAGAATTCTCACCGTGGATCACTCCATGCCATTCGTCGTCTTGTTGACGGGGTGCTTATTGTTCGAGAGTGGAGGGGCCGAGGGTGGTGTCCCAGTCCTTGAAGACGGGTTCGAGTCCGAGCGAGCGGAGCGAGTCGGCGACCTCGGCGACAGATCGCGGGTCCGTCACGGTGAACTGCTCAAGCTCTTCTCCTCCAAGTGCATAGGATCCTGGTGCCACTTTGGAGCCGGCGCTGATACGGTTGGCGCAGCTCAGGGCGAGGTGTTCCCGGAAGCCGGCGCGCTCACGGGTGGAGATCGAGATGTCGGCGTCGGGGAACACGATGCGGAACGCCAGGGCCATCGCCTCAAGTTCGTCCTCCCCAACCGGGCAGGGCGGGGCGAATCCCCCCTCCATAGGCCGGATGCGCGGAAACGCGAGCTGGATCCTGCTGCGCCAGAAATTCCTTCTGAGCCACATCGCATGGGCGGCGAGGCACGCCGCCTCGGTCCGCCACTCCGTCAGGCCGAGCAGCGCGCCGACCCCGATGTTGTGGAAGCCCGCCGCGGCGCCATCCTCCGGCGCGCGCAGACGTCTTTCGAAGTCCTTCTTAGGACCTGCCAGATGGAACTTCGGGTACTCGCGCGGGTTGTAGGTCTCCTGATAGATGGTCAAGCCATGCACCCCCGCCTCGAAAAGCCGTTGGTACTCGGGGCGCTCCATGGGGTAGATCTCGATGGCGATATACGAGAAGAATCGACGCAGTCCGTGGAGGAGTCGCTCGAGATACTCCACGCTGATGTTCCGTTGATCCTCGCCGCAGACCAACAGCAGTGAGTCAATGCCCAAGGTGCTGATCGCCTTGGCTTCGACCAGCGCCTCGTCGACGCTCAGCACGCGGCGCGCGGTGTCCGTGTGCGCCCTGAATCCGCAATAGGCGCAGGAGTTCACGCAGACGTTTGAGAGATACAGCGGCGCGTATAGGCCGACCGTCCTGCCGTAGCGGGTGAGGCGTGTCGACGAGGCCTTCTCCCGTATCGCCTCCCTCATGCCAAAGGCGGCGGGCGAGAGCAACGCCAGCAGATCCTCGAGACTGTGCCGATCGGACGCGAGCGCGGCGCGGACGTGCGCCTCGGTGGCTGACAAGGCCATGCGATTGATCTTGTCGTAGTCGATGTTTGTATAGGGGAACATGGTCTTGAAACATATCGCGGATCACAGGAAAAACGAGTGGGAAACACGTGAATAGTGGGTGGTGAATTGTGAATAGTTTTTTACCATTCACCACTCACGATTCACCTTTCACAAACTTTGCCTCAAAGGATTTTCAGCCCAAGATCTTCCTCGGCGGCCTCTTTCTTCGCGCCGGCGGCGGGTTTTGCGGCGCCTTTCCCCGCATCCTTGCCACCGCCGTCGACGTGGGCTTTCATGCCGGCGAGTCCGCCGGTGCCTTTGAAGGTCGGCAGGAAGCGATAGTAGACCTCAAGACACAGGCACGCCAGGGTTGTCGCGTAGAGCTGGCCGTTGAGGGCGTCGCAGTTGTTGTGACCTTCGCTGGGAGGCTTCTCCCAATGGCCGTCGGCCTGCTGGGCCGAGATGAGTCCGCGCTTCATCTGCTTGTTCCATTTGTCCCAGGTGGCGCCGGCGCCACTGGTGGCTTGGAAGACCGCCTGCGTGTGGTAGTACCATCCGTACAGGCCGCTTGGCCCGCCGTCCTGTCCGTAGGAGACCCAGAATTTCTTCGGGGCGATGTTGGCCTCGATGTTGCCGAAGGCGCCCAAGGCCTCGGGGGACCCGCCCTCTCCGAGAAGCTGTAGGCAGAGCGTTCCCGCTCCGATCATCGCTAACGAACCCATACCGGCCTTGTCGTTGCCCGTCACCGCGTAGGCGAACCCGCTGCCGTACTGGTCGGCGCCTTTCACGAAGGAGACGGTCTTGAGGCATTTGATCGCCTTATAGATGGCCTCCTCAAGTCCGGGGGTGTCGCAGCCGGAGGCGTATGCGGCCTTCATCGCCTGGTAGTTCCAGGCGCTGA
>CAYTFM010000594.1:0-2429 GCA_964436735.1 uncultured Victivallales bacterium | reverse complement strand
TAGATATGAGGCTTGATGAAAACATTGAAAATGCCAGGGAGCGCAATCGCACAGACGGCAGTATTGTCTCTCGCCATTGCCGTATCCCATGCCATGCACGCCGAGGAGGCCAAAACCGTGAAACCATCGGCAAACATCGTCGTGAACGGCGACTTCTCGAAAGGGATCGAGGGATGGGCCGACGTCCGCTCGGCGAAAGTGGAAACGGTCGAGGGAGCCGCCACGCTGGTTCTTGACGGCGCAAACGCCGCCGCCAGCCAGAAGATCGCCATCGACCCGAAATGGCGCAAACTCCACCTCACCATGCGCATGCGGACGAAAGACGTCGCAGTCGGCGGCCAGACATGGAAAGATGCTCGTCTCGCCATGAACTTCAACGACGCCTCGGGCAAACGGGCGGGCGACTGGCCGGCCGTCTTCAACGCCTCGGGGACGACCGACTGGAAAAGCTGCGAGCGGGAATACGACATCCCCGCCGGCGCGGCCACGCTGGTCATCTCTCCGGCCAACTTCGGCACCGCGGGCAAGGTCGAATTCCAGAATATCTCGATCGTCGTGAAGGGCATGCGCGCAGTCGAGTCCGACACCGTCGGCTCAACGAGAATCGCCGAATGGAAGGACGACAAGAAAGGGGCCTTCATGCTGATGTTCGACGACAGCATCCCGAGTCATATCAAAAACGTCCTGCCGGAGTTCAAGAAAAGAGGAATGGTGGGGACCTTCTACGTGAATCCGGGACGAGGTGGCTTCGACAAGAATCTCTGGGGCAAGGAAATACCGGCCATGGGCGTCGCGGAGTACGGCAACCATACGATGACACACGCCGGAGCGAAGGACGCCGCGCAACTGGACACCGAACTCGCCGGCTGCGACGCCTTCATCCTTGAAAGTTTCCCCGCGCTGCCGAAACCGCGACTCATCTCGTTCGCCCGCCCCGGCGGCGTGCCGTGGACCGTCTCCACGGAAGAGGTGAAGCAAGCCCTCAAAAAATATCACCTCATCGAACGTCCTCCGTTCAAAGGCCCCCCGATCAACTTCAAGACGCGCGACGAAGTCATCCGCCTGGTCGACAACGCCATCTCGACAGGCAAAGTCGAGTACATCGTGTGCCACGGCGTGGGCGGCGACTGGCTGAGCTTCCCCGCCGAGGACTTCAACGCCGTCCTCGACAAGCTTGACGCCGAGAAAGACAAGGTATGGGTCGCCACGCACATCCAGGTCCACAAATACGAGACCGAGCGCGACGCGGCGCAGATAGGCGCCGCCTCGGCGGACACGCAACGCATCCAGTTCACGCTGACCTGCGGCGCGGACCCCGCGCTCTACGACTCCCCGCTGACCCTGGTGACGCGGATTCCCGCCGAATGGGGAAAATGCAAGATCACGCAGGGCAACAACACCGTCGTGGCCGACGCCAAAGACGGCAAGGTGAAGTTCGACGCCATGCCAGCGGCCGACAAGCCCATCACCATCACGCCCGCCAAGTAACGCACCGTGAACAACTATGCAGGAATGCGCTTTGCGCCATGTGGCCTTGCTACCCTTTGCCCTGTCGGTTATAGTTTTCCTGACATGAGAGACACGCGTGAAAAACTATAGCTGAGGCGGCAGTGGACATGGACACTCCGACAGACGTCATGGAACTCCGCATTTCGGCTCATCCCCATGCCTCCTCCCCTGCGGAATCTGTTGAAGTCGATCTTTCCTTGCTTGAAGACAGCTTGTCGAAAACTCCGTGGGAACGGATGCTGGCGAACGACGACGCATTGAATTTCGCCGAGTCGTTGCGCACAGCCATGGAAAAACGAAATGCAAAATCTTAGAAGGAGGCGATGAATCGTCCCCATGATCTCGTCACTGTGTCGCACTTGAATGCGATCAAAAGACGAGGCAACTCGCCCCGATGAATCTACTCGTCTCCCAGAAAACAGAACGGGTCTTTATCCTCAAGTGGTTTTAAACCACTTCCGTAAGTGACTGCGGGGCATCCGCCGCACCAACGGCGCAGGCGGCATCCGCCGCACGCCTGCGGTCCTTCCCGGTAGTGCCGTGCCGCCTCGGAACAGTACACATCCTCGAAGGTCGACGTCCGGATGTCGCCGATCAACGACGGGTATTTGCGGCAGACGGCCGCGCCCATCTCACGCGCCTTGGAACTGATGGACGACGGCGGTGACGACGCCCCAGATCTTGAAGTCGCGCTCCTCGGAGATCTCGATCAAGGCGTACTTCGGGTTCTCGGGCTCGAGTGAAACGCGGGCCCCTTTGCGCCGAAAACGCTTCACCACAAACTCTCCGTCGAGGGCGGCCACGACCACGGCCTTGTCGGCCGCCTCAAGGGAACGGTCGACCACCAGGATGTCGCCGGGGAAGATGCCCGCGCCAGTCATGGAGTCGCCGGCGACCCGCACGAAAAAGGTGGCGGGCGG
>CAYTFM010000593.1:554-2432 GCA_964436735.1 uncultured Victivallales bacterium | reverse complement strand
TCGCACCCCGTCGAACCCCGAGCCAAAGTAGAACGCCAAAGGGAGATGTGGGACTTTGCTATGGCAACCAGCAGCAAGACTCTCCGCGAGCAAACGGGTTTCGAGCTGGCCGTCGTGCAGTTTGAGAAAGTTAAGGAGTCCCTCAAGGACACCAAGTACGAACTGATGGCGGATGTGGAAATATCCAAACTGCTCAAAGCGCAGGCGGCGGCCGATGCGGCAAAGGAGGAGACACGTGCGCGCTCCAATGTGATTCAGAAAAAAGCCGAGGTAGAGCCGAAGGAAACCGTGACGGAGAAGAAAACCGAGGAGAAGCCAGTGGCGCAGAGCACCCCCGACGACGAGGGCCGCAAAGCGCAGGACGATGCGACGAACGCCATTTTCACGGATATCCTCAATGGCGAGTTCAGAGCGGCCGCAGCGAAATTGTCTGAACATCCCGAGAAGGACTCCTTCGCCACATTGACGACTGCTATCGATATCGCAAGAAACGTCGACAAGATGCTCGTGGACAGCCTCGCCTCAGAGATCGGCTCTGAAGTGGAGTTCGACGTCGGCTCAGAGAAAGTGAAACTGAAGATCATCGAGGTCAAGGGTGGCAAGATCAGGGCCGAGCGGAAAATGGAGAAGGGATTCATCATCGCAACGGTCGGCATCGAAGACCTCACCCCCGCTGAACGGCTCAGAAGGACTTCCTCCATCGACAAGACCGCTGGCGCGCTGCTGGTAGCGGCCGAGGCACTGAAGACGAAGAAGTACGAGGCTGCCGAGAAGGCGCTTGCGGAGGCTGGCCCCTTCTCCACCAAATTACTCGAGAGACTGAACGAGCTACGCCCTCCCTCGAAGGAAACCGAACTCGCCGCGAAAAGCGAATTGGAACGGATGCTCGGCTTGGTCGGCTTGAAGTCGTCCGCACACCTTGATGAGATCACCGATGAGCTCAAGCGGATCAAGACCAAGAGGCCTTCTCCCGAACTCGCCCAGACTCTCGACGAGTTCAAACAGAAGTTCGCCAGGACCGCTTTTGTGAAAAGGGCCGAGCATGTCGTCGAAGAGCTTTCGCGGATCGCCGCAATGCCTGACGCCGCCGCCACGCTCACCCCTTCCACGGCAAAACCGCCGTCGCACGAGCGCGGAACGTTTTTACCCCCCAACGACTCTGCCGTGCCCGGCAGCGAGAAAAACATCAAAAGTAAAGCGAGACTCCCGCAATGAGGCGCAAACTGACCGGCACCTTCACCGGCCTCAAGGCCGTCCTTGGAGGCGGCTCCCCTACAGGTGGGAATGCCGCCCGACCCAGGAAGAGGCGGAGCATCAAGGAGGGATTCTCTCAAACCTTCAGCAACGTCAAAGGAATGATGAGGGAGAATGAGCGGCCAAGTGCTCAGGAAGAGGCAAATAATGACCTGGAGCGCCGCCTCTCATCCATCAACGTCCTGCTCCTGATAACAGCCATCATCGAGACGCTGATCGCTGTCGGACTCATCCTGCTCATCGCCCACTTGGTGTGAAAACCAAAGACCCGCGAGCCCGCATATAGGCGTTAAACGAACTGGGGCTTCCCGGTCACTCGGTTTTCTTCTCTTCTTTTTTCTCCCCAGGCTTCGCCTCGGCGGGAGGTGCGTCCTTCTTCTCCTCGGCGGCCTTCGGCTCCTCCTTGGGCGGCGCGGGTTTCGCCGCAGGGGGATCTTTGTACTTCGTCGCCAACTCGTCGATAAGCGCCTGGATTTCATCCGCCTTGTCAAGATAGGGAAGCGAGTTGGTGGTATTGATGAGGGCGGCGTAATTTACCTTTTTGTTGTCGGCGTAGGGCATCAAATCAAGCGCGGGTATGACATTCCCGTCGAGGTCGTAGAAGGAGAGCTTCGTCTCGGGGCC
>CAYTFM010000593.1:0-544 GCA_964436735.1 uncultured Victivallales bacterium | reverse complement strand
CCGATAGAAGCCACGCCTGACCCGCTCGAAATGGCCGGCGGCAGCGTGATGGACTTGAAGCCACAGCAATCGGTGGAGGCGACGAGTCTGACCATGTGGTACAGCCACACTGACGTGAAGTTAAAGCCATAGAAAAGACAGTTGACATACTTGCCGACCTTCCGCTCCGGATTCGTCGGAATCAGCGAGTCGCATCCCTTGAGCGTGGATCCCATGATCAGGCAGTTAGAGAAAAAGGGGGTGCAACCGGCGTCGACCACGAACCTGCCCTGGAAAATACAGTTCTCATAGTTCGAGCCCCAATACTTCATCGCGGAGAACGCCTGGGACTTCTGTCCGGCGTTCGGGGTCGTGAGCACCGTAGCGAAGGGGATGCCGCTGATCTTCATCGGTTTGTAGAAGATGTTGGGTGAGTTGTTGATGACAATAGTCCCGCTGGAAGGAACCAACTCCACCTCCTGATTGACCAGTTCGGCGTTCGCCTTTATAACCACCAACCCCTTTAAGATTGTCCCCTTCTCTATCTTCCCGCTCAAAACAGCGG
>CAYTFM010000592.1:0-2436 GCA_964436735.1 uncultured Victivallales bacterium | reverse complement strand
GCAGAAGGCTCATGCCTTTGTGTTGCAGGTGTATGCAGTAACAAGCGGTTTTCCGAAAGAGGAGCTGTATGGTCTTACGTCGCAGTTTCGTCGTGCGGCGGTCTCCATTCCCGCCAATATTGCGGGGGGATTGCGGAATCAATCCATGTTCCAAAAAGCCCGATTCTTCCGAGATCCTTCACGGCAGCGGGGAGGCCCCAGGGAGGCCCCCAAGAGGGATGCGGGCTTGGGAAAGCAGGAGGTAGACAAGGGCGTGTTCATCCGTTGCGGCCAGTTGGTCTGTCCGCCGGGGCAGACTGCCTATGTGCGGGTGGAACCTCCTTGATTCGGGACTGGGTTACGGGGCGAAGGGCGGAATCATGTACACACCGGCTTCACAAGCGCCGTGCGCAGGCAAAGGCCTCAAGCCATCCGCTCTTGTATTCGTCGGTTTGACTGCCTCCGGCAAGCTTGACGAGCAGAACCCGTCCCGCCTGCATGACCACGCATCCGGCGACATGCACGTAATCGCGCACGAAGCGCCAGGGGCGAATGCCTCGGTCTTTTTCGGGAACCACCTTGTAGGACATGATCGCGCAGACGTTGGCCGACAGGCCAATCAGCGCCGACAGGGCCTGGGCCGCCCCCAGACGTCCGGAGCCCGGATGATGTCCGCCCAGGTCCGTAAGGCGGGCCTTGTAGTAGTTTTCGTGACCTTGCTTGGAGCCATAGAGCATCCACAGATAGGGAACGTAGCCATACTGGCGAAGCTTGTTCTTGGACACGACGCCACGGTCGATATTCGTGTAGAGAAACGAGTAGTGCCAGTCCACGCCAAGCTCGCCGACGCATTTCCAGCGGCGTGCGATCACGATTTGCGGCGCCGACCATCCCTCGGGCTGGTGACGGAACACGCCGAGCTGGGATTGCGACCAGCCGCGTGAGGCGTCGGAACCGGTCGCCGCCCACTCTGTCTGCTGCAGTTCCTGCGCCATGCCGGTCAACATGTCGCGGTACTGGTTCGCGCAGATCAGATAGTAGTGATGCAGCCGGACGAGGGGCGCCACAACCGTGTTCGCGCCATAGGCCGCGTCCGGCGGAACCAGGAGGGGGTGCGAACCGCATATGTGCCTGAGGACGTCTTGGTGTGCCCGCTCGAGCAGCTGCGGCAGATTCGTCCCCTCGTCAGTGGCGCCGGCCAGCAACTGCTCGGCGCAGTATATCGAGCCGACTCGTAGCGTCTGAAGACGCAACGACAGGTTTCCTTCGTGATTGATCTTGGCCGCGTCGAAGCAGCTTCCCTCGACCTCCACGTCCGTGGCGTCTCCGTGGCAGCACACGAACTGTCCGGACCCCAGCGCCTGGAAGGGAAGCTTCTCGCAGCAACGACGCGCCTGCGCCGCCAGCAACTGCTCCATGCTCTTCTTGTTGTCGGGCCTCATGGCTTCGGGTTCGTCGGGCACCAGCCGACGCAGCTTCGGCGTCTTGCGTTGCGTGCCGAACATATCGATGGACGCTTGGCGAGGACCTGCAGGCACGTAGACCTCACCGCGCTTGCGTTGCGGCAGGCCGGCCATGTCACACAGCCCACGATAGAGCGTCGATTCGGAGCCGACGCGTTGTTCCAAGCCGAAGATCTTGGCCAACAACTCGTCCTTGCGAATGATCTCCGCGCACTGGAACCCCTTCCCCTGGCACAGCAGGCCGGCAATCGCGGCATAGGCGATCTCCGCCGACGAGTACTCGCAATCGGGGCTGCGCGCCGGCAGGTGCTTGCCCAGCAACTTGCGCATGTCGATTGCCCGCATCATCTGTTCGTACAACACCGCTCCCGCGTTGGATGTTGCGCTGAGAGAGTCGTCGAACTCGGCCTTGACCGCCCGTGGTGGAGCTTTCTTATCCGTGTTTTCTGCCATGAGGTTCTCCTTGCGATTATCGATGCGGGAGAATTCAATATATATCCTTGGAAGTCGAGTATAATCTGATGTATATTCGTGCCAGAATCTGTTTCTTGGAGAGAGGCATATTCCTAAGAAGAGCCCTTTTGACATAGTTCTTACGAAAGAAGAGGCGCGCATTCTCGAACGGATGGCGCGCAAATATACAGCACCGTTTTGCGATGTAATTCGAGCCCGTGCGATTCTCCTGTGCGCCCAGGGACTGGAGAACAAGGATATTGCTCGACGGCTGGACATGCCCCCTCAGATGGTCAGCAAGTGGCGCAAGCGTTTTTATTACGGGCGCATGGCTGGCCTAGAGAACCTGCCCCGAAAATGACAGGGATTTTCCTCCTGTCACCTCCACCGGACTCGATCACGCCTGATGCCTCTATGCCAAATCGCGCAACATCAACTATCTACGGCAGGCACGGTCACGAATCATCGCACCCGTGAAGGATCAGGGTGTTGGCGTCCTTCTTCACGCCACCATCTTTCGATACACGAAACCGCGAACTGC
>CAYTFM010000591.1:0-2460 GCA_964436735.1 uncultured Victivallales bacterium | reverse complement strand
CCAAAGAGAGGTCCAGGTACTTGCCCCCTTTCATGACCTGCTTTCCATCAATCCACACGTCGCACTCGCGCATGACGAGGTCGATGTGGTGGCTGCACACCCAGCTCGCGCCCGTCTTCTCGTGATACGGGTCCCCTAGCGCTATGTGGACCCCGGGGAATTTCTCGTCCTGGAGCATGTTTCCGATGAAGTCCGTCAGGAAGACATTCGTGCCGAAGCCGAGCTCGCCCACGCGGGACGCGCATTTCTCCTCGGCCACATAAGCCTTGAAGTCCCTCAGCAGGTCGGGGTTGCGGCACTTTGCGGAGCGCATGTAGGACCCTTCGCCAGTTCCGATTTCAACGCTCAGCGGCGAAGTCCTGAGGTCAACGACACCGCAGTATTTTTCCCCTATCCACTCGCCAACCATCCCGTCCACGACGACGGTGCCTTCGATGGTTTCCGGCGTCGTGAAGACCTCTCCAGACGGCAGGTTGTCCCATTCCCCCACTTTCCGGCAGATGCCGGTACACGGTACCCAGTGAATCGATGAATTGAAGGTGGCCCTGAAATCCGTGCCAGCCTTGGACTTGACCACAGCATCTTTTGCACTTCTCAGCGTTTCATACAGCTTTTTTGTAATCTTCTCGACCTTTGCGTAGTCCGCGCACATCCCGCTCCCGATGATCGCCTCTGTCACCCCGACCATGTGGGCGTGCCTGGCGCGCGATATGGCCCTTTGTATGAACGGCTCCCTTATCGTCTTGAGCTCTCCCTCCTTCGGGGCCGCCAGGAAGAATGTTACAGTCACGTCCTCCAGGCTCTCCATCAGGTTGGGGGGCATGGACTTGAGGGGCCTTCCACCGTAGGCGGGCATGTCCAGGTCGAAGAATCGCACGAAAGGCGTCTTCGCAAGCGCCCCTTTCTTGAGCGCGAGCCCTATCTTCTTTGACGCGGTGTCCGCTACGATCAAGACCTTGTCCTTACCGGAAACGCCCATGCATTGTTCGATTGCAGTTTTTATCCCTCTGTCGAAATCAACCAATCCATCGTCGTGCGCCAAGTTCACACCCCCTATCTCTCCTCCAGCATCTTCAAGGCCTGCCCCAGGCACGCTTTGAAGTCCTCGCAGTGCGGCGGTTTCCCGGCAATGGATGGGCCGTTCCTGGGCGGGCGGCTTTTCGTTTCATCGTCGTACAACATGGGTTTCAACGCCTGTGTCCGCGAGATAACGATTTTGTACATATGGCATAATAAATCCGCGATATAAAATGATATGGTCAGAACGCGCCGAGCCTTTTGTATATACTTGTCGCGAGGAGGGCTCTCAAAGGAGCATCCCCAGTATCCGGGGAGCCTCTATTCCGGCGGGCGCAGTGGGAAATTGGTTGGTTAATCTCATCCGATGAGGGCGCCGTCCCTCGTGTCCGCTGTCAGTTCGTCCCCGCAAGGCCGTAAAGGGCGTCTGTGCTGCAGCGTCTCCAGCGCAAAGCCACGCATTTAGGGCTTTGCCCTCGGGGCTCCCTGACGGCGCTCCAACGCAACGTCAGTGACAGTCGGCAGGCCCCCTGACGCTCGGCGATGCATCGCCTCGCTGGAGCCCCTACTCCTGCGCCGCTTACGGAGAGGACAGCGCTGCCGGCGGCCCTGCAGCTACGTGGAAGAGGCCATGAAGATCATGGAGCCGAGGGAGATGATAGAGGTGTGACGGACTTCCCTCAACTCCATGCACTAGAACGTCAGTACCTTGTCGCAGTCCCTCACAATCTCCCATAGATCTTTCATCGTCGACAGAGGACAGATGTCTGAGCCGTCCGAGTTGCGCATTTTCAGGCACGTGCCGCATGCAAGTATCTTGCCACCCGCGCCGACGAACGCCTCCATCTGGCCCTTCACGTCGAATTTCTCTGTCCCTATGCTCTCGCATTCCACGCCCTTGGCAAGCAGGAATGCCTTCGCCTCGTCCCCCTTCTCCAGGGTGAATACACCCAACCTGAACGCATTCCAGACGACCTCCGGATCGCCCGAATATATCACAATTCCTAGTTTCATCCTCTCACCTCCTTCCGGGCAGAGATTGCGACGAAAAGGCCCTTGCCGTGGCCATCCAGGACCGGTTCCGCGTGCGTCGTTTCTTCCGGTTCGCCGAGGATCGCCTGGCAAGTCCTGGCGCCAGCGAATCCCGCATTCTCGAGCATTTCGATAACCTGCCCGACGGAATGGAAGCGCGCATCGTTAAAGAACTTGCTCCCTTCTTTTTCTGTCAGGTATTCCGTCCCTGGAGGGCTATCCGGGTCTATCATACCGATTGCGATGGTTCCTCCGGGCCCGAGCACTCGCGCCGCCTCTCGCAGAGCCTCAAGCGGATCCTGAAGGTAGCAGAGGGTGGTCACCATCATTACGGCGTCGAAGCTTCCATCGCGGAACGGCATGGCCTCGCCAACGCCATTACACACCTCGATTCCCCGACCCCTCGCGATG
>CAYTFM010000590.1:0-2467 GCA_964436735.1 uncultured Victivallales bacterium | reverse complement strand
GACAAGTATATTATATGGGCATCCCGTTCGCAATAATATTTGTTAGACAGGCTCAGTTAAGTATTAAATTATAGCGATGAAGCGTAACGTTGTCAAGAGAAAGTCAAAGATCTCTCCGGGCACGACTCATGGCATTTGAACAGAGCCACGATTGTGAACGAGTGGTTGTCGCGGCAGCGAGGCTGTGCTGGAGATTGGACAATCTCTGAACTCCTGTTTCATCAGATGCGGACGTGAGACCTTTGGAGACCAGTGCGGCGGCTTGACGTCGTTGTCGGACGAGCGTCTTATGTTCACCAGAACTCCGCACAACCAGCAAATGGAACGCACGAGTTTCCGGAAAAAGAAATGAGGGAGCCCCGCGAGACACCCGCAATCCCAGAGGAAAAACGCAGGCATTCCATTTGCGGGTCGCTCCGCTCTGGACGACCTGAGGTCTGGTTAATACCCCGAGAATGTAGGTGATCGGGAACTCCTCCCTCATAGTCGGTCGAGTCCGTCCATCAAAAGCGGTCTCAATCGACCGCACTCCGAAGGTCAGACTGCGTCTGACGTAAATTGTTCAACTACAAAAAATCAGAATCTTTATCCCGTTTTTCGCAGGGTGACAAAAATGTGGGGGAAAAGATGGCGTTTTTTATTAATCTTAATCCCTTGGAGATTATGATTAAGATTCACAAAGCCTACGGAATTGGGGTGAGGAAGGTTCCTGTGTCGAGAAAGGCCTGAATGTTCTCTGCGGTTCGCTGCGATTTCCGCTCCACGGACTCCTCGGTATTGAAGGCGTTGTGTGGAGTCAGTAGTGTGCGATTGTGTGTCATCAGCTCAAGGGCAGCCTTGACGCTGCTTCGTGCGGGTTCGGATAACGTTTCGCAACTAGTGCCACCGCGGAGAACCAAGGCAAGATCCTGCTCATGCTCGTACACATCGAGTCCGAGACCAGCAAGTTTATCTTCTTTCAGCAGGCGCAGGAGATCCTCTGTGGGTGAGACCTCGCCACGGCCGACGTTCACGAAAACCGCATGCGGAGGGAGTTCGGAAAGTGCCTCGTAGTCGAGAAGACCACGGGTCATAGGTGTCAACGGCAGCGCACTGACGGCCACGTCCGCTTTCGCTAGTGCCGCGTCAAGGGTCAGATACGTTATTCCATACTTTTTTGCCAGCTCGCCGTTGGGTGCGATGTCCACGCCAATAAGCTTCATCCCGAGTCCATGGGCGATATCGATGATTTGGGAGCCGATACGTCCTACCCCCACGACGACGATGGTTCTCCCTTTTATTTCCCTGCCGGTGAGGCCGTCCCGGTGGAATGTCTGAAAGGATTCACGCTGGAGTTCAATGTTTCGCAGAAGGGACGACCAAAGGATCATGGCCTGTTCGGCGACGGCGCGCGCGGCGTAGTCGGGTAGATAGGCGGCAGGTATGCGGGGAACAGTTTTGGGCAAGTAGGCGGTGACATGATCATAGCCTGTTGAACGCGTCACGATGGCTGTTAACTGTGGTGCCCAGATGGGTGGAAATACAGATTGCGTCCTCGTGCTGATGACGGGAGCCGGTGGAGTGGCGGCACCATGCTCTTGAATTGTCTTCCAGGTGAAGAGGAATCTGCGATTTTTTGGCAGATACCGGCGCAGGGAGGCCTCCTCTTCCTCGAACGCCTCGAAAAAAACGGCATCGTACTCGTTGGTGGCGTCCATCGGATGTTCTCCTGTAATACATTTCCTTTGCGTATTCAACGGCTAAAGCATGTGTAAAAATAGTTGCCACAAGTGCCACGACGGAAATGTATTAGAAGAATATTTTGGCGACAAAATATTCTTCGGCACTGTTCAATTGACATTCGGTTGCGGGCTCGGCTCATCATGGTCATTTCCGTTTCGCATACTATGTGCTATCGGGGAAATGATGTTGCATATGACGCAATATCTGTAAATTAGGTGTTGAAATAAATATATAAACAATTTTAACAAAAAAATTGTCGACGTGTGCGGGTAAAACCTGGTGTCTCTGCACGATGGGTACTTAGGAGCGAGGGCATCCAAACCGCTTCTTTTCCGGGTGAGACACACTGCGGTCGCGCGCCCATGCGGCGCTTGACATAGAGGGGTAGCGTGACAAAACGATCACGGGGCGGCATGGGGTGGTAGGTGTCGGAACGACAGGAAGTGTCAATCGTTAAATGGGGAGATCCCGGCGGTGGCAGGAGAGCCGTCGGGAAGTCAGAGCCCTCGTAAGAGCGTTGATCCGCCGTAACGGGCGTGTAGTGAAGGCGGGGCAGGAAGGTGGATGCCAGATGGACATGACGATGGAAGCAAGACCCCCGATAGTGGCGGTGACGCCTATGCAAGGAGGAGACATCCGCTCCCGATGGGGCTGGGTGGAACCGTCGATATGGACGGACGGCATGCTGGTGGCTCTGGAAAACGGAGTCAAAGGAGGAAAGTGGTACAGCGTTATTGACAAGGTA
>CAYTFM010000589.1:0-2479 GCA_964436735.1 uncultured Victivallales bacterium | reverse complement strand
TCCTGCTCCTCGACGAGCCCACCAACGACCTCGACGTCAACACCATGCGCGCCCTCGAGGAGGGCATCATCGATTTCTCCGGCTGCGCCCTCGTCATCAGCCATGACCGCTTCTTCCTCGACCGCATCTGCACCCATCTGCTCGTCTTCGAGGGAGACGGAAAGCTCCGCTGGTACGAAGGCACCTTCTCCGACTACGAGGAGAAGATGCTCAACGCCGACGGGGAGCATCTCCTGCACCGCCGCGGCAAATACAAACGGCTGAAATTATAGCGGTAGAACTTTTATAGGAAATGTCTAACGCAAGGAGCGCACCATGGGCGGATTCTTCGGAGTGGCGGCGAAACACGACTGCATGACGGACCTGTTCTACGGGACCGACTACCATTCTCATCTGGGAACCATGCGCGGCGGCCTCGCGGCAGTCGGCAAACGGGGCTTCAGCCGCTTCATCCACGACATCACCAACGCCCAGTTCCGCTCCAAGTTCGAGGATGACATCCTCAAAATGCGCGGCAACCTCGGCATCGGCGTGATCAGCGACTACGAGGACCAGCCTCTCCTGATCAACTCCCACCTCGGGCACTACGCCATCACCACCGTCGGCGTCATCAAAAACCTCGACCAGCTCAAACGGAAAGCCTTCAACAGGCGCACAGTCCATTTTTCTGAAATGAGCTGCGGCGAGGTCAATCCGACCGAACTGATCGCCATGCTCATCAACCAGGAGGGGACCTTCGAGGCCGGCATACGACACGCCCAGCAGGCCATCGAAGGTTCCTGCTCCATCCTCGTGCTGACGAAAAAAGGCATCTACGCCGCCCGCGACTGGCTTGGCCGCACCCCCGTCATCCTCGGGAGGAAACAAGGCGCGCACGCCGTCACCATGGAAACCTGCGCCTTCCCGAATCTCGACTTCGAGCCCGAACGGGATCTGGGCCCCGGCGAGATCGTCTTCATCACGCCCGAAGGCGTTGAACAGAAAATGGCTCCAGGACCGAAAATGAGGATCTGCGCCTTCCTCTGGGTCTATTACGGCTATCCCTCCTCCACCTACGAGGGCGTCAATGTGGAACTGGCGCGCTACCGCTGCGGCGCCGCCCTCGCGAAGAACGACGTCGTCAAACCTGATCTCGTCGCCGGCATCCCCGACTCAGGCACCGGGCACGCCATCGGCTACTCAAACCAGGCCAACGTTCCCTTCGAACGCCCCTTCGTGAAGTACACGCCGACATGGCCGCGGAGCTTCATGCCTCAAAACCAGGCGCACCGCGACCTGATCGCACGCATGAAACTCGTCCCGATCCGTGAGTTGATCAAAGGGAAAAGCATCCTCTTCTGCGAGGACTCCATCGTCAGAGGGACCCAACTCAAGGACACCGTCAAACGGCTCTACGAGGCCGGTGCCAAGGAGATCCATATGCGCCCCGCCTGCCCTCCCCTGCTCCATGGCTGCAAATTCCTCAACTTCTCCCGCTCACGCAGCATCCTCGACCTCGCGGGACGCAAGGCGGTCAAGGAGATAGAGGGAGACGACGGCACGCGGCTCGAGGAATACGCGGACCCCTGCTCGGCCTGTCACGCCGCCATGGTCGAATCGATACGCAGCCGACTGGGTCTGACCACCTTGCGCTACCAGCAACTCTCCGACCTCGTCAAAGCCATCGGCATCCCCGCCGACCGCGTCTGCACCTACTGCTGGAGCGGCGAGGAGTAAGAGTAAGCTGGCATTCTACGCCTTGCGAGTTAGGCGGCTCCGCCGCTGCTACAACCACTCGTTCACACTCGTGGCTCTGTTCAGACATCGCGAACCGAGCCCCAACAGTGATGACGGGGTCAGCCAAGCCGTACCAGCGCGAGCGTCTTCACTGTGCCGTTGATGATCATCTGGACGGCCAGGATGAGCAGCAGGAAGCCGCCGAGTTTGGCGATCAGATCCCGTATGACCTGCCCTTTGAATTTGGTGAAGATGAAGCCGCCGGCCAGCCAGACCATGAACGACATCACGCTCGCCACCGCCAAGGCGACAAGGACCGTCCCGGCGGAGGAATTGCCCGGCATCGCGACGGTCATCGTCATCACGACGCTCATGCTCCCTGGACCAGCCAGCAGGGGGATGCCCAGCGGAACCACGGCGTTCGACCGCTGAGCCGTCTCGCCTATGTCGGCCTTCAGTATCTTCTCAAGGTCGACGGAGCAGTTGATCATCTCCATGCCGATCTTGAAAAGGATGATCCCGCCTCCGATCTCGAACGCCGGGATCGACAACCCGAAAAACGCCATGATCTGCTGCCCCAGCAAGATGAAGACGGCGAGAAGAGCCGCCGCGCTGCATACGGCCAGGAGAGCCGTCCGGGCTTTGAGGAGAAATCCCTCATGCTTGGTCAAAGCCAAAAAGAGCGGCAGCGTGCCAACGGAGTTCAGCAGAAGAAAAATTGTTACGGCTTGTTTGAGCATGATGGCGCGGAACCTTTCAATGA
>CAYTFM010000588.1:621-2491 GCA_964436735.1 uncultured Victivallales bacterium | reverse complement strand
ACAATAGCGTCAAACGTGGGATCACTGACTCGATTTATGGTTAATATGGAGCCGGCCTGTACGTCAAGGTTGTCTAAAGATGCCCACGAAACCAATGTCTTCTCGGTGATATCCGGACCTTTATATTCACTGGTGACTGCCCACTTCTCGGCGTCGACGTCTAATTGCCCATTGGCGATTTTTGCGCCTTTGAGCGTAATATCAGCAAAGTTACCCGTAAGATCCTCCAGTTCCACGCCGGGCTCAAATGTCCAATATCCAACAAGAGCCTCTTTCTTCTGTCCCTGCGCTAGCGCTGGCATTGATAGGACCAGCATAAGCAGCACAAAGCATATCAATGTGAAATAGTATTTCAGATTCCTCATTGTTGTCACCTCCTTTCAATTTTTGTGTTTAGATTTTAAAAGCAACGGTCGAAATTAGAGTTATAATCACTATCTGATGTTTGTATTGAGCGCTAAATCGGTATTGCTATCAATACATAGATGTCGGCATCTCGAACGATGTCTCGGCTGGTAGCGACATGCTCCAGGCTTTGAGGTCGCTGAACACCGCCTCCGCGTTCCGTGCAAGGAAGCCGACTTTCCCTCCAAATGGCTGGTAAATGTAGGTCTGCATCAGCAAATCGTCGATGTAGAGCTCGAACCCCCCCAGGCGAACCAGCAGGCGGAAAGTGTGCTCCTTGCCGTCCTCAATGCCGGTGACCGTGGCGCAACCTCTTCCTGTGACGTCTTCGGATACAAACTCAAGTGCGCCATCGGGTTCTGTCCGCAACCTGCCGATGTGCGTTGCGCGCTGCTCCGGCGCGCCAATGCCTAGTTGAATAGCCATTGACCCGCCGCTACCCTCGTCAAGAACAAAGCCCGCCGTGTAATTGTCTCCAGGCGTCACCGCGCCGGCCTTAATGGTCCCTTCAAGAATCGCCCCTTTCCGGAGGTCGAAAGTCGTATTAAGCCAGGCACTCTGGTAGTCGCCGTCGGCCTTGCCGGTATCCAGAGTGACGGAGGTATTCGTCAGTGAAAGCGGTATCTCCTTCAGGCATTCGTTTGCCGGCCACCAGCCGAGCCGCAGGTGGCCCCCCTTGTCCACTACCGGCTTGCGAAGCGGCAGCATCCAGGGAGACCGGCTACCCGGCTCCATGGAGGCGTAGTTGCTGATGAGGAACTCGTCGTTGCCGCGGCACCAAGCGGCCAGCCACGAGACGTTCTCGCTCGACGAGCCACACAGGCGGTATGCCTCCGTGTCCGGCCGGAACGGCCCTCGCGGGTCGTCAGCCACGAACACGTACATTGAGTACCCCTTACTCACGTACCCCCCCGTGCCGCCGATGAGGTAATACTTCCCGCCGAGCCGCTCGCAGCCGCCCCACTCGAAGTCGCGGGGGGGCGTATCGCCCCATTCCACTTTCGCGGGTGGCAGGGCCTCCCACGTCCGCCCGTCCGGCGACTGCATCATGCCGACGCCGCGGGGCAGGTCGGACTTCGCAATGGCCACGGGATATCCCCAGTAGCCGGCAGCGGGGGTGCCTTCCTCCTTCGGGAGGATGTACATGTGGTCCCAGCGGCGGCGTGTGTACCAGCGGGGGTCCGGGTTATTGCTGAAAAGGTACGTCCAATGCTTCAGATCCATGGACTCATAGAACCGCAGCGTGTCCTGTCCTTCCGGCCGCGCCACTCCGTGGTCCATGATGAAGCGAGCGCCGCACCGGCCCACAAAGCACTTGAAGAACTTGCAGCCTCGCTCGCGTTCCCGTTCCTCATTGACAATGCCTTCGTCCTTCCAATGCACGCCGTCTTCCGAACTGGCGAGGAAACAGTGTCCCGCGCCGAGGCCATTGGGCCCGTCCTTGTTGTACATCATGAAGACGTAG
>CAYTFM010000588.1:0-611 GCA_964436735.1 uncultured Victivallales bacterium | reverse complement strand
TCTTGGGTCTGTATATCATGGCATGTGCCTCCTTAATCATTCTCCCTTTAGGTGATAGGTCTATCACCTAAAGGGAGAATATCCATTAGGACGGTCACTATGAAACGTCGCTGGACAGACGATGAACTTTTACAACACTTCACGCTACGCCCTGATGAACTTGCTTTTCTTAGTAGTAGTACAATTGACCATAATCGACTTGGCTTTGCTGTGCTGCTGAAATACTTCGAGTATTCTGGTCGCTTTCCTGAGAATCGTGCCTCAATTCCTGGCAATGTTATTCGCTATCTTGCCAACCAACTCAATATCCCACAAGAAACATTCAACCAGTACAACTTTAAAGGGCGTTCAATTCGTGAGCATCGCGCTCGCATTCGACAGCAGCTACAGTTTGCCGACGCGAGCGTTTTGGCTTACGTTTACAGGACATAGAATCCTCCGAAATCAGAGATATGTTTACATACTCTAATTATCGGAAAATCTAAGCCTTATGTCAAATTATCAAAGACTTGTTTACATTACAACCCAGACGTTTGCAAATTGCTTTGGAAACCTTCCGCCAGCTTTTGTTGCCTCCCTCCTTGATGGGAGAGGTTAGGTGGAGGTGAAAA
>CAYTFM010000587.1:1184-2514 GCA_964436735.1 uncultured Victivallales bacterium | reverse complement strand
GCGCCGCCCCAATCGTGCCCGATGATCGTGATCTGTTTGAGGGACAGCGATCGGACGAGGCTGCCGAGGCGGTAGACGTGGCTCTCGAGGCGGTACTCGGCGTCTTGCGGCTTGTCTGAGAGGCCGCAGCCAAGATGGTCGGGGGCGATCACCCGGCACTCGTCGCGCAGAGCCATAATCAGGTTGCGGTAGTAGAACGACCATGTCGGGTTGCCATGCAGCATCAACACGGGTTGTCCACTTCCCTCGTCGACGTAGTGGAGCGAGTGGGTGCGGATCCGGTGGTAGTGCGGAGCGAAAGGGTACAGATCTCGGATGTCGTCGATTTTCATGAGAGGGAAATAGTACGGCGGAGTCTTGCCGGGTTCAAATGGAGCCTGGAAAATTCAACGCATATTTTTCCGGAGGCCTTTCCAGAAAGTGCGAGGGAAGCACCCGCCCGTCGGTGCCAAAATTCACTCCCTCGTGGTGCAGGATGCGTCGTTTGAGTGGTTCCCCGGGACCGAAGCCGCCAAGTCGCCCATCCGATTGTACCACCCGGTGGCACGGGATCAGCAGCGGAAAGCGATTATGTGCCATCACGCAACCGACGGCACGTGGAGCACCAGGATATCCTGCCGCCGCCGCGAGTCCGCCGTAGGAAATGACCTTCCCGGATGGAATCGAGGCAAGCGTCAACATGACATCTTGGGCGAAGCGTGAAAGATCCTTAAAGCACAGAAGTTCTAACGGAAGCGAGAGCGGCTGTCCTTTTATGACGTAGGCGTTGATGGCAGAGGCGAGTCGGGTGATATGTGCGGAGACGCCTTTCTCCGAGGTCGCTGGCTGAGGGAAAGGCGCTACGTTGCAGGTCAGCTGGTCAAGCTCAATCGATTCGATCTGGAAGCGCGGGTATGTCGACCAGAAAACGGTGATTTTCAGAAATCCCGCTTTGATGCTGGTTTGATGTGTAGGCATGGGAGTTTGTTCAGCATGTCATGGGCTATTTTATCGGTTGCGGTGGTTCTTGCTTCACTGGGGGCGTCGCTGGTTTTATGGCGGGACCAAGGACGATGCGAAAGCCGATGCCGTGATATTTCTGTTGGGGTTCCACATAGTCGCGGTGTGCGGAGCGTAGTTGAGAGGGGAGATTACCCCATGAGCCGCTGCGGAGTACCCTGCAGGTTGCCTGGATTGTGTAGCGGCGGTCGAACTCCCCCATACGTTCAAATGGAACGGCGATAGGCTCAAGTTGGACCGGAGACTTTGCCGGGAGTTGCGAGTAGGCGTTGGGATTGTACCAGTCATAGCACCATTCGCGCACATCATTGTTCATGTTCTTGACGCCAAA
>CAYTFM010000587.1:0-1174 GCA_964436735.1 uncultured Victivallales bacterium | reverse complement strand
CAGTCATAGCACCATTCGGAGACGTTGCCCGACATGTCGAAGAGGCCGAATGCGTTCGGCTTGAAGCGTCCGACAGGCGCGCTCACGAGGTACTTGTCGCTGTTCGGCATATGCTGTTCCTCCTCGGCGTACTGCACCTTGGCGAACTCGGCGGCCCGCTTGTCGAGAGAGTTGGCGAACTCCGCACCCTCTTCCCCGAACGTGTCACCCCAGTAATAGGTTGTCTCGGTGCCGCCCCGGCAGGCATATTCCCACTCCGCCTCGGTGGGAAGGCGGTAGACGTACCCCGGGGGGAGGCGTCTCGCGGTCCGCTCTAATTCGGTCAGGAGCGAGCAGAAGCGGTCAGCTTGGTGCCAGTCGACGTCGCAGGCTGGTTGCGATGCGGAGTCAAGCACGATCATGTGCCACTGCTTACAGGTGTAGTTGGGAAAGAACACCCGCATCTGAGCGTTCGTCACCTCTGTTCTTCCAATCCAGAAGTCTTTGTAGATGAGAATTTTGCGTCGTGGCTGCTCTTCTGGTCCTCCCTGCTCGTTATCCTGGCGTCCCATCATGAACGTCCCTTTGGGGATGAACGCCAAGTCGATCATCGCGTTAGGGACGATGAAGTCCGAGCCAAAATCAGGGTTGCTTTCGGTGTTGATGATTTGCAGGAACTTTTCCTTGACGGCCTGCCACTTGTCGATGTTGCGTTTGTCGTTCAGCATTGCGTCTTCAGCCAGATGCATCCCTTCTTCGGCGAGTTTGCATTTCGCATACCCTGCCTCGGTGGCGATCATGGCGTCCACGCCCTTCAGGTTCTTCTCGATGGTTTCAAGGTATGTCTGCCTCTGCTGGTATTCACGCCACTTTTTGAAGGAGGCGAAGAGGGCGGATAAAATGGCGATGACAAGGATGAGGGCGAACGAGAATTTGAAAACCTGGGCTGTGCCCTGCCTCAGTCCCTTGGCGTGATGGGGGTCGTGTATGGTGAAGGCGTGCCGCGCCAGTTTGATCTTGGTGTGGTGCGTGGCGTCCTGCTGCTCAGTCGCAGGTTTCTCCGTTGCCTCAGGTACGGAAGGAGGAGGGGGGGCAGCTTTTTTTTCAATGCCTTCCGCCTGTTCATCCATATGTAGCACCTAAGGGACTTGGAAATTACTAAAATACCGTTTTGCCGCCAGGGATTTTGGCGGTT
>CAYTFM010000586.1:0-2518 GCA_964436735.1 uncultured Victivallales bacterium | reverse complement strand
ATGAACGTTTTGACGACATTCTTGCTATCTGCGCGGCGCACGATGTCACCTTGTCGCTTGGAGACGGGCTTCGTCCGGGTTGCTTGGCCGACGCCAGCGACGAGGCGCAGTTCGCGGAGCTTGCGGCTCTCGGGGGACTTGTCCGGCGCTGCCGCGCCGCCAGCGTCCAAGTCATGGTCGAAGGGCCTGGCCACGTCCCGTTCGAGCAGATCGAGATGAACATGAGGAGGGAGCGTGAGTTGTGCGACAACGCCCCCTTCTACGTGCTCGGTCCGGTCGTGGTGGACTGCGCGCCCGGTTACGACCATATCTCCAGCGCCATCGGTGCCACCATGGCCGCTTTCCACGGTGCCGCCATGCTGTGCTACGTCACCCCCAAAGAGCATCTCGGTCTGCCCACCACCGAAGATGTCCGGCAGGGTGTCATCGCGTATAAAATCGCCGCCCACGCCGCGGATGTCGCCTTGAAGCGACCCCATGCGAGGGAGCGCGACGACGCGATCAGCGCGGCCCGTGCCGCCTTCGACTGGGAGCGCCAGTTCGAATTGGCCCTCGACCCCGAACGCGCTCGCGAATTCAGAAACGAGGCGAAGGCCGTGGAACAGTCTTCCACTGCGACTGGGGCTCATCAGGGTGACGGCAAATACTGCACCATGTGCGGCCCGAAGTTCTGCTCCATGCGGGTGAGCCAGTCCATCAAAGAACAAGACGGAAAAGTCATTAGTCATTAGTCAGTGGTCACGGAAAGGGGAGAACTATGAAAAGGTCGGCGTTTCCGTTGTTGATTGTCTTTGTCTGTTTCGTGACAGCGGGGTGCTTTAATTTCGGGTCGGTCGTCAACGCTCCCGAGCAGAAACCACCTTCGGAGTTTGTCAAAAGCGAACTCTATCTGGGTATGGCGAAGCCTGATGGCACCCTCGTCACCGAGGACGAATGGAAAAACTTTCTGGAAAAGAGCGTGACATCTCGCTTCCCCGATGGACTAACTGTCGTCGACGCCTATGGGCAGTACAAGAACGACAAAGGCGAGATCGTCAAGGAGAAGACCAAAATCCTCATCATCGTCCACAAGCGTCCCGACGCTTCAGATCTCAAAAAAGTCGTCGAGGACTACAAGAAGACGTTCAATCAGGAATGTGTCTTCAAAGTGATCACCCCCGTCAAGGCTGGAGCAGAGTAGGAGACTGCATAGGGGATTCAGCGTGTCCAGGGTGCGGTATGGGCGGGTTCAATATATTACTCGTGCACCATGAACCGGAACCCCATCGCAGATCTTGTGGATTATTTTTTCGCAAGAGTCGCCTCGATCTTCTGCTTGAGGTCATCAGTCTGGAATGGCTTGATGACGTAGTTTGACGCACCGGCCTTGATAGCCTCCATTACCTGGCTCTTCTCCGCGACCGAGGTGCACATGATGACAGGCAGGCGGGCCGACTCCGGCGTCGCGCGGATAGCCTTGAGTGTGTCAATGCCGTTCATCTCGGGCATGTTGATGTCGAGCATGATCAGGGTGATGTCGTAATTTATCTCCTTAAGTTTTGCGATGGCCTCCTTCCCATTGCCCGCCTCGATGATGTCCGTGATCCCCATCTCGTTCAGCGCCTTCCGCTGAATCTTCCGCATGGTGCTGGAGTCGTCTGTCAATAGGATTTTCATTTTTGCTCCGCCATTGCGACGTAAATGTTGAATTTCCCGAGGTCGCTGAATGCCATGGGAATAATGATCCACGGCTCGTCTTTGCTACTGTAAATCAACTGCTCCTTGCCGATCATGACTGTCGGCAGGGCCAGAGTGATTTTCTCCTTCGGAATCTTGGCGGCGGCCGCTCCCGCTATAATGTTCAATAGCTCTCCGTAGCCGTCCATAAGGTCGGGGCCTGCTTGGGTGATTGTCTCGCCGACGAATCTGCCGACGATAGCCATGCCAATCTCCAAGGGTAGAGACATGACCACCGCACCCTTCATGGAGCCTGAGAGTCCGAGGATACCCATGAAATCGTAGGCAGGCAACAATCCATACTGAAACTGCAGCGCGCCGTCCCTGGTCACTTTGGTCTTGCACATTGTGTCGAAGGTGCTGACGGCAGCTTCAATGAACGGGGTGATAAGCTCGTTCCTCATGTTGTCACCATTATTTTGAGTAAACTATGTTTTTTCTGTTTTTGATTTCTCATCTGATTTCGGCATACTATTGTTCAGGTTAGACCGCAAGCCATCTCGTCTTATCCCATCGCGGGTTCCTTCTAAAGTAATCGTGAAAGCACTGTTGCCTAACAATTCCCGAAGATTCTTCGAGCGTACGTTGAGTCCGTCATTTAATTTCGAAACTCCGCAGCGGCCTCAAGCGTTTTGATCATGCCCTCACCTTTTCGGAACCATGGGGGCACACTTGTCATGCGTGGGATTTGCCGGTATGGCGACGATGAAGGTGGAGCCGTCGCCCAGCACGCTTGAAAATCTAATAACGCCGCCGTGCGCGTCGATGGCTCGTTTCGCGATGGAGAGCCCGAGGCCGGTTC
>CAYTFM010000585.1:0-2527 GCA_964436735.1 uncultured Victivallales bacterium | reverse complement strand
TGCTGCACTTGAATGATCGTCGGCGGGGACGCTTCACTCCCGAGATGCTCCAGTTCTTCGAAGGCATCACCGCCAGTATCGGCGTGGCCCTGAAACGCACCAAGGCGGATCAGGATCTCAAGGCCGCCATGCTGGCCGCCCAGGCCGCCAATAGGGGCAAAAGCGCGTTCCTCGCCAACATGAGCCACGAGATACGAACTCCGATGAACGCCATCCTTGGCCTGACACGCCTGCTCCTCATGGATAACGGACTCAGTTCCCAGCAGCGGGACTACCTTCGCAAGACGCAGAACGCCTCGACGTTGCTGCTCCACCTCCTGAACGACATCCTCGACTACTCCAAGGGCGAGGCCGGACGGATCGAACTGGAGGAGGTCGACTTCGTCCTGGACGAGATATTGCACAACACCGCCGACTTCTTCTCCCTCCGCGCCGAGGAGAAAGGGGTGGAGATCGTGTTTCAGGTCGCGCCGGACGCGCCAGTGTCGCTGAAGGGTGATCCCTTTCGACTGGAGCAGGTGCTCAACAACCTTGTGGGCAATGCCGTCAAGTTCACCAAACGCGGGGAGATCCATATCAAAGTGGACGCGCCGAGGGTTGACGCCGAGGTGACGGAGCTGCTCTTCACCGTCCGCGACACGGGCATTGGCATCCCGCAGGAGCGGCTCGGTCACCTCTTCGAGGCGTTCACGCAGGCCGACAGCTCGACAACCCGCCGATACGGCGGCACGGGACTGGGGCTGGCGATCAGCGAGCGGCTTGTCAAGCTCATGGGCGGCGAGATCAGCGTGCACAGCGTGGTGGGAGAGGGAAGCGTCTTCACCTTCACCGTCCGCCTGCGTCCATCAGCACAAGGGCGAGGCCGCGCAGAGGGACTTCCGTCCGGCATGCGGACCTTGATAGTGGACGATCTGAACAGTTCCCTGCAGACGTTGGAGGAGATGCTGACCTCGTGGTCGTTTGCCGTCTCATCGGCCCATTCGGACGAGGAGGGGCTGCTGAAAATCGCCGAGGCCGAAAGATCGGGACACCCCTTCGAACTGCTGCTCATCGTATGGAAGACGCCCGGGATCGACGGACTGGAACTGGCGCGCCGCGTCCGCCTGGAGGAGGAGCGCAACGATGCCGCTGGCCGCCATGCCATCGTCATCATGGTCGGCACTCTCGAACTGGGACGGATACTGAAGGAGGCTTCGAGCGTGCGACTCGACTCGATTCTGAGGAAGCCCGTCACGCCCTCCCGACTCCTCGACGCCATACTCGCCATCCAGCGGAAAGGGACGGCGGTCCCTGCCGTCGCTGAGCGGCTCACCTCCCGCACGATGTTCGAGATGACCCGCCCGATCCATGGCGCCCGGATCCTGCTGGTGGAGGACAACCCCACCAACCAACTGGTGGCCAGAGAGTTCATGAAGAAAATGGAACTGGTGGTCGATGTCGCCGACAATGGGCAGGACGCCGTGGAGAAAGCCGCCAACGGCGAATATGACGCCGTCTTGATGGATATTCAGATGCCGGAGATGGACGGCTTCGAGGCCGCCCGCCGCATCCGCGCCCTGGAGAGGGGGCGCGCCATTCCCATCATCGCCATCACCGCCGCCACCATGGAGGAGGACAAGGCGGCGGCGGCGGGGCTTGACGCGCATGTCGCAAAGCCTATTGACATTGACGAACTGGCCGCCGTGCTGCTCAAATGGATACCTCCCACCAGGCGCTCCACCGCGGCAGCCGCGGTGGAGACGGAGAGCGCGCCGTCGGATCCGCACGGCTCCTTCACGCTTCCCGGACTCGATATGGCCGCGGCTGTAAGGCGGACGAATGGTGATTGGGGATTGCTGCGCCGGGCAGTTTTGAATATTCGACGAGATCTATCGGATGCGATCGCGAGGCTCGATGCGCACCTCGCCTCAGGCGAGACGCAGGACGCCATTCGCCTGGTACACACCGTCAAAGGGTTGTCGGAGTACCTCGGCAACGCGGCGTTGCGCGGCGTGGCGGAACGATTCGAGCAGGAGCTGCGGTCTGGCCGGGAAACGCCCTCGCGAGGCATGTTCGAAATCGAGTTGAAGACGACATTGAAGCTTGTCGAAACTCTCGAGCATCCCTCGGAGCCGGCAGCGGCGGCAGCGACGTTTGACGCCCCCCACGCGCAGGCGATTCTCGGAGAGTTGTCATCCATTCTTGCACGTTCCTCCGTGGTGCCCGATATGCTGCTGCAGGAGCTGCGCGCCCAATTGACAGGGAGGGTGGAGCAAGACATGCTTGACGCGCTGCAGGACCAGATCGGGCGCATTGAGTACGCCTCGGCGCGGCACACACTGGCAAAGATCGCCCAAAAGAGCGGGATCAGCTGCGGCGAAGCCGCTTAACTTGATGCTAAGGAAATGCAATGTGGTAGCAGGTGCGGGCTTCTTCACCCACGGCGCGAGACCGTGGGGGCCGAAGAGGTGGAGAAGGTGGCGTTGAGGTAGCCTTGTGATCGTCTTCACCCATGGGACAAGCCCATGGGGGTCGGGAAAGATCCCAA
>CAYTFM010000584.1:0-2528 GCA_964436735.1 uncultured Victivallales bacterium | reverse complement strand
CTGCCCGAGAAGGACTTCGACGTGGTGGTGGAGAAGCTCGCCGCGGCGGACGTCAAGATCAACTGCTTCGGTTCGACCATCGCCAACTGGCAGAAGAACGTCTCCGATCCCTTCGACATCACCGTCACAGAGATCAAGCGCACCATCCCGCGCATGAAGCGCCTCGGCTCGAAGCTCATCCGCATCATGAGCTACAAGGTCATCCCCGACACGGACGACCAGATGGAGGAGGAGCGCTTCAAGCGGGTCCGCGAGATTGTCAAGATGTTCACCGCCGAGGGAATCCTGCCCGTCCACGAGAACTGCATGAACTACGGCGGCATGTCCTGGAAGCACACGCTGAAGCTGGTCGAGAACGTGCCCGGCCTGAAGCTCGTCTACGACACCGGCAACCCCGTCTTCACCGAGGACCGCTCCAAGCCGAAGCCCTATCCCATGGAGTCGAGCTGGGAGTTCTACGCGAACGTCAAGGAGCACATCGCCTATATCCATATTAAAGACGGCAAGTTCGACAAGGCCGCCAAGAAGTCCACCTTCATGTATCCGGGCGAGGGCGACGGCGACGTCAAGCGCATCATCGAGGATCTGGTCAAGATCGGCTACGACGGCGGCATCTCGATCGAGCCGCACATGGCGATGATCTTCCACGATCCGGACAAGGCCGCCAAGTCGGCGAAAGACTCCGAGGACATCTACGTCGAGTACGGCCGGCGGATGGAGGACATGCTCAAGGCGGCCGGCGTGGAGCTGGCGTGAACAGTCGCCACGAATACGATCCAACCACGGATCGGGAATTCCAAGGTGACCGTGGCAGGATTCCGGGAATGAACAACAGCCGACTCCCACAACCATGAAGCTTGACGACTTCTCCGTGGTGAGTTCCTCGCCGGAGCCGATGTACGAGCAGGTGAAGGGGATTCTCCTGCGCTACATCGACTCGCTCCCCCCCGACGTCACCTATCTACCCTACGAGAACGAGATAGAAAAGAGGCTCGGCGTCGGCAAGGTCACCGTCCGCCGCGCCCTCCGCGGACTGCGGGCCGAGGGGATCATCGAGACCGCCCGGAAGCGCGGCAGCCGCATCCTGCGCCGGGGATGCTCCGCCTCTGTCGGCGCGGCGGCGGAACGCGCCGTCACCAACCGCACCCTCGGCGCCGTGATCACCAGCGACGACCCCGATCCGTTCCTGCGGACGAGCCACGAGCACTGGTCGATCGAGGAGAGCTTCGAGCGGCTTGCGGGCACCGCCGGAGCGACCGTGCTGGTCCGGAATGTCTCCTCGACAGAATGGGGCGACCCCGAAAAGGTGGTCGACTCCCTCGCCGAGGCCGGTGTCGCATGGGCGTTCGTCACGATCCACTCCACCGTCGATGTCGAGAAACTCGTCAAGGCCGCGCGGCGAAAAGGGATCAAACTGGCGGTCTTCGCCGACTTCTACTCCAGCTTTGATTACGTTCATCTGCCCGCCGGGGTCGACTTCGTGCTCAGCAACCAGCACCGCGTCATCTACGAGACCCTTCACAGCCGCTTCGCCGACCGCGACTTCGTCGGCTACGTGGCATCACTCGCCGACAGCTCCTGGGCGAAGCCCCGACACGACACCATCAAACTGTTCTGCGACGAGGCCGCCATCCCCTTCGAAGCCGTCTTCGTCGAGGGAGAGATCGACCAAGACGACTCCCGGACTAATGCGGGGCGGAGGGGAATGGCGCGGCTTGCCCCGAAGCTGAAAGGGAGGAAACGCCCACTCGTGTTCGCCGCGAATGACGCGGTCGCCGCAGGGGTTCTCACCGAGACAAGCAGATTGGACATCACGGTGCCGGAACAGCTCGCCGTTCTTGGATTCGACAACCGCCCCGCCAGCCGCGGACTCAACTTCAGCACCTTCGACCGCAACTGCGCTGGCGTCGGCGCAGCCCTGTTCGCCATGTGCGTCGAATACTTCTCGGGAACCTCGGAAACAACGACCTCGCGGGGCCGCATGGTCTATCCCTTCTACATCCAACGGAAGTCGACCGCCGCCACCTCTGAACCACGATAGTCCTCGCCATCAACTGGTGGACACCGACCGGGAACGGCACGTTTTTCCTCCGTCCATGTCCTCTTCGCACCCTCGCTGATCCTGTTTGTTTTCTTCAGGATTTTGGTGAGATCTTGGTGACATCGACGTGACGCGTTGTCGCAAGTTGCTAAAATCAAACGATTTGTGAAAAATGGTGGAGGCGGGGGGAATTGAACCCCCGTCCTAGACAAGCTTTGCGCAGACATCTACGTGCGTGTTCCATCTTCGTTGTTTATCGTCCCTTGGTCTAGCCGGTGGACAGGCCTCCTTGAGACTGGCCTCTCTATTTTCTCATCCGATGGCGGAGGGGTCACACCACCGGACCAGAATGCTGATTACGTCCCATCCCTTAGCGTTCGTCAGAGCGGGAACGTCGCCGGCTTATTTATGCGGCGAGGGCAAACTCTTGGTTCGCAGTTACAATGTTGATCGAGGTTTAACGAGGCCAACGATCCTCCTCGGCGCG
>CAYTFM010000583.1:0-2550 GCA_964436735.1 uncultured Victivallales bacterium | reverse complement strand
GATGCGAATGAGACGGTGTCAAGTTCTCTACCGCAAGTCACAGGTTGCCACTTGCCACGGTTACAACTCGATTTCACAGATGTGTGGTCTGTGGTCGGAGGCGACTATGGCCGGGATGTCTGCGGAAATTATTCTTATGTCATGCGAGGCGAAGATGTAGTCAATTTTTTGGCAAGTATCAAAAACGGTAGATAGTAGTTGACAATTATGGGCATGGCTACGCAGGGACATGGTTTTCCCCGTCTCCCTCGCTTCCGCAACTACGTCCGTGCTGACCTTTAACCGCCGACTTGCGCGTGTGCCGCTCCCAGCTGCGCAAATGCCGGCGCATGGCACTTCATGATCCTTGGCGACATCCGCATAAGTTGCTCGATTACGGACTCGTCCACAACTTCGCCAGTAAGCCGCTCGTAGGGGGATGTCCCGGCGTATTTGCCCCTGGTCGCCCGCCGATGGTTGATGTGATAGGCGATCAAGTTTAGCGTCTTCGGAGTTACTTGTCCGCGGCATGAGTTGAGTTTGGCCCTGATAACCGAATTCACCGCCTCCAAAGGCGAGGACGATCTGACATTCGAATTAAGCTCGTCGAGCAACGTAGTGACAGTCGCCTTCAAATTGTCGGCGGCTCCCGCCAGCGCTGACGCCATCAACTCTTTCGATTGGCAGGCGAGTTTTCTTTTCTGACCCGAGCTTTTCGAGGCCATGGATTTCCTGTCCAACTGCCAGGACAGGCACGCTGCCTGGAGCGTGTGTTCCGGCATGGTTCTGGCATGTCGGCGGATCACGATCTCAAGCTGGTCGAAATACCCCCAGTAGTCGTCGAGGTTTCCACGGAGGAATTTAACGGCGGCGATGATTTTGGCATTGGCCTTGAACTCCTGGGCGATCAGCCCCAACGCCGTCTCGATGTCGGCCTCCGCCGCCTCCCTCGTCCGCAACGCCCCGTCAGTGGTGAAGCTGTCGAACGACTCATGGAGGCAGCGGTGCAGATAGTCGTAGATGTCGAAGCATCGCACTGCCTTGGCCATCGTCGCCGTCTCCTCCTCGTATCTCCCGAGCGCCTTTTCGAGGGCCTCCCCGGTTTTACGATTGTCAAAGACGCGGCCCCGCGCGTCCGCCTCCACAATGGCTCCATAGGCGCGGCGCTTAAGTCTCGGGAGGAACGGGGCGAAAGGTTTCAGCAGATGGAAGAGGTCGACCCGCTCGGGCAGCCCGAGGGTTTCCGCGGCGGATTTGAGGCTGGCTCCCTGATCCTTGACCAGCAGGTCGATGTCGACGCCAAGTGCTTGATGCCGCCGCAGCTCCGCCTCCCAAGTAGGTGCTTTACGGTCGGGGGCGAGAGTGACGCTCAGAAGGTAATGGCTTGACGCCTCCATGATCACGAGAATCGGCCGCCCCCCTGTGAATGTCTCGTCGAGTATGATGACGACCGGCTCGGTGGTGGGCGGTATTTTTATTCCGCAGACGGAGCCGACTCCGTTTAAAAACTCCGAGACATGTCCGGCAGAGCAGGGCTTCAAGCCCATCTCGTTGAGCGTCCTGGCGATGCCATCCACGGGGCCGTTGCAATGGAGCCTCATGCACAGGATGAGGCGGTGCGTGAACTCGTCGCCGTCCACCGCGGACGGCTTCCCGTTGACGGCGGCCAGACGCTTGAAACAAGCCAAGTTGTCGTCGAGGAATCGCCTCGACACGCTGAATTCATTGCCCAGCTCCGAGTCGATCCCCCAATCATCGAAACCTCGGAACTCCATGGAGGAGGCGAGCCACCACCGGGTAATCGGATCCAAATCCGGCCTTCTGACGAATTGCGCACGCGCGCCTTCAGCCTGCCCTCCGGCTATTGACGGTTCAATCTCGCTACCCATGCTTGACAATCCCTTCACTTGTGCTATAAGTATATATTACTTATATACAACAGGTTAGGAGAATTGCAATGCGGGACGGGAAGAAAAAAATCGAGTCGGAGATCGCCGGGCTGTGGACGAGGTTGGCCGTCACGGGTGGGATGCTCAAGGGGACGGTGAGCAAAGTGGTCTTGGGAAAGAAGGCGGACGGCAGTGGTGGGCGGGAAAGCCACCTGCTCACCTACAAGGGAGAGGGGAACAAAACCAGAACCGTATATGTAAGCAAGCCCAGGGTTGCGGAAGCGAGGAGGATGATCGCCAATTATCAACGGGCGAGACGGACGCTGGAGAAAATTGTCGAATTGAACGTGCGGCTGTTCAAGATGGAGTAGGGACGGGGTGGTGCCGGGGCAGTCAAATGACTTCAGCCAGCAGGAAAAATGGGATGCGCGGGCATGAAGCCGCGCAGGATCATTCCGAGATTAGTGCCTGGATATCCGGCTTGTTCCGAGCTAAGGAACGGTTTAGATTGACTGCCGGCGATCAGAAAGTGTCAAGCGGGATTTGAAGCATGCCTTTTTTATAACGGTTTTAGGTGAGCAAGCCACTAACATTGATCTCGGCATCTTGTTCACAAACGGTTTCAGCATCCGTGTGTTCCGTGGTTTTAACGCTTTACTGCAGGACTGGTTTGAGTTGTTCA
>CAYTFM010000582.1:0-2552 GCA_964436735.1 uncultured Victivallales bacterium | reverse complement strand
TGAATGGCTTGGTGATGAAATCCACCGCTCCCGACTCGTATCCCTTGAACACATGGAAGTCGTCGGAGTAGGCGGCCGAGACGAAGATGATGGGCAGATGCCGTGTCCGCGGCTCGGATCTGAGAAACTCGGCCAACTCATACCCGTCCATGCCGGGCATCTGGACATCGAGCACGGCGGCGGCGAAGTCGTTTTTGAGGCAGAGCCGCAGAGCCTCATCGCCCGAGGTGGCTTTTTTCAACGTGGCGTCGAGGCCATGTAGGACAATCTCCATGGCAAGCAGATTCTCCGGCCGGTCGTCGACGATCAAGATGGATGTTTTTGGGGTCATGCGGTGAGTTCCCGTTCCCCGCCTACTGTCAACTGGACCAGGAATTCCGCTATCCGGTCAAGTGGTGTCACGAAAGCTTCCGGCGTTTTCTCCAATGCGGCGGCCGGCATGCATGGATAGGCGGCTCCGCGGGAGTCCTGGACGATGGCCACCCCGCCACGCTCCCATATCGCCCGCAGCCCCTGGGCACCATCCGCGTTGGCCCCGGTGAGGATGACGCCAATTGAACGAGGGCCGTACGTGTCGGCCACGCTTTAGAACAGCACGTCGATCGACGGTCTGCTGTAGTTGACCTTCTCGTCGTCGGAGAGTGAGAAGGTCCCGTCGGCCTCCATCAGCAGATGGTAGTTCGCCGGGGCGAAATACACCACGCCTGGAAGAGCTGGCATTTTTTCCGTGGCCTCTCTCAGAGGGAGAGCGCACTCCCGTTCAAGGTACTCGAAGTGTCTCACATCCTGATCGGGATGGAGATGCTGGACGACCACAAGCGCCGTCATGAACGAGGCGGGAAGCCGCGGGAGGATGGCCCGCAGCGCCTCCGTCCCCCCCGCCGACACGCCGATCGCCACGATGAGACTGTTCATCTATCCGCCTCGGAGTCTAGTGTTTTCTTCTGGAACAGCTTCCAATGGGGATCAACCGGCATGAACGTTTCTGCCACGGAGGAAAACTGGAGGCTCTCTTTCGACCCGAGCGCGAGATACCCGAAGGCGTGAAGGCTGTCGGAGAATAGTTGGAGAACCCTGTCCTGGAGTGTCTTGTCGAAGTAGATGAGCACATTCCTGCACATGATCAGGTTCATCTCGCCGAAGACCTTGTCGGTGACCAGGTTGTGGGAGGCGAAGGCGATCTTGCTCCGGAGACCAGCCGCCATCTCCACCCCTTCAGCCTTGGCGTGAAAATAATCGGAGAATGGGTTCGCCCCGCCCGACTTCTGGTAGTTGCCGGTCGCCGCTTTGATCGATTCGCCGGAGTACACTCCGCGGCGGGCTGTCTCAAGCGCCTCCTCGTTGAAGTCGGTGGCGTAGATCAGGGCCTTGTCGAGGATCCCCTCTTCGGCGAGCATGATGGCGAGGGAGTACACCTCCTCGCCGGTGGCGCATCCGGCGCACCAGATTCTCACGAACGGATACGTCTTCAGATAGGGAACCACCCGCTCCCGCAAGGAGAGAAACGACAATGGATCGCGGAACATCTCGGTGACGGTGATGGACAGGTCTCCAAGCAGGGAGACGAAGAGTCGCTCATCTCTCAGGAGTATGGGGATCGTCTCGCCGACGCAATGATACCCGGTCCGCGCGAGGAAATGGCGAAACCGACGCACCAATGACGCTCGCGAATAGTTGCTGAAATCGTAGCCGTACCGTTGGTGGATGGCCTCCACGGCAAGTGAGATCTCGATGTGTTCGACCGAATCGGACATAATATATTTAGGATTTAAGAAGTGGGAAACAGGCGAATTCCCCGACGTCCCTTTGCGATGATTAACTTCAACATTCAATTTGTATCCCTTACTGATGAGAGGTGACAAACGCTCATGTGCGAAAATATGCGACCTGTGCGGAAGATTATATCCCCTCTGATGCCCCCTTGGGGCATCCAAAGATGCAAATCTATCGCACAGCTCGAAAATATGTTGCATCAATCCTAAATCCTAAATTCCCCAATTCACTGTCCCAGCCAGACCCTGAGCAGGGAGAAGAGTCGATCCTGATCGACGGGCTTGGGCAGGTAGTCGCTGGCCCCGGCGGCGATGCACTTGGCCCGGTCGCCGCTCATGGCCTTGGCCGTCAGAGCGATGACCGGGATAGTTGAACGCCGCTCCATCTTCCTGATCCTCGCCGCCGTCTCGTAGCCGTCCATCAGCGGCATCATCATGTCGAGTATGACCAGGTCGACACGCTCGTCCCGCTCGAGGACGCCAATGGCCTCGGCGCCGTTCTCGGCCTTGATCGTCTCGGCGCCGCGCTCCTCGAGAATCCGCGACAGGGCGAACAGATTGCGCATGTCGTCGTCGACCACCAGTATCCGCCTGTCTTTGAAGAGCCTGTCCGGATCGTGGAGGCTGGCGACCATCTCCCGCTTCTCCGTCGGCAGGTGCCGCATGGATCTGTGCATGAACAGAGCGGTCTCGTTGAGGAGACGTTCCTGCGACTTCACTCCTTTGACGATGATCGAATCTGCGTACTCGCGCAGTCGCAGTTCCTCCTCCCGCGTCAGA
>CAYTFM010000581.1:1624-2558 GCA_964436735.1 uncultured Victivallales bacterium | reverse complement strand
GGTGATCTGTTTGACGGCAAGAGGAAACCCGCCAAACTCGGGCACGGCGGAGCAGACGATGCTGTTGGACTCATTCAGCGTCGACGCCCGTTCATCCCGAGCGTCATGATATTCACCGTCCTTGTGGATCACTTCGCCAACCGTCAGGGGGCAAGGCGCCCGGTTGAGGTGGACGTTGAGAACCGAGAGGAAGATGCCGATCCTGAGAGATTTGCCGTCTTTGAAATGAGTGCCATATTCGGTCGTTTCAAGAAGCGTGATGTCTCGCACGACACCGTCGGCGGGGGAGACGATGGCGTCGGGATCGGGGGGAACCGATCGTTCGGGATCCCGGAAAAAGGCGGCGACGCATAACCATAGAAGAGCGAGAAATGGTATCGGATAAAGGAATTCCTTATGCCGGGTAAGGTGCGAGGCGAGCACAAGAAGCGAGGCGATAAAGATGAGGGCGACCGCCCCCCCAAGCCACTCTCGCATGCCGTATCGAGTCAGGTATATCATTCCATCCGGGTCCCGCCATCCAATTGCATGTCGCATCACACACAGGAGTGGCCATCGACTGACTGGCCGCTCTGCCTCGGCACAGTAGCGTCACGCATGGCCGTTTTCAATTCGTCCCGCAGGGGTTTTCACCAAAAAACGCCCCCCTGCCCTATTGGCCTGGCTTTTTCTTGGATCCACACAATTTCGACAGCCACCCCCACAGGCAGCAACCAGTCTTCTCCGGCGCCTCCTCGCTCACCTGCCCTTCCTCTTCCTCGACAGCGTCTTGCGGGATTATATTCTGCCTGGGGATGTTGATCTCACTCTTTGACAACTTCAACGTCTCAGTGTCATTCTGTTCCATCGCTACACCTCACTACTAATTTACGGTACTTCGTCAAGGCATGCCCAATATTCGGTTAACCATCCTGTGAAACTCGTCCAAAGCTGG
>CAYTFM010000581.1:0-1614 GCA_964436735.1 uncultured Victivallales bacterium | reverse complement strand
TTGAACGACGGATGCGGTATTTTCAAGGTCGGCAGGTGCCGCGCCCCCGCGCAGTGGCCGAGCATCGTCTCGGCGAAGTCGCCGCACAGAACGACAAGAGCCGAAGCCGGGAGATGAAACAGGCGAGTCTCAAGATCATCGATGATGCGTCGAAGTTCGGGCAGGCGAGAGGGATTGCCCCACCTATCCGTGCGAAATCCCGTGCGGATCTTGTCAAACACCGCCACCCTTGCAGTTTCCTCAGGGTCGGCGAGGCCGACGTACGTCTTGGCGTCGAGCGGAAGATTCGAACAATTGAGGATGGCGATGGCGGGATGACGCCTGTCCCTCTGCTGCACCCCGAAGGGGATAGCGGGATTCCACTCTTTGAACGCATTGAGTCGCTCAACGAAATAGCGACTCACGCTTTTACCGGACGCGCCGGCGATCGGCACGCCGTGCTCCACCTCGTCCTTGTAGGGCGACTCGAGGAGCAGCGCAAGTTTCACCGTGTCGGGCGACACGACAAGGTCGGGCACCAGATACATGCTCAAATGCGGCCGCGCGGGGCGGTCAAACTCGGGAAACAAACTGTCCATAGCCTCCTCGGGTGATCTCACTTGGCTTTCCCGGCGCGGAAAGAGCAGACTGACTCTCTATCCATGGAAAATGACGGGAAGACATTTCTCGACACTGATGGCGCAAATCCGCTAAAATCAATAATTGACGTTGTGATATTGTTAATTGCGAGCCCGTACGCGGAAATAACGCATGCGCCCTTAGGACTTGCGAACGATGAGCGAAGGGGGGACTTTGACGTGCGCCAACGGGGCGGCGGGGTCGGAGATCCGTTGCCGCATAAGCCTGAGCGAGGCCTCGACCCATCCGGCGAGATCCTGTTTGATTGTTGTCAATGCAGGATGGTAATACGCGCCCTCGGGTATGCCGTCGTATCCGATCACGCCGACCGCGTCGGGCACGTTGACGCCCGCATCGGATAGAGCCTTTAGGGCGGCAAGGGCGGGCGTGTCGCTGACCACGAAGATTCCCGTACCGTCGACAGGTTTGGCCTTCAATGCGGCGCGCAGCGTCTCGTAGGCCTTGGCGAAGGAGTTCTCGCCGGGTTTCGTGCCGCATGACAACACGTCAACGTCGACCTTCGCAAGACTGGCCCGGAGGCGGAATCCCGCGACGCGGCTCTGGATCATGGGACTATAGTCTGGCTCGGCCACGAGTGCCAGCAACCGTCCAAAACCGCGTGACAAAAGATGGTCGGCCGCCAGCGCGCCGCCCCAGGTGTCGTCCGTGGAGACCGAGTCGATCCCGACGCCGTCCAGCGGCGCGCCGACAGAGAGCACCGGCTTGCCGAGCGCGCCGAGATGCGCCAGTTCGCCGAGCGTGTGCGGCACGAGGCTGGCGACCACCATCACGCCATCCTCGTCCGCGGGTGCAATCGCCTTGTCCAGCCGCATGGCATGGTCGTAAAGCTGGATACGCAGTACGATGCCCCGCTCGGCGCATCCCCGGGTAAACTCATCGCGGATCATCGTCATGAAGGACGACGCGTAGTTGTGCATGTACAGGGAAAGCGTCGTTTGGGCGTGCGTGGTTACTCGTGAAAGCGGCTCTCTGCCG
>CAYTFM010000580.1:0-2563 GCA_964436735.1 uncultured Victivallales bacterium | reverse complement strand
CCGATCGACCGCGGGGGAGCATCGTTGGACTCTAAGGGCGGGACGCCGGTGGACGAGCTGCCGGAGTACGATAAATTGTTCAGGGAGCTGCTGGCAGCGGTTCAAAGAGGGGGGAATGCCCGATGAAGGAGGTCACCATCGTCAGCGGAAAGGGCGGAGCGGGCAAGACGACGGTGGCTGCGGCGTTTACTGCGCTGGCCAGCAATCCGGTTATCGCAGACGCCGACGAGGACGCGCCAGACCTCTACATGGTGCTGCAGCCCGAGGTCAAGAAACGACAGGAGTACTATGGTTTGAAGATGGCCACGAAGGACGATTCGAAGTGCATCCGTTGCGGCAAGTGCGTCGAACGGTGCAGATTCGGAGCGTTCGACGACGACCTGAAATTGCATCAGGACCGCTGCGAGGGCTGCGCGGTCTGCACCCTGGTGTGTCCAGTCGGAGCGATATGGATGACGGACAGGCTCTCCGGCGAGGCTTACGTTTCTGAGACGCGGTTCGGCCTCATGTCACACGCCAGGCTGAACCCGGGCGGCGAGGCCTCGGGGATGCTTGTCTCGCTCGTCAGGGCCAACGCGAGGATTGTCGCCAGAGCTCAAGGCAAATCGTTTATAATTGTCGATGGCCCGCCCGGAACTGGCTGTCCAGTCATCGCGGCCATCGGAGGCGCCACGCTAGCGGTCGTCATCATCGAGCCCACACTGTCGAGCATCCATGACGCGAAGCGGATGGTCGGTGTTGCGAGGCATTTCCATGTACCGGTGTGCGTGTTAATAAACAAGGCGGATGTGAATGCGGACAACGTTATCACGGTGAGGAAATACTGTGCGACCGAAGGGATAGAGGTCATTGGAGAGTTGCCCTACGACGATGTAGCTACCAGGGCCATAGTCGAAGGGCGCCCGGTCACGGAGTACCCGGAGACGGCACTGTCCAAAGCGCTGTCCGCCGCCTGGGAGCGCGTCGAGGAGATGCTTGATGGTCGTTAACGGGTCGGAAGATAGCCACGCTTTCCGAGGGATATCACGTATCTTGATCGAGGAGGCGGCGAATCCCAGGAATATGGAAATGATGGACGACGCCGACGGTAAATCCATGTTCACGGGGCCGTGCGGCGACACGATGACATTCTATGTCAAAGCGGCAGCGCCACGACCCGTCTGGCCGAGGGGAAAACGATTATTGACGCATTCAACCTCCGCCCCGAGGCAATCGTTAGTGCGCTGGGCGGCCTGCCGGAAGGGCACGAGCATTGCGCGACCCTTTGCATCACGGCGCTCAGGTGCGCGATAGCCGACTGCGCGAAGAGGCGCGGATGGAGGTTCCTGGATGGATGAAACTTTATTGCTGATAATATTCGCCACGTTCCTCGTGAGTCTCATTGGGTTCGTCGGAGTGGTGGCTCTGGCCATTTCCGACCGGATGTTGAAGAAAATCCTTCTTTGCCTAATAGGTTTGTCGGCAGGTGCGTTGATGGGCGGTGCGTTCCTCCACCTTCTGGCAGAATCGGTCACCGTCTCCGACCCCGAGACTGTGTTCCTGATAACCCTCCTAGGTTACATCTTGTTCTGCGTGCTGGGGAAGGTGATGTGGAGGCACTGCCACGAGAAAGACTGCAAGATACACACTTTCGCTTACCTGAATTTGGCAGGAGATGGCGTGCACAACTTCATCGATGGTCTCATAATCGCTTCAAGCTTCATTGTCAGCATCCCCCTCGGTTTCGTCACGACGCTCGCCGTGGCCATCCACGAATTGCCGCAAGAGATCGGGGATTTCGGTGTTCTGGTATACGGTGGCTTCGGCAAGAAAAAAGCGCTGGCTGTCAATTTCCTCACGGCTCTCACGGCGATAGCCGGTGGGATTGTCGGTTTCTTTCTTTCACAAAATATTGGAGATGCCACCAAGCTCCTCCTTCCCTTCGCAGCCGGGGGCTTCATCTACATCGCCGCCTCTGATCTGGTTCCAGAACTTCACAAGGAGACGGACATCTGGCGGTCTCTCACGGTGTTCGTGTTCTTCCTGTTGGGTATATTCCTAATGCTCGCCGTAAAACTGATATTTGGAGGATGAATATGGCCAAAGGTGCAGTGAATAAACTCGAGATACACCCGATTGGTATCGTATTATCGCCATACAAGAAACCGGAAGATGTGCCGATACAGGCGAGCCGCTCGACGGCACGTGGGAAACTCATCCTGGCCGACGAATATGTCGATGGTCTGAAGGAGTTAGAAGGTTTCTCGCACATCACGATCCTCTATCGCTTCCACCTGAGCAGGGACGAGCCGCTTCTGGTAAAGCCATTCCTAGACGACGTGCCGCGCGGTGTTTTCGCCACGAGGTCACCCCGCAGGCCAAATCGAATCGGACTCTCGACGGTCAAACTAATTTCACGCAAGGGGAATGTTCTGGAAGTGGAGGGCATGGACATATTGGACGGGACGCCCATTCTGGACATCAAGCCATACGTCCCGCAGTTCGACGACCGGACGGCCACCAGCATCGGATGGCTAAAGGATAAATTGAAGGACAAACCTTCGAACAAAGGCGGAGGTGTTTG
>CAYTFM010000579.1:0-2594 GCA_964436735.1 uncultured Victivallales bacterium | reverse complement strand
CGTCTGCCCCGCGGTGAGCACCCCCTGGGAAACTCCCAAAAGGGCGGCCGCGGCAACTGAGAGCGCCTTCAATCCTTGGCGAGTGATGGATGACATGGAGCCCGTCCCTCAATTCAGGCGTCAAACACAGACAACTCGATCCTCCCCTATCGACAATTTCAGATGGCGTTCACGGGGAAAGACAGTTGCGCGCGGGATACTCTTTATCTTATATATCAACGGGGGAGTTTTATTTCAAGACTTGCCCCGCTTTTAGAAAACATCATCGACCTATCCTCCTCCCTCACATTTCGGCCCTGCCGCCAGCCATCCCTAACGCGGGCGCGTCACATGCTGGTCGGCCGGCTGGTCGGTCTCGCCCTTGATGTTCCACGATTCCACCGTGAACCCCTTGGAGGTCTTCTCACTCGACTTGCCGCTGAAGTTCATGTCCGCCGAAGCCGCGATTCAATGAGATTGCGGCAAGTTCACGCGTCCGCTAGTGGCTCCGCATTTCGCGCACCGTACAACCTCAGACGACTTGCTTGCCATAAGGTGAAATCTCCGGTCGCATCCGATATATTGGGATGCTCCGCCGCATGACATCACAATTCAAAATCTTATGAGCAGGATGATGACACATAGAAACAGGCACTACCGCGCCCAATGGCTCCTGCTCGCGGCCGCCTTGATCATTTTGGGAATGATCATCGCCTACGACATCATAGATGACTTCACCAGCGCCAGGATCCGCGAGCAGGATCGCCTGTCAGTCCAAAGCCGGGTCATCACCGCGAACCTGGAACGTCAGATCGAGACGATAAGCCTCGCACTGGAAAGCGTCCGCAGACGCCTCCCCGAACCGCGGGATCCTCAAGGCTTGCGCAGGATGAACCAAAGCCTTGTCGATTTATGCGACGCAATGCCCGGAGTCCGCACCTTGTTCGCCACCGACGCCGAGGGCACAATACTCGTGGCGAACCGGCCCGAGATCATCGATCACAACTTCAGTCACAGGGATTACTTCTCAACTCCGAAACAAAACCCCGATCCATCCACGCTTTTCGTCTCCCCTCCCTTCAAGACGTCGCTCGGCGTGTTCTCCATCACCGTGACCAGAGTCGTGCTCGACCCGCATGGCGAGTTCTCCGGAGTCGTCTCGGCCGGACTCGATCCGGAATACTTCAAAACCCTGCTCGGCTCGGTGCTCTACGCTCCCGACATGCGGTCCGTGATCATCCATGGCGACGGGTGTCTTTTCCTGATGGTTCCGGAGCGCGAGGGGGCGCCGGGGATGAATCTGGCCGTTCCCGGCGCGATGTTCACCCGCCACCGCGGCAGCGGCCGCGCCGCAAGCGTGCTGACCGACAAATCCTCCGTCGCCAAGGACCGACGGATGCTCTCGCTCAGAAACGTGCGGGTCGAGGGCCTGCCAATGGACAAGCCGCTTGTCGTGGGCGTCAGCCGCGACGTGGACGCCATATATGGGCAGTGGCGCAAAGCCTCATGGGTGAAGGGAGGGTTGTACGTCCTGATCGCCTTGGCCGGCGCGGCCGGCCTGCTCGGCTACCACGGCAGGCAGCGGGCTTTCGACAGGCGGAACGCCGAGGCCATCGACGCGTTGCGGGGAAACGAGGCGCTCCAGCGCGCCATACTGGACAACCTGAACGCGGGAGTGCTGATCGTCGACGTCCGGACGCGCGTCGTGGAATACGCAAATCCCCCGGCGGCGGCGATGTACGGCGCGGACAGGGAGGCGATCCAAGGACAAGTCTGCCATAAAACCCTCTGCCCGGCCGAGACAAACTCATGCCCCATCATCGACCTTGGGCAGGAGGTGGACAACTCGGACCGCGTCGTGGCGCGCGCCGACGGGACCCGACTGCCCATCCTCAAATCCGTCAAGCGCATCATGATCGGCGGCCAGGAGAAACTGCTCGAAAGCTTCGTCGACATCTCCGAGCGCAAACGCGCGGAAGCGGCCCTGACACGCTCGAAGGAGGAACTTGAAGCGATCAACCGCCGGCTTGAGGAATCGGTGGAGCAAACCCGGTTGCTCGCCCAGCGCGCCGAGGCGGCCGGCAAGGCGAAGGGGGAGTTTCTGGCCAACATGAGCCACGAGGTGCGCACGCCGCTGAACGCCATCCTTGGCTTCTCCGAGATCCTCGCCGGCAAAACACATGATCAGCGTCTCCTCGACATGATCGACTCGATCTCGACCAGCGGCAAGGCTCTTCTCCAACTGATCAACGACATCCTCGACCTCTCGAAGCTCGAGGTCGGCAAGCTGCGCATCAAGAGAAACCCCGTCGACATCGGCTCCCTTCTGGAGCAGACGAGGAAGGTCTTCTCCATGCAGGCGGAAGCCAAAGGACTCGCGGTGTGCGCGGCGGTCGCGCCACGCACCGTGCCGACTCTGGCCTTGGACGAGGTCAGGCTGAGGCAGATTCTTTTCAACCTCGTCGGCAACGCGCTTAAGTTCACCGAGTCCGGCGAGGTGCTCATTTCAGCGGTGGCTCGCGAAAGCGACGGCGATCCGCACGCGTTCAAACTTGTCCTCTCCGTCAAAGACACCGGCATCGGCATCGCGGAGGATCAGCTTGAGGCGATCTTCG
>CAYTFM010000578.1:0-2624 GCA_964436735.1 uncultured Victivallales bacterium | reverse complement strand
ACTCAACAATGTCCAGCATGGGTCTTCCATTATATCACATATCCTTAGGGCCAGATATAGCGGCAGGTCAGATGCGTGGTCACGCCAAAGGGATCATAGCCATTGGAGATATCGCAACCGGTTGGTTGGCCATTGGGGGGTTGGCGCGCGGCATCATCGCAATTGGCGGGTGCGCATTGGGCTTCCTTGCACTTGGAGGCGCAGCCGTTGGCGTTTTCGCCATTGGAGGGGGAGCACTTGGCATAGTGGCCCTGGGGGGCGGCGCAATGGGGTACTATGCTTGCGGCGGCGGCGCCCTTGGTATTCATGCACTCAGTGGAATGAGCCAAGACCCGATGATGCTGGAACTATTGAAAAAATATCTGCCACATATGTCCATGCCTCCACAATAACAATATGCTGACATTCTCAGTTCCGCTGCGAATACATCGCAGGCAGTCCCGTATACCCTTGTGAAAGCACCCAACGCACAAACGCAACACAAAGGGAGGGACGGACAATGAGAAAGCTCACCACGATCATCGGGATCTGCCTGATCGCCTGTGTCACGCACGCGAAGACGGAGGGCAACCAGGCGCCAGCGACCACCACCTCGAAGGCGAACCAGGGACAGTGCCAAGGCCAGTACGGCAAGGCGGGGAAGAATTTCGACTCGGGAAAGATTCTGGCCCGCATTCAAGAAGCCCTTACCAAGAGACAGGCGGAGGAGCAGCAGGCGACAAGCAACGGAAGGGCCGACGTCGCCGCCGCCATCCAGAAGATCATCAACGACCTCAACAACATGGTGACGGCCCTCAACGGCAAAGACAAGGCTGCCTTCAAGGCGGCCAACGAGCAGCGCAAGCAGGACAGGGAGGCTTTGGAGGCGTTGAGGAAGGCCGACAAGGGCGCGCAGGGCGGCAGATCACGACACACGACACACGACAACGTAAAGAAGGACGCCTCGGGGAATCGGCAGGCGACGCCGAACGCACTGGATGCGCTGTCAGACCGATAAGCTACCATACGGCAAGGCGGAGCTTGTGAAGGCGCCCACGCAAGACAAGGCCAAGGCGAGCGTAGACTTCGCCCCCGATCGGTGATTTTATTCGCCATGTAGCTTGCCAGGCTGACGTCCATCAATCAGTCTGGGGGCGGTGGACTTTTCCCACGCCGGATGACGGGGGAGGTGCGTCTATCGGGCTTAGCCCCCGCACGACAGAGGTGCCATCCCGTCCGGTTCCACCTCGCATCAGCCGCTATGGCGATCGGGCGCAGGCCAGCACTTTTCCCGCTCCGTCTTCTTGCCTTCCGTCTTCCGTTGCTTATATTAGCAGAATTACGCCATTCAATGAAAAGCCGGTGACTCCGTGATCGTGGACACCCATACTTTCGCCTTGCCTGTCTCTTCGCAATTTGGTATAGGCGACAAACCTGTCCCGCCTCCCGATATTCCGCTGTAAGCAATCCCGTCATAGGCGTATCATGAGTACAGCGAATAATGGGCGCGATGATTCCGGCACCCCGCGCAAGTGCGACAAGTCTGCCCTGCGGGAGAGTGGTGAACGCTACCGAGCGCTGTTCGAGCAGGCGGGCGACGGCATTTTCATCCTCGACACCAGCGGTAGGATCATCTCGGTCAACGAGTCGTTCGCCCGCATGCATGGCTTCACAGTGGAGGAGATGCTGCGCCTGGGGCTCGAAGGTCTGGATGTGGAGGGGGTGGCCCCCGTCCCCGAGCGCATCCGCCGGATCATGGCCGGGGAGATTTTGTCCTTCGAGGCTTGGCACTACCACAAGGACGGCCACACCTTCCCGCTGACGGTGACCACCAACCTCGTATCGTCGGACGGCGAGCAAGTGATTGTCGCCATTCACCGGGATATCACCGAGCTCAAGAAGACTGAGAACGCACTGGCGCAAAGGCTAATCGGTCTTAGCAGCCCACTGGGCGACACCTCCGACATCAAATTCGAAGACCTCTTCAACATCGAGGAGATCCAGCGGATTCAGGACGCCTTCGCCCGCGCCACCGGCGTGGCCTCGATCATCACGGACACCAAGGGCAATCCAATCACACGTCCGAGCAATTTCTGCCACCTGTGCCAGAACATCATCCGCAAGACGGAGAAGGGGCTGGCCAACTGCCACCACTCCGACGAAGTGCTTGGAAGGATGAGGCAGGACGGACCAATCATGCAGCCATGCCTGAGCGGAGGGCTTTGGGACGGCGGGACAAGCATCTGCGTGGGGGATCGACAGATCGCAAACTGGCTGATCGGGCAAGTCCTCGACACAAACCAAGACGATGAGGCGATGCTGTCCTACGCAAGGGAGATAGGAGCGGACGAGGAGGAGTTCCGGCAAGCTCTGGCCAAAGTCACCCGCATGCCCAAAGAGCAGTTCGCCAAAGTGTGTCACAGATCCGGCCTGGCGGTTTCTGCGGGATGACGGATCCACAATGCCTCTGGCGGAATACCCGGTCAACAGGGTGCTGTCATCGGGCGAGTCCATCGTGGACTATGTGGTCGGAGTATCCCGTCCGGACAAAAAGCGGCCGGTCTGGGTGCTGTGCAACGCCTACCCGATCCAGAATGATCCCATAGCCCTTTAAAAACAACGATTTCGTCTCTCTTTTTCCGAGA
>CAYTFM010000577.1:0-2635 GCA_964436735.1 uncultured Victivallales bacterium | reverse complement strand
AAAAGAGTTGAATCCCCACCATAAGCAGGACGAAGACATGACTGGGAGCCCAGCCGTCCGCCATTCCGTTGATGCCGAAGTGGATGGCAACCCGCGAGGGCAGCACAAGAAACGAAACCAGCGTCAGCGCCACGTTGGCGATGAACGCGAGAATGAATACTTTTCTCACCCGTCTTCCCTCCTGTGCGGATTGGAGCGCGCATTGATGGGATCAACGATGTTCGCGATTTCTGGTCTTGAGGCACGGGCCCGGGATCCTCAGTCTGATACGTTACACCCGCGAAAGTCTCGGAGGTAGCTGACCGTGCTGTTTTTCCAGCAAGCAAGGCTGTGTTGCACCTATCCGACACGACGGATAGATTGACTATAAGACGGTGGTGCAAGATGGAGCACAAACCCAACACGAAGTATTCCATGGGCGACAGCGGAAAACATTCTCAGACGCGCTTCTGGCGGAAGATGTGCTGCCACCTCGACGGCGTCGCCATCGGCGCGGCTGTCGAGGCGCTCGCGGACCGCGGGCTGCTCGGCCGGCTTGAGAAGGCATGCGGACCGCTCGCCGTCGACGTCCTGGCGGCGGAGTTCGGCGCGCGCCCCGGTTATCTGCACGTCGCCCTGCGGGCCCTCGCCGACCAGGGGTTTGTCACGCTCGCCCCACTGGGGCACCCCGCGGCGCTGGGCATCGAGATGACCGACGCGGGGCGCGCATGGCTGTCATTCCTTTCTTACTATAAAGGGGCCGCGCGGCGCGCCGCGGCGGCGGCCCTTCTGCAGCGGATTGTCGAGCATGCTCCGCACGCCACCTCGATCGATGTCCCGCTGCTGCCCGACCAACCATATCCCTCAACAGGTTCCGCTATGGAGGAGCGCGCCTGGCTACAGGCGTGTGGTCCGACCGTGGCGGGCATCGCCAGCGAACTGTTCTCCCGCGGCATGCTGCATCTGATGAGCTCCTCGATCGGGCTGCCGATCGACGCAAAAGGCGGGGCCACCGGGGCTGGCGCGGTGTGGAGCCTCCTGCTGGACGTTATCAAGGCTCACGGCTGGGCGGAACGCCGCGGCGACCGCTGGCATCTCACCGACGAGGGAATGCCTTTGGCCACGTCCGCTCCGCAGTACTTCTATTCCGTCTCCTACCTGCCGCTCGCCGCACGGCTCGGCTCGCTGCTCTTCCCCGACGTGAAGCCGCCCAAGGAGTCGGACGGCCGATCCGTCGACCGCTCACTTGACATCCGCTTCAGCGGTATGGTGTTCGAGAAAACCTGCAAAACAAAATTCCTCGAACTCGCCCTCCCGGTCTTCCAGCAGGAGCCCCTGGAACGGCAACCCGCCGCCGTCGTCGACATGGGGTGCGGCGACGGCACCATGCTCATCGAACTATTCCACGCCATCAAAGAAAAAACGAAACGGGGACAACGTTTGGATGAGTGTCCTTTGACGATGGTCGGCGCGGACTACTCCTCTGAAGCGCTCGAGACTGCCCGGCGAAGAATGAAGGAACGGGGCATTCCCGGTTTCTGCGTCCCTGGCGACATCGGCGACCCCGACGCACTGGCAGAACATCTGACCGCCCATGGCGTCGATCCACACGATGTTCTGCAAATCAGTAAATCCGTGATCCACAACAGGTCATACCTTCACTCATCCGCCCCCTCCCCTGCCCTCCCCTCCGCCACGCGCCCGACGACCGTGTTCGCCCTGCCGGATGGCTCGGCGACCCCCGCGGAGGACGTCGAGCGCAGTCTCGTCGACCTGTTCCGGAAATGGCTGCCGTGGATGCGGCGGCATGGCATGATCGCCATCGAGGCGCATTCAGTACCCTCCTCAATCGTGGCCGCCACCGCCGGGCTCAATCCCTGGACGGGGCTCCACGCCCTGCACGGCTTCTCAAATCAATACCTTCTGGACGCCCCCGCCTTCCGCCGCGCCACCGAGACGGCAGGACTCCGCGTCGAGGGCGAAAGGACGCTCGTCGCCGCCGACAAGAATTGGCCCATCCTCGTCGCCTGGCGCCTATCCGACGGATAAGAAGTCATGGTGCTCCGCCCCATCACCCCGCCAAAGGGACGTGTCCCTTTGGAATCCCCTATAGCCAGCGTCCCGTCTTCGGACTTCGTCCTTCGACGGTCCGCAGGCGGCTGGCCATTTCCTTCGGAAAACCTGAAGCATTCGCCGGAGGCGATGGCCAATCGCCCGCTCTGACGTGGACGCAGTCCCGGCGGAGCGGGCAGTATCGGGTGTCCAGAGGGCTTGCCAAGCCCTTTGGCGGGGTGATGGGGTGGAACCCCATGACTGACCGACAGCGTCAGCGCAGGAAGTCGGCGACGACGGGGGCGATCTCGGGGAAATCGTGGATGAAGGAGCCGTGGCCGGAGGCGCCGGAGGCGATGTGGTGGCGGGCGTCGGCGCCGTTGGCGGAGAGGGCGGCCCGCAGTTCCTCAGTCTCCTCGGGCGGGTAGCGCCAGTCGGATTTATAGCTGACGAGTAAAGCCTTCGACGTGAAGCCGGCGAGAGCCTCGCGCAGGTTGGGGAAGCCCCGCGAGGCGTCGAACAGATCCATCGCCCGGGTCAGGTAGATCAGCGAGTTGGCGTCGAATGCTGAGCCGGATTTCTCGGTGGTGTTCCGGATGAAGCG
>CAYTFM010000576.1:0-2644 GCA_964436735.1 uncultured Victivallales bacterium | reverse complement strand
ACGAGGTGCGCAACCTCGCCGGACGCAGCGCCAAGGCCGCCAAGGAGACCGCCGCACTCATCGACTCCTCTGGGAAAAAGGTCGAGAACGGCCTCAAGGTCGCCACCACCACCGCCGAGTCCTTCAAGGAGATCATGGCCAGCATCGTCAAAGTCACCGACCTCGTCGGCGAGATAGCCGCCGCCTCCAACGAGCAGGCCTTAGGCTTCTCCCAGATCAATCAAGGCCTGGGGCAGATCGACCAGGTCACCCAGCAGAACACCGCCAACGCCGAGGAGACCGCTTCCGCCGCGCAGGAGCTCTCGGGGCAGGCCGCCCAACTGCAAGGGCTGCTCGCGCAGTTCGCCCTCGCCACCGCGGCCAATCAATCCCAGGCGGGCACCCGGATGGACAGCGCGGCCGCCAAGGCGCACACGCCGTTTCCCGAGAAGCCCCGCAACAAGGCGGCAGCCTCGGGCGGGTGGGGAGCGACCAAAAACAAGCCGGCGGGGATGAGGAAACCAATTGACAACGGCGAGTCGGCGATCGCGCTCGACGACAAGGAGTTCGGCAAGTTCTAGATGAAAACACACTAAACGGAGTGACACGATACGCCCGCCACTCTGTCTTCAAGACAAAACGAGGAACTGAAGGCGGCGCGCGCCTGATCAAACTATGGACACGTCTTTCACTATCTCTTTATAGGAGCATTTCACATGAGTACCAACCCATTTGTCACCTGGTGTTCAAAATATGAGACAGGCGTCGATATTGTTGATGAGCAGCACAAAAGTTTAGTACGTCTCATCAATGAATTCCATGACGGCCTTAAGAACAGGCAGGATGACCGAACGGAGGTTTTCGAGCATGCCGCTCACCAGGCTGTTGCATACGTCCGAAACCATTTCGCCACCGAAGAACAATGGATGCGGGAAACCGGTTTCCCCGGTTACGAGAGACAGCGGCTCAAGCACGCCGAGTTTGCCCAAAAACTCCTTGATTGCGTCAAGCGGTTCGACCGCAAAAATCCTCGATCCGCTTTCGAGTTCATTAACTATTTAGCGGATTGGCTCATGAGTCATATCGCCATCGAGGACAGTAATTTACGTTTCCATCTGAAAACTTTACAGGAGCGGCAATCCGCCACGACGTGCGACAAAGCTTAGTTGCCAGTAGTCACATCGGAACAAGAATGTCCCAGATGTATACAAAAAAAGACAGAGGTGTGCCATGTTGCGTCGAATGGGATTGAAAATGAAATTGATTGCCTGTTTCATCGCCGTGGCCTTGATAACCGGCGGCGTCGGCTACGTCGGGATCAGAGGATTGGGCGATACCGAGAAAAGCATCTACGATCTCGGCACGAACCACATCGCCGAAGTGGATAGCGTCAAAACCCTGCAAGAGGCGCAGTCGGCGGCGGTGCTTGTGGAGCGGAGCCTTCTCATCCGGCGCCTGTCAGGGCAGAAAAGAATGGCGAATTACGCATACGAGGAAGCCGCGCTAAAACGCGCCGACGCGGCATGGAAAACATACGATGAGCTGGAGAAGGAGAAGGAGGAGCAGGTCGCCTGGAAGGCGTTCACGTCAAGCTGGGAGCAGTGGAAGAGCAAACATGCCGAATTGATGGACGTGCTCAGGGAAAAAGACAAACTGCTCGATTCGGGCCTGACTGTCGATGACCCTAAGATCAAGGCGATAGACGATAAATCGTTCGAGTTGGGCTTCGGCGAGGTGAGAGACGCCTACCTCGACTCTCAAAAAAAACTTAACGCCTTGTCGGATAACGTCGAGACGATTACGCAAGCCGCAGTGAAAACGGCGATCGCGAACTCGGCGCAGGATAAGCGCGTCATGCTCGCCGCCGTCATCACAGGCTTTCTGGCCGCAATGGGCTTCGGCCTGCTCCTCGCCAACAGCATCGCGAAGCCGATCACGACGGGCGTCGGCCTGCTGACGGAGGTGGCGAAAGGCAACGTCAGCAAGGACGTGCCCCAGAAACTGCTCAGCCGCGGCGACGAGTTAGGGCAATTGGGCTCGGCTCTCCAGGACATGATCACGGCGACCAAGGAGAAGGTGCGGGTCGCCGACGAGATCGCCCGCGGCAACGCGTCAAGGGTGACGGTCAAACCCTCCTCGGAAAAGGACACCCTCGGTAAGGCCCTGCAGAGCATGGTCGAGACGATCAAGACCCTCGTGGCCGACACCAACGCCCTCGCAACGGCCGCCGTCGAGGGCAGGCTGAGCGTCCGCTCCGACGCCTCGCGGCACCAAGGCGACTTCAAGCGGATCGTCCAGGGCGTCAACGGCACCCTCGACACCCTCGTGGGCTTCCTCGACAAGATGCCGCAACCGGCCGTGGTGCTGAATGCCGAGTTCGAGGTTCTCTACCTGAACGAAACCGCCGCCTCGCTGCTCAACACCTCCTCCGATCAAATCGTCAAGGAGCGGCGCAAATGCTTCGATCTCTTCAAGACCGGCGACTGCAGGACGCCCAAATGCGCCTGCGCGAAAGCCATGCGGGAGGGAGGCGAGGCCTCGAGCGAGACCGACGCCCACCCCAACGGACTGAGCCTCGACATCGCCTACACGGGAGTGCCCGTCAAGGACCTCGACGGCAAGGTGATCGGCGCCTTCGAGGTGATCACGGATCAGACCAGAATCA
>CAYTFM010000575.1:578-2673 GCA_964436735.1 uncultured Victivallales bacterium | reverse complement strand
AAGGTCGACATCGACGGAACGATCAAACCGGAACAGTGGCGGGACGCCGCCGAGATCACCGGTTTCCTGCGCTACAACTATCACCGGGCGACTGAGCTTCTGCCGAGCGAGCAGGAGACCCGCTTCCTGCTGATGTACGACGACGCCAACCTCTACCTCGCCATGAGAAGCAAGAACTTCCCCGAGGGGGCGCCCTTGAAGACCGACCAGAAAAACAGCCGGGATCAAGCGTCGATCGTGATGTAAATTCATGGGCAACCACCGCAACTCCCTGTTCGACCAGAAAGCCCAGCCCAGCGTCGGACAGTGGGGCGTGGAATGGGACGCCGGAGCGACCTACGCCACCAGCTTCACGGACACATCCTGGGACATGCAGATCGCAATCCCGTTCCAGACCATGGACGAGAAAGTGGCACCGGAGGATCTTGAGACGTGGATCATGTGGCTGGTGCGCGCCTACAACTGCCAGAGCTCCGACTTCTTCATGTGGGGCGGCAAAGACTGGATGAGCTGGGACTACATGCCGCGGCTGACCTTCCACTCGAGCCTGGTGTCCGCCAAACTCAAACTGCTTGGCGAGCCGCTTGACGGGAACATCGACATCGCGATGGAGTTGCGCAACCACGCCACTTCGCCCCATAAAGCGTACTTCAACGTGAACGTCGTCGACCAAGGCAAGGAGATCTTCAACCACGACCAAACCGTGGAGATCGCCGCCGGACAAACCACGGAACTGAAGGCGCTCAAACAGGGCATTCCGGTCACCACGACCACCACGATGACCATCAGCGCCTGGATGGACGGCGTCGCGCAAGGCCGCCCGGGCCGGGCGGCGAAGATGGATCTTCCGCCAGTCGTCATCTCGCAGCAACAGTTCACGCTGATCCAGAAGGACGAGAAGTACAAAACCCTCAACTTCGAGCACGTCAAAGAGTACCGGAGCGCAAAAATCAAGTACAACTGGGACGCCAGCTTCATCAGGAGCGCCAACGCCGTGAGAGGCAAGCTGAACATGGACATCGACGGACTCGACCCCAAATATCTGACGTCTGCAAACTGGCGTCTGAGCTTGGTCAAAGATGGCCAGGTCGGCTTCTCACACAGCGTCCCTTTGAAAAATCACAAAGGGGAAATCGCGGTGAAGCTGGACAAGGAGCTTCCCGACGGCACATGGGAACTCAAAAGCGAACTGCTGGCAGCCGACGACACCGTGGTCGACACGCAAGGCTACTCCTTCGACATCGCCAAGCAGCCATGGGAGGGATTCGCGGGAGGCAACGACGACAATTTCGTCCCGCCCCCCTACCAGCCAATCAAAGTTGACGGCGACAAACTGGCGGTGATCAACCGCGTCTACACCCTGGACAAGAGCGGCCTTCCCGCCTCGATCACCCGCGACGGCAAAGAGCTGCTGGCCCGGCCGATGAGCCTCGACGCAGTCATCGACGGAAAGACGATCCGCGCCAACGGCGAAGGCTTCACCGTGTCGGAGCGCAAAGACGGCAAGGTCTCCTGGGTCGGGAACGCCAAGCTAGGCGACATCTCGATCAAACTCACCTGTCATCTTGAATACGACGGCGCGCTGTTCATCGACGCCGAGATCATTCCCGGCAAGCCGAAGGTGGATGTCAGCGCACTGGAGTTCACCGCCGAACTAGCCGGCTTCGTCAACATGGTCAAGGCCTTCCGGGACAGCAGCTACGCGGGTGCCGGCGGCATCATCGTCAAACCGGAGCAGACCGGAATCATCTGGGAAAGCAAGAACTCCCGTCCGGTCAGCAACCTGGTCGGCACCTTCAATCCGGCGATCTTCGTCGGCACGCCGAGCGAGGGGCTTTGGTGGTTCGGGAAAAGCGACCGCGGCTGGATTCTGGACGACCAGAAAAGCGCGACCATCGTGGAGAGGAACGCCGCCGGCAACGTCGCGCTGCGGCAATGCCTGATCAACAAGCCCGCCGTTCTGGACAAGCCACGACAGGTCAGCTTCATGGTGCAGGCGGTTCCGGCCAAACCGCTTCCGGCGAACTGGCGCGAGGTGGCCTGGGGCCCGCAGCGGATCCACGGCCACGGCGGCTGGGGCAACGGCTACTACAGC
>CAYTFM010000575.1:0-568 GCA_964436735.1 uncultured Victivallales bacterium | reverse complement strand
CGCCTATGACCACGTCGAGGAATGGAAGAAGTTCGCCGCTTGGGCATGGCACGACAAACCGATTTATGTGGCGACCGAGCTTATCGGCCGGATGACACCCGGCTTCTCCACCTATTGCGGCGAGTGGACCGGCAACTCGCAGGACAACCGCTTCGGGACAGATCCGTCGATGCTCAAATACTTCCCCGACAAGCATTGGAAAAACGCCGTGGGGATCACCTACACGGACAAGTGGGAGGAGCGCGCCAGCAACTACATCGACGTCGACATGCTGCCCAGTCTGGCCGACTGCCGAGTCTGGTGCTACGACCAAGGCGTGAGGCACGGCGGTCTGCGCGGCTACTGGTGGGACATGAACACCTACCGCTGCGTCAACCGTCCGGACCTCGGCTTCGGCTACTTCCGCGATGACGGCAAAACGCAGGGGGAGTTCAACTATTTCGTGATGCGCGACATGTTCAAACGAATGTACCACATCGCCTACCAGAACGGCACCACCCCGGAGAACTGGCATTACACCGGCGGCGTCCAGGGGTCGTTCCAGTACGCGTCGTGGCTGACGGAAGGC
>CAYTFM010000574.1:0-2677 GCA_964436735.1 uncultured Victivallales bacterium | reverse complement strand
TGGCCGTCTGATGGCTCCCGCGCCTGCCGCGCCGGAGGCGGCGGAACTCCCGGCACCAGACACCCTCCTTGGCGTTGCCGAACCACACGCCGCACTCGGCCAACTCCATTTCCACAGCCCGTCCGTCCGGCAGGATGACCGCCACGGAGCGGAACTCGGCATCCGCCCAGTCCGCCCCGGGACTCTTCAGATACGTCATGCAGGCGACGCGGAACTGCATCCACATCTCCATCACGAACCTGAAACTGCATCCGGCCCGGTCGAAGACCATGCGGAACCGGTGGAGCCACTTGTCCGCCGCCAGCTCGGCCGGCGACGGCTGCCGGGGCACGTCGACGAGCAGCCGGGGGACGATCTCGGAGCGCATCACCGCCAGCAGCCCGTCGTCCACCGGACGGTCGACGTAGAAGAAGGGCTTCCCCTCCCGGTCGTTCACCCAGTAGTCCGTCACGCCGCGCAGGCACAAGCGTTGGCTGGCCACGTAGCGGCGGGGCGGCTCGGTCTTCGATCCGTGGTAGACGCGGACGTGCCCGTCGATGTAAAGCGTGCCCGCCATCTCCGGGTCGGCCCGCATCCACGCCCGCGAGAGCGTGTTGGACCACCCGGCGACCGCCGCCGGATTCGACGCCACCGCCTCAAGCCACTCCCGCAGGCAGCGCACTTCCGGAATGCGGTCAAGGCCAAGCAGTTTCCCGGCCTCCCCAGGCGCTCCACGCCGCAAAGCCTCGACCGTCTTGATCCGCAGCAGCGCCATTATGGCGAGGAGGATGAGCACATGGGTGAGCCGATAGTAGAACCCGCCCTGCCGTGGAGGATCAAGCGGCTCCATGTGGTCGAAAAGGCCGTTGGCGGCCAAGGCGGGCAGAGCGCACAGGACTCCGCCCCGCTCGACGTCGACGCACTCCTCGAAGCGGGTCTCGACCCCCGACAGCAGGCCGCAGGCGGCCATCGCCCGCTCCTCGACCCGGACGCAGGCCATGCCCATGTCCGCCGCCGCCGCTCCGTCAGCCTCCGCCCGCTCCGAGCGGGTGGAACCAGGCCGCGCGGATCGCCTGGAAGGCGGGAGCAGTCCCTTCTGGACCGCCTTGTCGATGTTGCATTTTTTGACCCCGACGGCGGCGGCCACCTCCGACCTCGACCGCCCCATGGCGAGCAACTGGCGGCACCGCTCCACCACCTCGGGAGTCATCACCGCCGCGCCCCTAACCACTGTCGGAGCGTAGAATCCGGCGTCGCCCTTTTGACGGTACAGCATGACCGCCGCTCGCACGGTGTTCTCGTGGACGCCCAGGGCGGCGGCGATTCGGGGCTGCGCCACGCCGCCATGTGAATGCAGGAAGCCCATCATGGCCCGTTGCGTCGCGTGATCGCGGACGGGATGCGCCCGGATCGGATGGATCCCATGGAACCATGTGACCATCGACCCGTCACGATGAACGCTGAAAAAATCGTCGATAGGGGTTGCCCCCGACGGAATGAGTGGTAGTGTTCCTTGCTTCATGGGGTGTTCCTTTCCGCCGCTGCAACGGCATAAGAAAGGTACACCCCTTTTTCCCACTTCCTCACCGCCGCATCCACGGCGGCAACGAACTCAACTTCTTGAGATAGAGACGCTTGAGGGAAAATAATCAGAAGAGCGGATCAGGGAGTCTGAAATTCAAACATCCATTTTGAAGACCAGGAGATACCCCACAGCCGCTCCATCCAGCACTCGCTTCCCGGCGCGAGCCCAGGCGCCGTCTCCACATCCTCTCCGTCCTTCATTTCCGCCACGATCCGCCCGCCACGTGTGCTTCACCCCCTTATCCCCTGCTCTTCATCTCCGCCGATCCACGCGCAGCACTCCACCGCGCCACCGCCTTTTGTCTTGGTCATCTTCAATTGCCCACCGTTGGACGTATAGTAGGACTTTCGATGAGGTGCTTGGCCTTCAGGAAGTGCATTTGCATTTCGAAATGCTTCTTTGAAGGACGGTGAATGTCCAGGCGCCTGCCCCCATATCCACCAGAGGAACGAATAACAGGAGTCAAACGGATGAAAGTATTCCTCAGTTCGACGGTGTATGACTTGCTTGACCTGAGACAGGAGGTCAAAAGCAAATTCGAGTCAATGGGGTATGAGACTGCGCTTTCCGATGATTATGGCACTGAGTTCTCCAGTTCAATCGCCACGAACTCGATCGAGGCTTGCCTGGTGAATTTAAGGAAGTGCGACAAGGTCGTGTTCATCCTCGACAAACGATACGGTCCAAGTCTTGCCAACGCGGGTTTCGGGGATATCTCGGCGACGCATCTGGAGTATAGAACGGCGGTTGAGGAGGGCAAGGATATATATTTCTATGTCCGCGACAGGGCGGAGGCGGATTATGCCATCTGGAGGAAGAACAGGAGAGACTCCTGCCTTAAACTGGCTTGGGTAGCGGACTATAAGTTATTTGAATTATTTGAAGAGCATAGATCGCTTCAGAAAAGCGAAAAGAAGAATTGGTATTGGGCATTCACCGATTCCGTAGAACTGAAGAGAATCATCGAGAAGGATTTCAGATATCAGAATCTCTCCGAGCAGATAGTGGAGAGACTGAACAACAACAAGTTTCCCGTTTTTTCATATAATGTTGACACAACTCACAAAGACCAGACGTTCACGATTGTTTTCGCCATCAGAAACATCTCAAATG
>CAYTFM010000573.1:0-2691 GCA_964436735.1 uncultured Victivallales bacterium | reverse complement strand
GCCGGCGGCTCTGAGCTTGGCGAACGACGCGTCGGGCCATGCCGCCGGGGCGGCCGGAAAGATTTGGATGACGCCCGAGTGGCTCTGCAGCAACATCTCGTTCACCACATGCGCCAGTCCGCAGAGCTGGTTCTGCATCCAGTTCGTTTCGACGCGCTCGGCGGGACGGCGCGCCTGACTCGACAGAAAACCGTTGGTCTTGAGGCAGCCTGCCACCCAGCCGTTCAGGATGGCGTCGCGGGCGCCGTCCCCGTCCCCCATCCACGCTCGTGCGGTGCCGATCCAGCCCATCGAGAGGTCGTCGTTCCAGTGGAGCCGTCCGCCTGTGCCCCCCTTGGTGATCCGCGAGCCGCAGCGCCAGAGGTTCTCGAGCGTTTTTTGGGCGACGGGTAGCAGCTCCGCGGGGCCGAGCCTGGTGACAAGCGCCGATGGATGGATGGGGGCGATCAAGACGGGATGCGAGATCGGCAGATCCCGGGAAAGCCCCCGCGCCATGACGAACTCGCCTTCCTCGATGGGCAGAGGCGCGAGTTTGGCGAGCGCCTCGGCGAGACGGTGCCGTTCCTCCTCAAGGCCAAGCGCGGCAGCCGCCTTCGCCGCATCGCGCAGATGCGTGTGGATGGAGGCGAGGTCGAGTGAGCAATCCTTCACGAACTTCTTGTCGCCCGAGGCGTTGAACACGGTGTCCTCGCAGAGTTTCGAGAAGGGAAGCGTGAGAATGCCGGTCGACGGATCCTTCTCAAGGTACGCCAGATAGAAGTCGGCGACCGCCTTGATGAGTGGCCAGCCGAGCGCCGCCAGAAACTCCTTGTCGAGCGTCGCCTCGTAGTGCCACCAGGCGACCTGTGCGGTCCACGCTGACACGAACAGCTCGTACTTCCAGACGCCGACACCCCAGAACTCCAACCCGCGGCCGGCGCAGGCGAACGGCACCTTGACGCCAGGCAATCCCCAGACGCGGCGTGTTTCCGCCTCCATCTCCGGCAGCATCGCCCAGAAGGACCTTAGGAACGGTTCGGCGAGGTCGGGATGGTTCGCCGCGAAGACTGGCCAGTAGCACATCTGGGAGTTGATGTTGTTGTGGTAGTCACCATGGTAGGGCTGGACGAGCAGCGAGTTCCAGGCGGACATCAGCGGAACAGGATAGGTGCCGCGGCTGGAGGAGGCCATCGTGTAGACCGTGAAAAACCAGAGGGCTTCGAGGATTCTGTCGGGGACGTTGATTGTGCTGCGGCTCCAGCGCTCGTGCCAGAAGGTTTTGTGGTCGTCGAGGAGACGGTTGAAGTTTCGTTGCCAGGCGCCACCGAGGAGGTGCTCGGTGCGACGTTTGAGGTAGGCGGCCTCACGGGCGGTGGTGACCGTGAGCATGAGGACTAACTCGTCGGCGTCGACGGTGAGCGCGGCGGCGGCTGAGCCACGTGCGTCCGAATAGCGTCCGTGGCTCTTCTCCGCTCCGCGCGGCGTGGTGAAGGCGCCGCCCTGGATCTGCAGCAGCGTGAAGGCTCGGTGCCCGTCGGCGTAGTCCACCTGCATCTCGCCAGATCGCACGGTCCAGGAATGCTCGATCCGCCTGAATATTTCCCGCCGCGCCATCGCTTCCGCTGACGTGTCGTCGGCTTTCTCCTTGGCGGGAGGCGGGACGCCCTCGGGGGAGAGGGTAATGGTCAGACGCGCGCCTTTGAGCCCCTTGATCCTGATGGCGAGCACATTGGCACCATGAAAGACGAAGCTCTCAACCGACGCGTTCCCGGGGAGATCGCATACATGCGAGGCGGTGTACAGGTTGAGCGTCTGTCGTGTGGGCGCAAGGGCAGGCTTCTTCGCTGCGGAGACTGTAAGACTCGCCGACGGTAGGAAGCAGGGGAAATAGCAATGCCGCATATATTCCCACTCCTCCTCGTTCATCCAGTCGATGTCAAGCGAGCGGTGCTCGGCGGCGGTGTTGACCCACTCCTGGTGCGTGTGGAATGGAATGACGGGATTACGCAGGTCGCGGATGTCGGATTTCGTGAGGCTCCAACGAAGCATCCCGTCGGGCTGGTGGATCATGGCCGCCAGATCGCCGTTGCCGATCGGAAGCCCCTCCGTCCAGCTTTCGGCTGACCTTTCGTAGACGAGCGAATGCCTGCCAACCATCCTGCCCGTGTCGATCCTCATCGGGACACCGGGGTGTCACGTCACCGTGTCGCAGACGCCCTGCGAACCCTCGGGAGCCGCCTTCCAATGCGTGTACAGTGGCCGAGTCATTGGCTACCCCCTCCAGAAGCTAATGATGGAATTAATGGTGGCATCCATGCAATCCATTATATCGGGGTTGTCTCATTTTGCAAGAGGGGGTGGTAGATTTTCGTCGCAAATCAGATAGGATGTCGTGCAATTTGGCAGTTAGGCTGCGGACAGCATGTGGATTATCTGTGACGCTCCTGTCGTGGCAAAATCAGTAGTCGAGGAGGTGCTATCGAAATGCTAATGGGTGTGACTTGGCACCGCTGGAAGCACTTGGAGCGATGTGTGGCTATTAGCTCTAAGTCCTTCTCGCAACTATCGCCCCATCTCCCTCAATCCTTTCTTCTCCGACTGTCAACCCGTATCCGTCGCTTTGCACATCACCGCCCCCCCAAGCATCTTGATCCGATCCAATGGCCGTGCGTTGTCTTGAGCTGAACAGCTCTTCAAGCGTCCGCCCCGCTT
>CAYTFM010000572.1:1862-2693 GCA_964436735.1 uncultured Victivallales bacterium | reverse complement strand
AACGGGCGAAAGACCGGCGGCCCTCCGGGGCGTGGCGGAAAGCCACCGACCGCTGTGTCATTCGTCACTTTCATATTTCAATATGCGCCCTCCTCATTCCTTGCGCTCGGTGGCTTTCCGCCACGTCGAAACGGTATTTTAGTAAATTCCGAGTCCCTTATTGTTGTTTGCCAATAAAATAACCGAAAGGGGGCAACTCAGCCACGCCCGCGCCATCCGAGGCGGCGAGCGGGGCGTAGTCGCCTCCGAGACCGCTCTTCGCCGAGAACTTCGAGAGATTGACCACCGCGATGACACGCTCGCCTCCACATTCCCTGACAAAGGAAAGGACGCGCTCCGGTACGGCGTTGTCGAGCCAGCTTGTCACGCCGTCGGAGAGGGCGCGTTCGGTATGGCGCAACGCGCAGAGGCGTGTGATCAGGGTGCGGCGAGCTTTGCCTTCCGGCGTGGCGCCGTTGGCCCAGTCGACGGGGCATGCGCCGAAGATGTTTTGAAATGAGCTGTCGGCGACCTCCTGACCGTTGTAGACGAACGGCACGCCATCGACCGCGAAACATAGAACGAGCGCGGCGTCCACGGCTTTGACGCCCCAGGCCTTGTCGATGCGGCCAGCGGCCTGACAGCAGTCGTGGGCGAGATCGTGGTTGTCGACGCACCGGATAAAGCGGGTCCCGGCTGGACGCTCAGCCTCCATGCCCTCCCACACACGGCGCAGCGACACGGCCGGCTCGCCTTTGTCAAAGAGGTGGTGGATGCCGTAGCTCCAGGTAAAACTATAGTTGAGATCGAAGGCGTGGAGTTGATCCTCCTTGCGCTGTCCTTCGGATAAGA
>CAYTFM010000572.1:0-1852 GCA_964436735.1 uncultured Victivallales bacterium | reverse complement strand
GATGTCCGACCGGAGCTTTTCCAGCCGTGTCCGGGCCACCTCCCAGAAGTCGAGCGGGACACCGTCGGCCACGTCGCAGCGGTAGCCGTCGACGTCGAACGCCTTAATCCAATACTCCAAATTGCGCCAGAGATATTCTCGAAGCCCGTCGCTATCGAAATTGAGCTGGGGAAATTTCCAGGCGGCGGGAATGATGGTGCCGTCAGGATTGCGCTTGAGAAAGTCGGGGTGCTCCTCGATGAAGACGGCGGCGGGGCCGCAGTGCAGGAAAACAATGTCCAGCAGCACGCGCATACCAAGCTTGTGGGCGGCCTGCACGAAGGAGCGCAGGTCGGCGTCCGAGCCATACTCCGGATCGATGGCGTAGAAGTCCTTTATGCGGTAGGGGTTGCGCGGGTTGTCGAATTTGTTCTGCCGAGGACTCCAAAACTCTCGGCGCGGATCGTCGTCCTGGAGACAGATGGGGCAGAGATAGAGGATGTCCACGCCTAGCTCCGCCAACTCCGGAAGTTTTTTCTCCGCGGCTTTCAATGTCCCTTCCGGGGTGAACGCCCGCAGGAAAATCTGATACATCACGCCGCGCGTCAGCCATTCGGGCGATGTGCGCGCGTTCGGTCTGTCATTGCTGCTCATTGTCTCAACTCCATTGTCTGTCGTTGGCCCATTCCATGTCCCATTGTTCCGTTGAGGCCCACGCCTCAGGGAAATCCGCATGAAGCTTGGATCTGATCAACTCCTCGTTCAGCGACTCGATGCCAAGCCCCGGGGTGTCGGGCACCTTGATGTGGCCGTCTTTGATCAGCGGCTTGGGCAGCCCTTTGACCAGATCCTCCCACCAGGGGACGTCGACCGAATGCACCTCCAACGCCATGAAGTTGCGCGTCGCGGCGGCCGCGTGGACGGCGGCCATGCAGGCGATCGGACTCTCCGCCATGTGGATCGCCATGGCGACGCCGTGCTCCTCGGCCAGGTCGCCGATCTTCTTGGTCTCCAGGATGCCCCCCGCCGACAGCACGTCGGGATGGACAAGCGAGACGGCCCGCGACTCCAGCAGCGGCTTGAACCCCTCCTTCAAATAGATGTCCTCGCCGGTGGCGATCGGCACGCTGGTGGCGCGGGAGAGCTGGACATACTGGTCGGCCATCCGCCACGGCAACGGATCCTCCATCCATGCGAGGTTGTACTTCTCCAGCCGTTTGGCCAGCTTGAGGCAGTCCTCCAACGGGATGTGCCCCACATGGTCGATGGCCAAGGGGATCTCGTTGCCGATGACGCCGCGGACGTCGGCCATGTAGTTCTCCAGAAAGTCCAACCCTTTCTCGGTGAGGTGGATGCCGGTGAACGGATGCGCGGTGCTGAAAAGCTCGTACGCCTCGCCACGCATGGCGCGGGGATCGATCGAGCCGTGCGGCGTGCTGAAGACCGTCTTCTTGTACTCGCGCATCTTCTCCAGAAAACCGAGCGGCGCCGAGAGGCAGCCGGGTTTACCCATGAGCAGCTCGATGCCAAGATCCATCTTGAGGAAGGTGAAGCCCGCCTTCATGCGTTCCTTGAGCGCCTTTCCCATGTCGCGGCCGCCCCCCTCGGAGTCGGTGTCGCAGTAGATGCGGATCTCGTCCCGGTACTTGCCTCCTATCAGCTGCCAGACCGGCACGCCGCAGGCCTTGCCGTCGATGTCCCAGAGCGCCACCTCGATCCCGCAGACGCCACCGGCCTGACGCGAGTCGCCGCCGAACTGCTTGATCCTCCGGAAGATCCGCTCGACGTTGCAGGGATTCTCCCCCATGATGCGGCTTTTAAGCATCGCGGCGTAGGTCCGGCTGGAGGCGTCGCGCACCTCGCCATAACCGAC
>CAYTFM010000571.1:642-2699 GCA_964436735.1 uncultured Victivallales bacterium | reverse complement strand
AGTGCCGGTTCGATCGAAATGCTCAGATCAATGAATCGCCTTTTCTTCATGGTCCTGCGCTCCCTTTCGAATGCCCCGCCGCTCCACTGAGGATCTGCGATTCCTCACCATGTATCAGTTTCGTCGATGAACGTAAAGAACGGAGGGGCAGGCCGAATCGGTCGTCCTGGCCCTCGTCCGTCCAATGAGTCAGTCTTTGTTGACTTAGGAATTCCTGTTTGCTACCTTTCGTCAAATCATGAATCTGAGCGTGCGAGCGAAACAAGACAAGAGCGGAACGCGTGTCAGCGGAGGGAAAGACGATGGCGAAGAAGGTTATTTTGGACGAACGAGAGATCCCGAGACAGTGGTACAACGTTATGGCAGACATCAAGACGAATCCACCGATCAGGCCTGACGGTACGCCCTTGGAGCCGGGTGATCTCGCGCCGGTCTTCCCGATGAATCTCATCGAACAGGAGGCGAGCACGAAGCGATGGATCGATATCCCGGAGGAGGTCATCGACAAGTACCTCATATGGCGTCCCACGCCGCTCGTCCGTGCAGAGGCCCTGGAGAAGGCGCTCGGTACGCCGGCCCGCATCTATTACAAGAACGAAGGTGTCAGCCCTCCGGGGGGCCACAAGCGGAACACGGCGATCCCCCAGGCTTACTACAACAAGGTGTTCGGCATAAAGCGGATCTGCACCGAGACAGGCGCGGGGCAGTGGGGAAGCGCGCTTGCCTTTGCATGCTCGTTGTTCGGCCTCCAGTGCAAGGTTTATATGGTAAAGATCAGCTTCCAGCAGAAGCCGTACCGCCGGACAATGATGGAAACGTGGGGAGCAACGTGCGTGGCCAGCCCGAGTCAAGAAACCCGGTCCGGTCGTGCGGTTCTGGAGAAGGATCCGGACTCGCCGGGTTCGCTTGGAATCGCCATCAGCGAGGCCATCGAGAGCGCAGTCGGGCCCGAGGATACGAGGTACTCTCTGGGAAGCGTCCTGAACCATGTGCTCCTGCATCAGACCGTGATCGGCCTCGAGGCCAAGAAGCAGATGGCGAAGATAGGAGAGTATCCGGACGTAATCATCGCTTGTGCCGGCGGCGGTAGCAATTTTGCAGGACTGGCCTTTCCGTTCGTCTACGACGTGATCAACGGGAAGAAGATCAAGATCCATCCCGTGGAGCCCAAGGCCTGTCCCACGATGACGAAAGGCCCGTTTGTATACGACCATGGGGACATAGCGAGGTTCACGCCCTTGATTGCCATGCACAGCCTTGGTCATGCCTTCGTGCCTCCGCCGATCCATGCAGGGGGACTTCGGTATCACGGAATGGCGCCGCAGGTAAGCCAGCTCGTCAGGGAAGGGATTCTCGAGCCTCGCTCGTATCATCAATTGGAGAGTTTTGAGGCGGGCATGTTGTGGGCAAGAACGGAAGGCTACATTTCAGCACCGGAGACAAACCAGGCCTTGGCCTGCGTGGTCGATGAGGCGAAGAAGGCCAAGGAAGAAGGCAAGGAGAAGGTGATTCTGGTCAAATGGAGCGGCCATGGATTGATCGACCTCGGATCCTACGAGCGCTATCTGTCCAAACAGCTCGAAGACTACGAGCTGCCGGATGAAATGCTCGTGAAGGCCGAAGAGGTATTCAGGGATTTCCCGAAGCCGGCCCTGTTGAAGAGCCGCTAGGCCTGCCCTTTACCCATAAATAAGTACTGGACAAATCGAGCCGTGCCGTGTATTGTTCCGGCATGAAAACACAAAATCAGATCAAACGGAAACTGTCGGATCTCACGAACATAGCATACATCCGTGGGCTGCTTCAGAGCAAGGACATCCCCCACAGGAGCGCACTTTCTGCAGTTGTATGCGAACAGTTTGCGTTCTGTGACACCCGAGGGCAGCCACAACGGGCGGGCTGTCTGAAGGCGCTACGGGAGTTGGAAGCGGCGGGGCATTTTACTCTGCCGACGGCTCGTAGGAGGCCAGGGCGTAAAGCGCCACGACGTTTATCGCAACCGGTGGCACAGCCTGCGGAGGTGCCTTCTGAGGCGGGGTTGGTCCGCGGGCTGCAAT
>CAYTFM010000571.1:0-632 GCA_964436735.1 uncultured Victivallales bacterium | reverse complement strand
CGGTTGGGATGCCGAGGTTCGGCGGGCGCATCTGCATTATGTGGTGGGGATGAGTCGCTTCCTGATTCGGCCGAGCGTGCAATGCCGCAACCTGGCCTCGAAGGTTCTGAGCATGGTCGTGGCTGCATTGCCCGATGATTTTGAGGAGAAGTTCGGCTACAGGCCTTGGCTGGTGGAGAGTTTTGTGGATACGGGCTATTCTGGGGCATGCTATCGGGCGGCAAACTGGATAGCGGTCGGGTTGACCAAGGGGCGCGGCAGACAGGATCGTTTCAACAAGCAGGCGCTGAGCGCCAAAGCGATCTATGTATATCCGATCGAGAAGGACTTTCGAAAGCGAATGGGGTTACACCCGGATGAGGGTCTGGGAACGTGGCGACAGCGAAAGCAGCAGTGCCGGATCGCGCCTTTAGCGGTGTGGCGAAGGGAGACTGGGCGGCGGTAAAGGCCTATTACCGCATGATCGATCAGCCGGAGGAGTCCGCTGTGAGCATGCCCAACATCCTGGCGCCTCACCGGGGGCGTACCGTTCGTCGCATGAAGGGGCAAAAGACGGTGCTGTGTGTTCAGGACGGCACGGATCTGGAATACACCAACCTGGCCCGGTGTGAAGGGTTGGGGGAGATGGGAAC
>CAYTFM010000570.1:0-2700 GCA_964436735.1 uncultured Victivallales bacterium | reverse complement strand
GGACGATATTCATATCGCCCGTCAGTCGGATCGAATAAATCCAATCCGCAGTCTGACTCGCCAATATTTAAATTTGCACCATAATTGAGTATAACTGACTGCGCATGGCATTTCCGTGCGCGTTTTTCATTTATGTAAGGAGCAAGAGTCATGAACAGAATCATCGCGAAGCGTCAGCTATCGGAGAACGTCTTCCAGATGCGCCTCGAAGCCCCTCTGATCGCCGAGGAGCGCAAACCCGGACAGTTCATCATCCTCTCTCTCGACGACGATTACGCGGAGCGCATCCCGCTCACCATCGCCGACGCCGACCCGGGTGAGGGCTCAATCACCATCATCTTCCAGACCGTCGGGAAGACGACGGTGCGGCTCTCGAAGTTCAAAGAGGGCGAATTCGTCGACAACCTGCTCGGCCCGCTCGGCCAGCCCACGCATATCGAGAAGTTCGGCTCGGTCGTCTGCGTGGGCGGCGGCATCGGCGTCGCCCCGCTTCATCCGATCGCCAAAGGGATGAAGCAGGCCGGCAACCACCTGACGGTCATCATCGGCGCCCGCAACAAGGAACTCGTTATCCTCGAGAAGGAGATGCGGAGCTTCGCCGACGAGGTGATCGTGGTCACTGACGACGGTTCCTACGGTCGTAAGGCTCTCGTCACCGTCCCCCTCAAGGAGATCTGCGAGACGCGCAAGCCCAACCTGGCGGTCGCCATCGGACCGCCGATCATGATGAAGTTCTGCGCCGAGACCACCCGACCTTTCGCCGTTCCCACCGTCGTCTCCCTCAACACCGTCATGGTCGATGGAACGGGCATGTGCGGCGGCTGCCGGGTCAACGTCGGCGGAAAGACGAAATTCGTCTGCGTCGATGGCCCCGAGTTCGACGGACATCTGGTCGACTTCGACAATATGATGAAGCGGCTTGGCGCCTACAAGAAGCAGGAAGAGCACGCCATGGATATGTGCAAGCTTGAACTCGCCGCGGGAATGAAAAAATAAGGGCAATCAGGAAGTGAGCCACTTGCGGATTCCTGCGGGAATTTTCAAGTAGCTCAGAGTGACAATAGGCTTTTTCAACTGATTGAAGGACGTCATTACAATGAGCCATGCGCACAGGACCAGAGACGAGCTCGGCCGCGAGGCGGCTGTGAAGCTGAAGGAGATAGTGTCGAAGCAGACTCCGCTGACCAACAAAGAGCGCATGGCGATCCCGGCGCAGGAGATGCCAGCGCAGGACCCAGCTGTCCGCCGTCACAACATCCACGAGGTGGCGACAGGCTACACTGAGGAGCAGGCCCGCCTCGAGGCGATGCGCTGCCTTCAATGCAAGAACGCCCCCTGCGTCAAGGGTTGTCCCGTCACTATCGACATCGCCGGATTCATCAAAGCGGTCGCCGACGGTGACTACCAGAAGGCGATCGACATCATCAAGAAGACCAGCCTCCTTCCGGCCGTTTGCGGACGCGTTTGCCCGCAGGAGACCCAGTGCCAGGCGGAATGCACGCTCGGCAAGGCTCTGAAAGACGTTGACAAGTCGGTCGCCATCGGACGCATCGAGCGCTACGTGGCGGACTGGGAGCGCGAGCAGGGCAAAATCAAGGCGCCTGGGGTCAAGCCGCCGACCGGCAAGAAAGTCGCCGTCGTGGGCAGCGGGCCGGCCAGCCTGGTGGTCGCCGCCGACGTCCGCCGCGAGGGACACGAGGTCACCATCTTCGAGGCGTTCCACAAACCCGGCGGCGTCATGGTCTACGGCATCCCCGAGTTCCGTCTCCCCAAGGCCATCGTCAAGTGCGAGGTCGACACGCTCGAGCAGATGGGCGTCAAGATCAAGACGAATTTCGTCGTCGGCCGCACGCGCAAGCTTCTCGATCTGATGCGCAAGGACGGTTTTGACGCGGTCTTCATCGGCACCGGCGCGGGGCTGCCTAAATTCATGGAGATGCCGGGCGAGAACCTGATCGGCGTCTATTCCGCCAACGAATACCTCACCCGCGCCAACCTCATGCGCGCCTACGAGCGGGAGAAGGCCGACACGCCGATCGCGCTGTCACGCAAGGTCGCCGTCCTCGGTGGTGGCAACGTGGCGATGGACGCCGCGCGCGCGGCGGTGCGCCTCGGCGCGGAGGAGGTCCACATCGTCTACCGCCGCACCGAGAAGGAGATGCCCGCCCGCGTCGAGGAGGTTGGCCACGCCAAGGAGGAGGGGGTCATCTTCCATCTTCTGCAGAACGCCAAGCGGGTGATCGGCGACGACAAGGAGCACGTCAAGGCGCTCGAATGTCTCCGCTACGAACTCGGCGAGCCCGACGATTCAGGCAGACGTCGTCCCGTCGTTGTTCCCAACAGCGAGTTCCTGCTTGAGGTCGACACCGTTATCGTCGCCATCGGCAATGACTGCAACCCGCTGATGAAGCAGACCACCGACACTCTCGCCACTAACAAGTGGGGGAACATCGTGGTTGACGAGACGCAGAAAACCTCGATCGACGGCGTCTACGCCGGCGGCGATATCGTTCTCGGCGCCGCCACCGTCATCCTCGCCATGGGCGAGGGACGCCGCGCCGCGGCGGCGATCAACAAGCTGCTCGCCTGAGATTTTGCGAACCGGGGACGGTTCGCAAAATCTTTTGTCTTGAATTGTCGCCGCATAGGAGCCTGTCTAACAAATATTATTGCGAACGGGATGCCCATATAATATACTTG
>CAYTFM010000569.1:0-2716 GCA_964436735.1 uncultured Victivallales bacterium | reverse complement strand
AGTTGGCGGAAAATGGCCATCGAGCAGATATCCTACTGCTCATTCTCGCCCGCGATCTTGTTTACAGTATACCCGAGGCTCCCACTCAACTGGATGATTTCGGATGGCACGATGAGCCCGTCACGGGCTAATCGGGCATATAGCTGATAGAAGCTTCGTACCGAGTCGACCGGAATCTTGTGCTCCCGGACAGCGGCGAGATAGCGGTCCACGGCTGCCTGGTAATCTGAAGGCTCGCATACCGGAATCAGCGTTGATTCGGGAACGGCGCGCAGATCTTCGAGCGCCCACTCAACAGCGGCCGTGTCTCCCCGGTCAAGATTGCGCATTCGGACAACCGCCATGGAGGCCAGCGCGACACCGCAGGAGACAATGATCACCACCACGATGACGCGCCAGTTGGTCAGTGAGTCGATGCGCACAGCCACTCTTTACCTCCAAAGCTGAGAACCAATACAGACAAAGCGCTTCCGATGATCAACAAAAAAAGCAGCCCCAATTCGATCGGGGCTGCTTTTTGATTTCTATCGGATCGGCGATCGCTATTACGCGGAGGCCTCTGCCTTTGCCTTTTTCGATTTTGCTTTCGCCGTCTTCTCACTCGCCGCGGCATCATGGCCGCCGTACTTGTGGGACCCCTTCTTTTTGGCCTGGTCTTCGGCCGCAGTCGGCACCGCCTTTGGAACCAGAAGCTCGACTTTCGCCAGAGTGGCTCCATCGCCACGGCGCCACCCAAGCTTCACAACCCGCGTGTAGCCGCCGGGACGAGTGGCAAACTGTGGAGCGATCTCCTCAAACAGCTTTTTCAGGACGGTACGGTCCTTAACCTGGCGTGCCGCGAGACGTCGCGCATGCATGTCACCACGTTTGCCGAGCGTGATCAGCTTCTCCGCCACCGAGCGAATCACGCGCGCTTTTGGAGCGGTCGTGACCACTGCGTGCGCCCGGAAGAGCGACGTGGCCATGTTGTCGAGCATCGCCCGGCGGTGCGAGGCGGTGCGCCCAAGTTTTCTGACAGTTCTGCCGTGACGCATGATTGATGGCTCCTGAAATTCTCCCGCCTACGACAGTACTTCCGCCGGCTGAGTCTGATCCTCTGTGGTCTTGTATTTCTCGATGTCCATGCCGAAATGAAGTCCGAGTTCGGAGAGAATTCCGTTCAGCTCATTCAGCGATTTCCGGCCAAAATTCCGGTACTTGAGCATTTCTGATTCAGAGCGGCACACCAACTCGTCGAGTGTGGTGATATTCGCCGCGCGAAGGCAATTCGAGGACCGCACCGACAACTCCAGTTCGTCGACACGCATCTGGAGCAATTGACGGATACGCATTGTCTCTTCGTCCACCTCGGTCGGCTGATCGTCGACGAATTCCTCTTCAAAAGTGATGAAGAGCTGCATGTGATCCTTGAGGATCTTGGCGGCGTACGAGAGCGCGTCCTCCGGCGTGATCGTGGCATCGGTCCAGACGTCGAAGATAAGCCGGTCGTAGTCAGTGCGCTGCCCGACACGGGTGTTCTCGACTGTGTAATTGACCTTGGTCACGGGAGAGAAGAGCGAATCCACGAGGATGGTGCCGGCCGGCTGCTCAGGACGCTTGTTCTGCTCGCCGATGAGGTAGCCACGGCCCGAGGCGACATCCAGTTCGATCCGCACGCGCGCCGCCTTCGTCAGCTCCAGAATGTGCAGGTCGGGATTGTGGATCTTGACTTTGGGATTGTCCTCGATGTGTCCTGCGTTGTAGCGTCCCACCTCTTCGACGTCCAGAACCAGCGTGACCATCTCATCCACCAGCAGCTGGGGACGGATGCTCTTGATGTTGAGGATGATGTCCGTGACATCCTCAAATACGCCGGGAATCGTGGAGAATTCGTGGAGGACTCCCTCGATTCGCACCGCCACGACAGCGGATCCTTGGATCGATGAAATCAACGTCCGCCGAAGCGCGTTGCCAATCGTATGGCCGAAACCGCGTTCCAGGGGCTCGATGTAGAAACGTGCATAGTTGGCCGTTTTGGTCGGCTCATCCACCACGATTTCCTTGGGCATGGTCAACGATTTCCACTTCATCTTGCTTGGCCTCCCGCCAAATCCAGCGGCTTACTTCGAATAGAGTTCAACAACCAACTGTTCCTGGACTGGGGTCGGAATGTCCATGCGCGACGGCAGAGACAAGAGTTCCCCCTCCAGATGGGCTTTGTCGAGGCGGAACCAGGGCAGATCCCCTGCGCGTCCGGACTCTTTCAGAGCCATATGGATGACATCAAGACGCTTGGACTTCTCGCGGACTTTGATGACATCACCCGGCTGCACCGCGTACGACGGAATGTCGACGACGCGGTCGTTGATGACGAAATGACGGTGTCGGACCAGCTGACGCGCCGCTTTCCGCGACGGCGCAAACCCGAGGCGGTAGACGACGTTATCGAGGCGCTGCTCAAGCTGCAACAGCAGGTTCTCACCGGTGATCCCGCGCATCTTCGTGGCTTTCTCATAGTAGCTGTGAAACTGCTGTTCGAGAACACCATAGATGCGGCGGATCTTCTGCTTTTCGCGCAACTGCACACCGTATTCCGAGACTTTGCGGCGCATGCTGGCGCCGTGCTGACCCGGTGGATTTGCACCCCGTTCGATCGGACACTTGTCCGACAGGCAACGGGTCCCCTTCAGGAAAAGCTTTTCCTTTTCCCGCCGGCACAGCTTGCAGTTAGCATCAC
>CAYTFM010000568.1:0-2721 GCA_964436735.1 uncultured Victivallales bacterium | reverse complement strand
TTGGCAGCTATTGAACTATCTCAGACGTTTGGGTTTTTCATATTCAAATCCGTAGCCAACCTCCGAAACTAACGCTGCTTGCGACATGAAATTTACCAAACGATTTGAGCGTAGAATGCGAGACGGAAATGAATAACGGGAAAAGGAAACGCCAATGACAACGATCCAGACTAACCTCGTGGGATTCCTTTTGATGGGCTGCCTATGTCTTGGCGCGGCGGAGTCGCCGTTCGTCCATTTCGACTTCAATGCGATCGACAAAGGCGTCGTCAGCGATACATCTGGGAATCGGAACGACGGCAGAATGTCCAACTCGGCGGTCCAATGCGATGGCGTGGACGGCTATGGCGTCAGGTTTCCCGACCGGAACGGCTACCTCAATGTGGAGTTGGACGGGAAATGGCGCGCGTTCAAGGCCTTCACGCTCACCTGCTGGATCGCGCCGGAAGAGATTAAACACCAAGTCGTGGCCCATGCCGCGCCGATGAAGGATTCCGTCGACGACGCCTCCTTCTCGCTGCGGCTGAGGGAGGGGTGGCAGGTGTGGTTCGGCGTCACCGCCGCGGATGGCGAGCGGCGGGGCGTGGCCACTGCCAAGGCCGGTTTCGACCGCATCGCCTATCCGGAGCGGCGCAACTGGATTTTTCTTGCCGGAACCTATGACGGGGAGACGGTGGAGCTGTACGTGAACGGCGAATGCGTCGAAAAACGGAAATTCAAAAGCGTCAAGGAGATGAAGCCCATCACGTCTCCGGTGAGGATCGGCGGCGAAGGCAACGAGACCTACCATGGGGCGGTCGACGAGTTCAGCCTTTTTGCCAGTGTACTCTCGCCTGAGGATATCAAAGCGCAGTTTGAAGCGCGCGCGGGCTTCAAGCCACAGCGGATTCCGCCGAAAAACGCCGGAACGATCGACGGCGGACCATATGCGGGATGCGGGCAGTATGGCGCCTGGATGACCATACCGCTTGGCAGCAACCGCCTCTTCATCAGCAACACCGGCGAGATCCTCCCCTTCGGTTGCTCTCCGGTCTGCGCGCAGAACCAATGGGTTCCGATCCATCCTCTCAGCGTCATGTCCCAGTCCAACGCCAGGGACAAGTTCTACCGCAAACTCACGGGGAATGTCGAGTTGCGTAGCGATGGCTCGACGCTGATTTCTTTGGAGGGCGAGACCGTCAGCGAACTGGCCGTGAGACAGAATGTGGAAGTGAGTAAAGAAAGGGAAGTAAAGTTCTCCTACTCGTTTACGTCCCTGAAGCCCGGCGCGCCGGAGCCCTACATCGAATTCCCCATCCATCTCTGGCCGTCGGCGATGCGTTTTGTGGGCAGCGACGAACGTGGTCCCATCACTGGCAATCTCATGGATCTGGATGCCACGCTCATATTCAAGGACGCCCTCGAGATCAATCTCATCAGCAGCGACAACAGGCTGGGCTTCGATCTCGGTAGACTGACGCGCTATCAAGTGGAGGGAACGCGCGACGCCAAGGCATGGGCGAATGGCTATATCACTTTCCCCGGCAAAATTGTGGCGGCGGAGACCGCCAACAGATGGAGCGCGGAAGGCAAGCTCGACATCGACTTCACCTTCAGGTTGGAGCAGGACTCGCTGCCGCCCAGGCTTGATAGGTCGAAGGCTCGGGAAGTCACGGAAAACAAACGCTTCGATTTCAGCAAGCTGTACGAGAAGGATCCCGACCGCCTCGGAATCTCACCCAGCGATCGTGACGCGCCGATTTATATGAACGACGAGTCCGTCGCCCTCGCGCTCAACATCCCGGCGAAAACCATTCCCGCCGTCAAGCGAGAAAGGAAATGGTTTCATCTGACCGGCACCTACGACGGATTCGTCAGTCGCCTGTATGTAAATGGAAAGCCGGTCGCCTCCAAATCCTGCCCGCAAATGAAAGGCATAGCCTTGCAGGGGGCGGGGACGATCTGCGTCGGTGGCCCGCAAGAACCCTTTCGTGGCGCGATCGACAACGTCCGCATCTACAAGCGCGCCTTGAGCCCGGAGGAGGTGAAGGCGCATTTCAACGAGCGCGGCGACTTCAAGCCGGGAGCTCAGCCAGATGCCGTGGGTGGCAAGTTGAAGCCGGACGATCCGGCCTTGGTGGTGTGGCTGGATTTCAACACGCGTGAGAACGGCGCCTTTATCGACCGCTCCGCCGCAACGCTTGCGGTCGTCTCCTCCGGCAAGGCGTCACAGTGCGAGGGCGTCGACGGCGCCGCGTTGAGCCTGTCCGAGGGAGGTGACGTCAAAGTGAATCTGCCGGAGGACTCCCGTGACTTCACGACCCTCACCGTCGAAGCGTGGCTCAGTCCGGATGTCCCGCAGCATTCCACCGTGATCTGCGGCGTTCATCATGAGAACAAATACAACGCCCACCCGCTGATGTTGAGATGGCGGCAGGGCAACGAGTCCTGGCTCAATTTGAACACCACCGATGGCGAGGATCGGACCTGCATGGGCGGTCCGGCTTCGGCGACAATCTACTTTCCCGAACGCTACACGTGGACGTTGACCAACTGCTTTACGAAGGAAGTCATCAAGAGCGGCGAGTTCGCCAGGGATGCGCAGACGGGAGAGTTTGAACGCAAGCTCGCGCTGCCCGCCATGCTGCCCGCCGTCTACGAGTTGAAGGTCGAAGCACTCGACGCCACTGGCAAAAAGATTGACGAGTGCGCCACCGAACTGGCGGTCGCGGGCGCAATCCC
>CAYTFM010000567.1:0-2735 GCA_964436735.1 uncultured Victivallales bacterium | reverse complement strand
CTTCCCGATGGATCTGCCGGCCATCGTGGCCAACTTCTACTCGCGCGCCGGATTCGTGGTGCTGAACAATGGAGCGACCGGCTCCATCACCTTCATCGGCACTGTGTCGCCGGCGGGCGGCAACCTCAAAGAGCCTGTCACCGAATCCACCAAAAAAGCGGCCCGGGCATTCTACGCCCTTGCGCAGTCGCGCGCCGACTCCAAGCGATACCCGGCCATCGACCCCATCGACAGCTATTCCAAATACCTCGAGTACGCCGAGGTGATCGAGTATTTCGACAAAGCCATGGAGCCAGGCTGGGTCAACAAGGTGTTGAAGCTCAAAGACCTGCTGCTCCGCGGCAAGGAGGCCCGCGACCAGATCAACATCCTTGGCGACGATGGCGTGCCGGTCGAGTACCACATCGCGTTCAACAAGGCCGAGGTGATCGATTTCGTCATCCTGCAGCAGGACGCCTTCGACAAGATCGACCAGTCGACGCCTCTTGAGCGCCAGAAGCACATGGTCAACCGGGTCATCGGCATCTGCGATTCGACGTTCTCCTTCGACGGCTTCGAGGAGGTCGGCGCCTATTTCAAAAAAATAATCAATACGCTGCGCCAGATGAACTACATGGTCTTCAAGAGCGAGAAGTTCGTCGTCCTCGAGGCCGAACTCGACGCCCTGCTGGCCGAGCGGACAGCCACAACGTCGGCCGCCGGGAAGGGGAATCAATGAGAACCACAGCGTTTCAAAAGGTGTACACGCGCATCGAGAACATCACCAAGGCGACATGCTCTCTGCGGGCGCAGGGAGTGTCCAACGAGGAGATGGCGTTTGTCGACGGGCGTCCCGCCCAGGTTGTCAAGATAGTGGGGGATATGGTGACCCTGCAGATATTCCCTGGCACACAGGGGGTGGCCACCGACGCGGAAGTCGTCTTCACTGGGCGTCCGCCCCTCCTGACGGTTGGCGACGGTTTGCGTGGCCGGTTCTTCGACTCGTACGGCAACCCCATCGACAACGGCCCATCCGTGGAGGGGGAGGAGCGCGAAATCGGCGGTCCCTCGGTGAACCCGGTCCGCCGCAAGCAGCCCTCCGAGCTTATCGCCACCGGAATCGCGGGCATCGACCTGAACAACACGCTGGTCACCGGACAGAAAATCCCCTTCTTCGCCGATCCCGATCAACCCTACAACATCGTCATGGCGGATGTTGCTCTGCGCGCCAAGGCCGATATGATCATATTAGGCGGCATGGGCATGCCTGGAGACGACTACCTCTATTATAAAAACCTCTTCGACAACGCCGGCGCCCTCGACCGCATCGTCGCCTTCGTCAACACGACAGACAGCCCTCCAGTGGAGCGCCTGCTGGTTCCTGACATGTGCCTGACGGCGGCCGAGTTTTTCGCCGTGGAGCGCAAGGCCAAAGTGCTGGTGCTCCTCACGGACATGACGCTGTACGCCGACGCCCTCTCGATCGTGAGCAACCGAATGGATCAGATCCCCAGCAAGGATTCAATGCCAGGGTCGCTCTACTCCGACCTTGCCCGCATCTACGAGAAGGCGGTGCAGTTCCCAGAAGGAGGCTCGATCACGATCGTGGCGGTCACCACACTGTCCGGCGGCGACATCACACACGCCATCCCCGACAACACCGGCTACATCACCGAGGGGCAGCTCTACCTGCGCCGCGACACCGACATCGGACGGGTCATCATAGATCCTTTCCGTTCCCTGTCGCGCCTCAAGCAGTTGGTCATCGGAAAGAAGACGCGGGCCGACCATCCACAGGTGATGAACGCAGGCGTGCGGCTCTTCGCTGATGCCGCCAACGCCCGCACAAAGCTCGACAACGGATTCGACCTCTCCGACTACGACCGCCGAGCACTCGACTACGCCAAGGAGTATTCAAGGGAGCTGCTGGCCATCGACGTCAATGTCGATGTCGACCGGATGCTCGACACCGCCTGGCGGCTTTTCGGGAAATACTTCACTCGCGACGAAGTGGCGATCAAGCGGGAACTCATGGAAAAGCACTGGGTTGAGGGGAAATAGACAGGAAGCGTTCCACAATGTCGTTGAAGTTCCAGTACAATAAAACGTTCCTGCACCAGTTGGGCCGCGAGCTCAAGGTGCGCGAAAGCGCCCTGCCCACCCTGCAAGCCAAGGAGGCGGCTTTGCGGCTTGAAGTCAAGCGAGCCCGCCTACAGCTGCGGAAGGTGGAGGAGGATCTCAACGCCCGCAACAAGGAACTTGTCGATACTCACCGCCTCTGGGGGGAGTTCCCGGTCGGCATGGTGACGGTGGGAAAGGTGGCCAAGGGCATGCGGAAAGTGGCGGGCGTGCGGGTCCCTGTTCTCGAAACCATATCTTTTTCTGTGGCTCCTTACAGCATGGTGTCGCTTCCCGCGTGGGTTCCGATGGGCATCGCCATGCTCAAGGAGCGGGTGACGCTGGCTGTTATGCTTGACATCGCGAAGGTCACCGTTGCGGAGCTCGAGCGCGCCCGGCGGAAGACCACCCAGAAGGTCAACCTCTACGAGAAGGTGCAGATCCCCGAGTACCGCGAGAGCATCCGGAAAATCAAGCGCTTCCTTGAGGACGACGAGAATCTGGCGAAAGCGTCGCAGAAAATCCTGAAGGTGCGGCTGGCGGCGGCGGAGGTTGCGGCATGATCGTGCCAATGAGGAAAATCTCGGCGATAGTGTATCATGGCGGGAAGGACGCCTTCCTGGCCGGACTGCAGTAGC
>CAYTFM010000566.1:0-2767 GCA_964436735.1 uncultured Victivallales bacterium | reverse complement strand
TGTTTCGGATTTCGTGCTTCGATTTTCGGATTTAAGTTGCGGCGGAGCCGCCTAATTTATGATGATCGGGGAGAGGGCTGCGGCATGAGGGTTTTAATTGCGGATGACGACGAGTCGACGAGAATCATCCTTCGGCGCCGCCTGTTGGATTGGGGGCATGAGCCGGTCGAGGTGGCGGATGGCGCCGCCGCCTGGGCCGCGCTCAACGCTGAGAACGCGCCCCGCCTCGCCCTCCTCGATTGGATGATGCCTGGGTTCACAGGCGTTGAGATCTGCCGGATGCTCGCGGCGCGGCAGGGGCCGCTCGTCTATACGCTCATCCTCACCGCCGCCGACGAGAAGCGGCGCCTCAACGAGGCGATCCGGGCCGGCGCCTATGATTTCCAATTGAAACCAATCGACTCCGACGAACTCCGCAGCAGGGTCGGCGTCGGCGTCCGCTTCATCAACGCCGAAATCGCCCATGACGAGATGCTGGCCGAGAGGAAGAAGGCCGAGGATGATGCGCGCGTCGCACTCGACCGAGAGCGTGAGTTGAATGAGTTGAAGACCCGCTTCGTCACGATTGTCTCCCACGAGTTCCGCACGCCTTTGACGTCGATCAAGGCCTCCTCCTACGTGATCCAGAAATACGGAGCCAAAATGAGCGAGGTCGACAAGGCGCGGCATTTCGATATCATACAGAAGTCGTCCAACTACATGACGGCACTGCTCGACGACATTCTGACGCTGAGCCGAGCCGATGCCGGTCAGCAGTTGTTCTTCCCCAAGCCGTTGCACATCGGCGATTTCTGCCGCACGCTCTGCGACCATTTCCGGGTGATCGCCTCCGCCGGCCAAAAGCTTGAATTCACGATCACCCCGGAGGCCGACGCCGTCTACGATGCCGACGAGCGCCTCATCAGGCACGCCCTCACGAATCTGCTGTCGAACGCCTTGAAATACTCTCCCGAGAATGGCATGGTTCAGTTCGACGTTCGTCTGAAGGAGTCGCACCTGTTGTTTGTCGTCGGCGACCATGGCGTCGGGATACCCCCCGATGACCAGAAGCACCTTTTCGAACCGTTCCACCGAGGGAAGAACGTCGGGCAGATCCAGGGGACAGGGCTCGGACTGACTATCGCCAAGCGGGTCATAGAGGCACATGGCGGTTCCATGGAATTCTCGAGCGCGCTGGGAAGCGGCACGACCTTCACCGTGAGGATCCCCGCCCGGATCCCGTGCCCCGCTGAAGGTGAGCCCGCGGCGTCGCAGGGCGTGGCCGCGGCAACAAACCAAGGACCTGGAATATGATAACCGTGCTTGTCGTCGAGGATGAGCCGCAGATCAGGAAGCTGCTCGCCGAGATCCTTTCCTACGAGGGGTTTGCGGTGCTGACCGCCGAGGACGGCCAGATAGGGGTGGAGGTGGCGAAGTTGAACTCCCCCGATGTGATCGTCTGCGACATCATGATGCCCGAGTTGGATGGTTATGGCGTGCTCAAGGAGCTGCAGGCCGATCCCCAGACGGCGACGATCCCGTTCATCTTCCTGACCGCCCTCTCCGACCAGCAGAGCCTTCGCAATGGCATGCGGCTTGGGGCGGACGACTATCTGGTGAAACCTGTCGAGCCGGAGGAGTTGTTCGCCGCCATCCGGATGCGCCTCGCGAAGCGGCAGGTGGTCCAGCAGTGGAGCGTCGATTCGCTGGCCGCGTCGGCTCCCGCGGTTGGCACCGGCACGAGCATCTTGGCGTCGGAGAGCACGCAGCTTTTCAACGCCGGCAGGACGATTGGCAACTATCGTCTGCTGCAGGTCATCGGAGAGGGGGCCTCGGGCATCGTATTCCTCTGCGAGCGCGCCACCGACGGCACGCGGCACGCCATGAAGATTCTCAAGATGAGCCTCAGAGACAAGGACGAGAAGGCGAAAGAGGCGGTCGAGCGCCGCTTTGTCAACGAGGCGAATGCCGTCTCCCAGCTCAACCACCCGCATATCGTCAACTTCGTGGAGTTCGGCTACAGCGGCTCCGGCGAGTTGCGCAATCCCTACATTGTGATGGAATACTTCCCCGGTGTCTCGCTTGCCCGCAGATTGGGAATGGGCATAGCGTGGGACTACAAGCAGAAGGTGTCGGTGATCCTCCAGGTCGCCTCCGCCCTCGCCGCCGTCCACGGCAAGAGCATCGTCCACCGCGACATCAAGCCTGGCAACATCCTCGTCGACGACGGTCTCAACGTCAAGATCACCGACTTCGGGATCTGCCATCTGCCGAGTTCGGACCTCACGGCGACCTCGAACATCCTGGGGACGCCCTGCTATCTGTCGCCCGAATATCTGTCGTCGGGGAAAGCGGACCATCTGGCCGACATCTACTCGCTTGGCGTGGTGGCCTATGAACTGCTGGTCGGTCAACGGCCGTTCGACGCCGTAAGCGTGTCGGATCTCATCCGCATCATACAAAAGGAGCTGCCTCCCGAACCGTTCAAAATCAAACCGGATTTCCCGCCGAAGCTGCGGAGCATTCTCGCAAAGATGCTGAAAAAGAAGCCGAAGCAGCGCTATCAGAACTCCTCGGAACTCTTGGAGGAGCTCGTCCAGTATGAAAGCTCGGAGGGCGTGTCCGCCGGATTGATCGAGAGGATCACGAAAGGCCTCATGGACAGCAAGGACTGGAAGTAGAAGGACGTCATTAGTCATTGGTTGTTAGTCATTTGATATGACCAATGACGACTGACCAATGACGACTGACCAATGACGACTGACCAATGACGACTGACCAATGACGA
>CAYTFM010000565.1:0-2784 GCA_964436735.1 uncultured Victivallales bacterium | reverse complement strand
AAGATCGCAATCCGCCGCGGCGGACGAGCCTCTTGCGGCCGTATTTCTCCGATCCTCCTTCGGACGATATTCATATCGTCCGTCATTCGGATCGAATACATCCAATCCGCAATCTGACTCGCCAATATTTAAATTTCCCCCCTGATTGAGTATAGCAAATCAGACCAGAAAGCCCCCGAGAGGCGAATACGCCTCAACATACCATTCAGTGCGGTAGAAAGAAAGTGTTGGGAGGGATGGGAAATTATGTGCATGCGGTGGCGAGTGCGATGCGGGGTGAATTTGGGCCTTGTGGAGCGTGGAGAAATACTACCGGTAATGGAGAAAAATGGTACATCACCTACCTTCGGTATTGATTTATGGCATATTTTGTGGTAAAGTGATAAGCACAACCGGTTCAGCATCGAATTTGTGCTTATGCGAAAACCCACACTCCAAGATATCGCGGACGAGGCTGGCACATGCAAGGCCACGGTGTCCTATGTGCTGAACGGCAAGCACCAAAGCAAGCGGATAAGCGAACGTACTGCCGAGAGGATTGTGTCAATCGCAAACAGCATGGGCTACAAGATCGATGATGTGGCGCGAACCATGTCGACGGGACGGGCAAACGCCATAGGATTCATAAGTTCATGCAATATAAACAATGAATATGTCTCCGGCGTTTTGACGGGAGCCATGGAGAAGGCTGACAGCCTCAAGCTCTCGATCAAACTTATTCACCATCAGTGGGGCATGAAAAAGGAGGAGATCCTTTACGAGTGCAGACGGCATAGGCTTTCCGGTCTGCTTTGCTATGACTTCAAGGAGGAGGCGAACGAATTCCTCCTGGCACATCTATCGGAGGACGGAATACCGCTGGCATTTGTCTCAAACACCGAAGTCCCCACTGGGGCCATCCACGTGATGGCTGATGATCGGCAAGGAGCAGGCTTGGCGGTCAGGCATTTAGGTAAACTGGGCCACGAAAGGATTGCGTTCATGTCCGGCAATTACGGCAGGCCCTACGAGGTGGACAGGCGAAACGGCTATTGGGAGATGCTTAAGGAGCTCGGACTCGAAATGTCCCGTGACTTTATTGTCTCCACGAACGAGAAGCGCGAGATGATGGAGTTTGTAAATCGGATGTGCGCAATGAAAAACGGCCCGACGGCCCTATTTTGCACAAGCGACACTACTGCCATCGCCATGATCTCCCATCTGCACCGCATTGGCAAGAGGGTTCCTGACGACATGTCCGTTGTCGGGTATGGCGATTTTTTCGCGGGCAGAGCCATGATTCCAACCGTGACGACAGTGGCGGAGCCATATCCGGAAGTAGGGGCCGTAGCGGTCGAAATGATATATGCGCAGCTTAGTCTAAAAGGGCCGCCAGGCGGCAGGAACCTCCTTCCTGTCAAACTCATTGAAAGAGAATCCACCAGTAATCGGTGAATAGAAAATACTATCGGGAGGTGTCTTGTGAAACGTGGGACCAGCACATTCATGCGCCGCCGATAACAATGATCCGCCATGAAGCCCGAGGATACGGTTGCCCCCAGCGGGACGCTAACCACCCCTAAAGGGCCGTGGACGCGCAACAACGAACAATAAAAAAAAAGGGTGATCTATCATGAGAAAAATTGCCACTGCGCTTCTCCTTGCCTCCCTGCCGTTCGGATTGTCCGCCGCCGAGTTCAGGAATGACGGATCCATCGCCAGCGGGGCGGTCTCCCTCATGCCCTCCAGCAATGGTGTTATCACGCTTTCCAACAACCTCGGCGACAGCTATGTCATCCATCTCTCGATGGCCGAGGCGAAGAACTGGTTCAGCGGCAGTCATTTGGAGAAGAAGACATTCGACGTTGACCAGCAGGTCAAACGCACGGTCTTCCGCGGCGAGCGGCGCACCGCCGGCGGCATCCCGATCGCCATCGAACACACCCTTTCACTGACGCCCGACGGGCTGGCGCGCATCGACGCCTCGTTCGAGTGCGACACGCCCGTCGCCACGCTGCTCGACTACGCCAGAGTCAACGTCTTCATCCCACGGGCTCGGCTCGCCGGATCCTCACTGATCGTCGACGGTGCCGTCAACGCCATTACCTCTCCGGGCGAGGTGAAGGACGAGCCGCCGCTGCGCCGCCAAGGTGTCAAGGAGGTGGTTGTCTTCCCGGACGACCCCGTCCATATGCTTGCGTTCCGAAGTGTCGAGCCGCACACCTTCAACATCACGGAGTATGTCGACAAGGAGAATCCCGCCAAGAGCTCCTACGAGCTGGGGTTCACGCCGCGGGACGGACGTCTCGCATTCGTGATCGACATGGGCAAGGAGCCCGCCAACGCAGAGGCCCCGAAAGACGAGCGGTATGGCGGCGTGGATTTCTGGGCTTGCGACAAGCTCCGCATGCCGCGTTTCAACCTCTGCCGCAACCTCCTGCAGAATCCGGGCTTCGAGAATGGACTCAGCAGTTGGCAGTACGGAACGGTTGGCGCGGTGACGGACACCGCGGTCGACGAGCATTATCAGCTTGTCGAGGAAGGCGCGTTCGAGGGGCGCCACTGTCTGAAGATCGTGGGCGAGAAGGGGCAGTGGCCGGTCAGCTTCTCCACCTTCGCCATTCCGATGGATGCCGGCACCGAATACACGCTGAGCTTCTACGCCAAGGCGGACCGTCCCGGCGTGAGGTGCGGTGTCGGGAACGTTACTGGCGAATGGCCGGTGTTTCCGAGCGGTAAAACGCCGCTGCCCCCGCTGACGACCGAAGGGGCGCGCTACTCGATGACCTTCACCGCCCCCAACGG
>CAYTFM010000564.1:0-2806 GCA_964436735.1 uncultured Victivallales bacterium | reverse complement strand
TATTTTGAACTTCGGTATTCAGTGAATACCTGAGAATGGTAGCATGTGGAATACATCGCCACAGCGGATGCTATTATTCTCGAAACCCCCCGTTATTGAGAAAGAAGGCGGACTTCCCAAGCGGTTGTGATATTCAGGTGAGAAGGCGAATTCTCGAAACGTATTCTTGCAATTGAATTCTCACTTTCTTATACTTGCCACGGATTCCAAGAATGTTTTGAGGGGAGGGGACGTTCACCCCGTTCTTTTTGGAGGATCGACCATGCATGTCGGTTATGCGCGCGTCTCGACGCAGGATCAGAACCTCGATCTTCAGCGGGTGGCTCTTGAGAAGGCTGGCTGCGAGAAGATCTACGAGGACAAGATGGGCGGAGCCCGCGAGGGGCGTCCGGGACTGAAGCTTGCCATGGAGGTTCTGAGGAAAGGGGACACGCTTGTCGTCTGGAAGCTTGACCGCCTGGGGCGAAGCGTCAAAGGACTTGTCGACATAATCGGCGTCTTGGCGAAACGTGGCGTGCAGTTCAAGAGCCTGACCGACAGTATCGACACCGCGACGCCGTCCGGGCGGTTCTTCTTTCATGTCATGGCGAGCCTCGCCCAGATGGAGAAGGAACTGATCGTGGAGCGCACAAAGGCCGGACTCGCCGCCGCCCGTCTGCGTGGCTGCGTCGTCGGCCGCAAGCGACTCATGACCGACAGCAAGATCAAGTCGGCGAAGAGGCTTCTGGCCGATGGAGTGCCACCCCGGGAAGTAGCCCAGAACCTTGGCGTGTCGATTCCGACGCTTTATCGTTGGGTTCCGGCGTCTCAGGGCACTTGACTGTCAGAAAAAATGGTATATTATTTCTGACAGAATGTGAGGTGTTCGTCATGAAGACGGTCGGCGATAAGATCCTATCCGAGATAGCCAGGCATGAGGACGGATGGTGCTTTTCCCAGAAGGACTTCATGGAGATCGCGGGACGCGACGCCATTGACCAGGCTTTGACAAGGCTTATGCGTGGTGGAGCCATACGTCGCTTCGGCCGGGGCCTGTATGATGTGCCGCGCCACAGCAAACTGCTGAAAACCACGCTCGCCCCGGACACCGCTCAGGCGGCGAAAGCCATATCGCGCAAGTACGGATGGCGGATACAGCCTTCGGGGGCCATCGCCGCCAATATGCTCGGGCTCTCCACCCAGGTTCCGGCCAAGGCGGTCTATCTTTCCGACGGTCCCTCCAAGATGGTCAGGATTGGAGAAACCACCATATATTTCAAACGGACGGCATTGAAGAACATGGTCGCCAACGAGCGTAGCGCCGTGGTGGTATACGCGCTGAAGTATCTGGGTAGGGAGAACGTGGACGACGCGGTGATCAGGAAGATCAAAGTGTCGCTGAACGAGAGGCAGAAGAGACAGCTTCTGAAGGACGCGCGGTTCGGGACGGACTGGATTTTCGAGATCATCCAGCGTATCTGCGGGGGAGGGGGGAAGCATGAATAATGTCGCCCTATGGCCCGCGGGAAAGCGCAGGGAGTTGGTGGATGAGGCGGCGAAAAGGCGCGGGATGCGCCCCGCGGTCGTCGAGAAGGACTTCTGGGTGTGCTGGACGCTGGACAGGCTTTTCGGGCATCCCGAAATATCCAGGATAATCCTGTTCAAGGGTGGCACGTCGCTCGCGAAGGTGTTTCGTCTGATAGAGAGATTCTCTGAGGACATAGACCTGATCCTCGACTGGCGGCTGCTTACTGATGAGGATCCCAAGGCGAGACGGTCGAAGACGCGGCAGGACGTTTTCAACAAAGGCGTCAACGAGTCGGCGCGGGTTTACATCAAGGAGAGGTTGCTCCCCGAGGTCGGAAAGGCGGTCGGCCCGGTTTGCTCGGCTGTGATAAGCGAGGACGATCCGCACATTGTCAATGTGGGATATCCCGCGGAGTTCGCCGACAACTACCTGAGGGCCTTCATCCAGCTCGAGATCGGGCCGCTCGCGTCGTGGGTTCCCCATGGCGAATATCCTATCAGGCCGTACGCCGCGGAGGTGTTTCCGGATGTCTTCGACAAGCCGGAATGCGTGGTCAGGGCCATAAAAGCCGAAAGGACGTTCTGGGAGAAGGTGACGATTTTGCACCAGGAGGCGTTCAGGCCAATGGACAAAGTCCAGCCTCCGGGATACTCCCGCCATTACTATGACACGGCTATGATGAGCCAGTCCCCGGTCAAGGCGGCCGCCCTGGCGGACATGGACCTGATGCGGGATGTCGTCGAGTTCAAGAAGCGGTTCTATCCGAGGGCCTGGGCGAACTACGACAAGGCCGTCACCGGGACTGTAAGAATTGTTCCGCCGGAGCATGTGCTTGGTTCACTAAGGATGGATTACTCCAAGATGGGGAACATGATCTTCGGGAAATATCCGGAATTCAACGAAATTATTGACATCTTGCGCTGCCTTGAAAAAGAGATCAACGGGGAATGAGCTCGGGGAAGGGGAGTGGGTGATATGAGAATACTCATCGTCGAGGACGATAAATCTACCCTGGTCTACTTGAGCAAGGCGCTTGAGGGAGCGGGACACGAGGTGGAGGCGGCCCAGGACGGCGCGTCCGCCATTGAGATCGTCAGGGTCAGACCGTTCGACGTGGTGGTGATGGACATCGTTCTGCCTTGGGCGAGCGGGGTCGAGGTCGCCCGCGCCATGCGGGAATTGGAGAGATCGGGGGAACTCGAAGGTGTGAACGGTAGCCGGAGGCTTCACACAATCGCCTGCACGGGGGCCGCGACTGAGGGTGACAAGGAGGCGTTCGCCGACGTCGGCATGGACGAT
>CAYTFM010000563.1:0-2819 GCA_964436735.1 uncultured Victivallales bacterium | reverse complement strand
TTGTTACGTTCCGCCTGGGCGACGAGGAGTTCGCCGTCGACATCATGCATGTCCAGGAGATCATCCGCGTCACGGAGATCACCAGTGTCCCCCGCGCCCCTGAATTCGTCAGAGGCGTGATATCGATGAGAAACAGACTCCTGCCCATCATCGACCTGCGGACCAAGTTCGGCATGCGGAAACTGGAGGACACGACGGCGAAGTCAGTCGGGGCGGATGGATCTTCAGACGAGCTTGACGCCAGGCGCATCATCGTGGTGGATCTCGACGGGGTGCTGACCGGCATCCAGGTCGACTCGGTGTCGGAGGTGCTCCGGATGGAGCGCAAGAACATCGAGGCGCCACCCGCCATACTGAGCGCCGAGGAGGCTTCGCGGCTCAAGGGCGTCGGCAAACTCGACGATGGCAAACGGCTCCTGATGCTGCTCGAGGTGCGCAACCTCGTCACCATCGCCGAGAAGAACGCCTTGAGGGAGGTGGCGGGGGAAAGCGCCGCCGAAACAAAGAAGACGAAAGGCGCCGCAATGGAGATGTCCGACGAGAAACAGTTCGTCTGCTTCCAGATCAACGAGGAGGACTTCGCCGTCAACATCATGCAGGTGCAGGAGATCATCCGCGTCGAGGAGATCACGGTAGTTCCGCGGGCGCCGGTGTTTGTCGAGGGGGTGGTCAACCTCCGCGGCGACATTCTTCCGGTGATTGACATGCGGACGCGGTTCGGGCTTACGAGAGTTGAGCGCTCCGACCGCAACCGGATCATTGTCGTCGACATCTCCGGCAAGACGACCGGGTTCATCGTGGACTCGGTGTCGGAGGTGCTGCGCATCCCGGTCAAGCAAATCGAGGCCGCTCCCGACGTGGTGGCGGACGAGGGCCGCGGACAGTTCATCGAGGGGATCGGGAAACTCAACGACGGCAAACGGATCATCATCGTGATCGCCGTCAACTCGCTCCTCAGCTCGAAGGAGAACGCCGAGTTCGCCGGGTTCGAGGGACGGAAAAAATCATCCACGAAGACGGAGAAGATCGACGGAGCAGACGACCTGTCGGAACTTGGCAAGACGGAACTTATCGCTCTTGCCGAGAAGCGCGGGCTGAAGACCAGCGCCAAGATGACCGCCACCGAGTTGAGGAAACTTATATCGGGCGCGGGATGAGGAGACGTAGGCCGGGCAGGTCTTTGCCCGGCCTGCTTCGTTCCCTTCGAAATCCAATTTGAGGCTGTGGCTTTGCCGCATTAAAGCGGCAAGATGCCGCTTCTACGAAAAGTCCGGCACAGCCGGCTAAGTATAAGGTTGCCATGCTTGCACCAAGCAGGAAGATCCGCGTTCTGATCGCCGATGACTCGGCGTTGATGCGGCGCGAGCTTCGCCGACTCCTTGAAGCCGATCCGGCCTTCGAAGTGGTGGATGCCGCCCGCGACGGGCAGGAGGCGGTTGACAAGACCAAGCAGCATCAGCCCGACGTGGTGGCGCTTGATATCAACATGCCGGTGATGGATGGCCTCACCGCCCTCCAACTGATCATGATGGAGTCGCCGCGCCCCGTCGTCATGATCAGTTCGCTGACCCAGGAAGGCGCCCTGACCAGCTATGAGGCCCTTGAGTTGGGAGCGGTGGATTTCATCGGCAAGCCCGGTGGCACGATCTCGAAGAACATGGATCAGATCGCCTTCGACATCACCATGAAGTTGAAGGCCGCCGCCGGAGCGAGAATCAGGAATGCCCGCATCCGCAGGCCGATGCAACGCCGCGACAGCGCTCCCAAACGGAAAATCTTCACCTCGCAGGGTCGAGGTAAAATCATCGTCATCGGACAGTCCACAGGGGGGCCGAATACGATCATGGACATCATCCCCGCTTTCCCGGCGGATTTAGGTGTTCCCGTGATCATCATCCAGCACATGCCGGTCAACTTCACCCCGTCGTTCGCCAACCGGCTCGATCAGTACTGCGCCCTTCCGTTCAAGGAGGCGGCGGCAGGCGACGTGATCACGCCAGGTCAAGGCTACCTCGCCAAGGGCGACGTGAATTTATTACTCGTGCCACGCGGCATGGGGAAGGCGGGGGAGATGATTAGATTGACCAACACGCCAGACACGCTGCACAAGCCGTCGGTCGACGTAGCGATGGATTCCGTGCTCAAACTGTATGGGGCGAACACGATTGGCGTGCTGCTGACGGGTATGGGCGACGACGGGGCCGACGCCATGGTCGCAATCCGCGAGGCAGGCGGGCGGACCATCGCCGAGTCCGAGGAGACGTGCGTGGTGTTCGGCATGCCGCGCGAGGCGATCGCCCGCGGCGGGGCGGAGTTCGTGCTGCCGTCCCACAGGATTGGCGAGAAGATTGTCGAGTTGGCGAGGTCGTGACCTTTACGACATGTTGTGACTTTTAAGAGCTATATAGTGAGGGAATTTCAGTGACCATGAATCCGGCAGAACCTCCCATGATGAAAAACCTGGAATTCAATCTTTTCAAAAATCTTGTCTACACGCATGCCGGCATCCTGTTCTCGAACACCAAAGAACTGCTCATGCGCAATCGGCTGGGAAAACGGCTTGACGCTCTTGGCCTGCGCTCATTCATACAATATTACGATCTTGTCACGCGGCCAGAGAACGCCGACGAGTTGCAAGAGTGCCTGAACGTCCTCACGACAAACGAGACCCTTTTCTTCCGGCATAAGGAGCATTGGGACTTTCTGGCCAAGGTCGTCATTCCGGAGTGGAAGGCGACGCATGCCAAGGAGGCCAAGTTCCGGTTGTGGAGCGCGGCGGCGTCGATCGGAGCGGAGGCCTACTCGGCGGCCATACGCCT
>CAYTFM010000562.1:1773-2891 GCA_964436735.1 uncultured Victivallales bacterium | reverse complement strand
TGGACATATTCACCTCCAGCCCGGCTTCGTTCCCCCCTATATGCGACTTGATGCTGACCAACACGCATGTCACAAGCACCAGTGCCGCAGTTCTGAGGGCAGCACGCAAGCTCTCGCCGTTAGCGCGCCACGCCAACCACCTCATATGCCGCTTTGCATAAAGCTTGTTGGTAGTCATGGTTGCACCAACTTTCGCAGAAGATCCTCACGTTGCTCAGATGTAACTTGCTCCCTTGCAAACATCGCCAGCTCCAGCGAGTACTCGTGCCTTAATCTTATCAGCTTGCGCATAAACAGATAGTGGACCACCTCGGTCTGCAAACTCATGTTGTCTTCTTGCAGGTGCCGCAGGTAGTTGTCAAAATCGGTGTCTCTCCATCTGTTGAATTGCCCCGGCCAGTCTCCCCCCTCAAAAAAAACGTCGTCTATATTAAGGAAATACAGCTCCTCCCTGACGTTCGACACGTGCTTTCTGAACATCGCGACCGTGACTTTCCTCTTGGCGACTTTTCCGCTTTCCATAAACAACCTCCTTTTTTTGGTTATCATCCCGTCAGTCAACCATTGACTGTCGGACACCATGTCTATACGCGTGTCGTCGAGGGAAACGAAAAGATTATAAAGAATCTTTCAGCAAGTTTTCAGGGGGGAGAGAGAGGGATGGAAACGGGCTACTTGATGATCTTTTCCCGGGAAGTCGCAAACAATTGCTAGAGGTTCGGCAGGTCAATGAATCAGCCATGACGGCGATCTTGAGGGGCTGAGTCATGTCCCATATAGACAATCCTTCCTGAAAACTTCTTTATAATTTTTCAAAGGGTGTGAGATGACGGTGGCGTTGGCCACGCCGTTGTCTTAGGGGCAGGACGGGGAAGGTGATGGCCGCAAGTTTAAAGGGAGGGGGCAGTATGACGACTGAGAGGACGGACAGCGTGACGGAGGCGGCGTTCTTGTATGACCGGGGCTTTGAATTCAAATACGCGGACGCCAGAGTGGCGGACGGCGGGAGGAAGATTGTTTACTTTGTGTTCGCGACATGGCGATCACCCGACGAGCTGAAGGAGCAGGACCTGGGCACGGAGGTGGTGAGCCCGGTCAGTTTCGCACGAAGCCTTCGG
>CAYTFM010000562.1:0-1763 GCA_964436735.1 uncultured Victivallales bacterium | reverse complement strand
CGTGTCCGCCGACAGCCTTGAACTTCTTGAGGTGCGCGATGTGGGTGCTGGAATTAGAACGATATCGGAACGGGTTTAAACGCGGCATCAGATAGGCCGGTCTTTGGGAGTCTCAGAGGAAATCACAAAATGTTGAATCAGTTGAAGTGAGGGTGGGGGCATCCTGTGGAACTTGTGACGATAGTTGCATCATTGTCCGTCGTTCTATGCGTAGCCGTGTTTACGATGCCATCATTGCGCAAATAGAGGATGTGGGGTTTGTCAGTTCACCGCGGTGGAAGTAGCGGACGAGGATAGGTCCATTCCCGATAAGGAACCAGCGATCAAGCATCGTCGTGAGGGGCGGACGGCAGTCTCTTTGATCCACAGGGTGCGATTCAGTTTTCACATAGCTTCCCCGATTCCCTTGAAATCATCATGTTGACGGCCCTTGCCATGTTCAGGGTGGTCTGTGAAGCGGGCGAAACAGTTCATAAGGAAGAGCGAGAGGATAAGCGGGTATGACTCGGGACGCCCGGGAACTCATCGGGAACAAGCTGGATACGCGGGGAGACGGGGGAGCTGTTTAGTCGCTCACATTATCATTCCTCTTCTGCTCCAGGCTCAGGAAGCGCGAGCAATTCATCGATGGACATGGTCACCTTCGTCACTGTCGCCGATATGGTGAGGGAGAAGTCTTTAGGCTGAGGTAGATTGTCGGCGAACGCCAATCCTCGCAGAACAAGGTCGCCGCTATCGCCTTTCCCTATGTAAAAGATATCCGTCAAGATTCGCCTTCCTGGTTGGAGTCCGCCACAGTCGAATTCTGTCTTGAACCTCTGCTCATTCTCGTCAATGTCAACTACACCTGGTCCGCGGGGAAGAGCTGACCGAATTTCCTGGGAGGCTTTTGAGAAAAATACTGGGTGTGTTTTCTCTGGTGGATCGGGTAGTCTCTTCATCACGCCGACGCCGATGCCTTTCGGCACAATTATTTCCACCCGAACGTTGGTGGCGGAGACCTGCCCCTTGTTCCTTACCGCCAAACGGACAGGCTTGAATAGACGGCACATGAACTCGAAATAAGCCATCTCCCGGTGGAAATCCTGGTTTGGTTGAGCCAATAATTGACTCTGAAAAAGTGCGAAATCACCATTCTGGGGGGAGGGGATGTAGTAGGGAGTCTTTCCCTGTGGAGGCATCTCACAGAATTCGGCGTTCCAAGAGATGCTCGTCCCGAGAGACTCGTCCTGTTTGACGTGGGCGAATTCGACAACCAACTCGGCTGTAGGTTGATCCAAGCCGCCGCCCATTTTCGCGATCTCGTCGGGGGAGGCGGGTTTGGTCGGGTCAGTTGAGCTTCCCCGCCGTATGTAAACCTTCTCCTTCTGAAGCTTTCCGTAATCCCGTTTCAGATAGCGTGGGCGAGGCTGCAGGTCGATGTGGATGATCCCCACTTGTTTGCCATCGAATTCGAACGCCTCGTAGTGGAAGCGAACCGGCTGGTTGGTCAGGTTGTTCACGAATTGCTGGAGTGAATGGTCGTCCAGGTGGTCGGTGTTCGTGATGCCTAAGACGATGCTTCGTCCTCCGCGGACTTCCTCCACGCCGATGAGGATATAAGCTTCCGACCGGCGCCAAGCGTTGGCGAAGCCAAGTATGTCCTTCAAAATCTCGGACTTCTCCTCATCCGTCGCCTTTGAAAAGCGATATTGCTCTTTTTTGAAGTCGAGCGTCGTACCCTCTTCCTCGTGTAGCAGTTGTTCAAATAAAGCATTGTTCAT
>CAYTFM010000561.1:0-2901 GCA_964436735.1 uncultured Victivallales bacterium | reverse complement strand
CTGGCGATCACGCTGCGCTCGCCTCAAGGATCATCACCCTGTGCGGCAATGCACGACTCTGCGGAATCCTAAGTGGCAACGCCTTGCGCAAGGCAAAAGTGGCCTTCTCCGTGGCGCGGATGGTCGCCGCCTATGAGCGCCTGTATCAAGGCGCGACGTCATGAGTTTGTTTCAGCGCTTGCTTTGCGCGGTAGGTGCTTCCGCAGCTCATCCCGCAACCACAAAGGGCAGCTGGACTCCTATGGCAAGTCAAGAATCAAAGAGGAAATTCGACTGGTCTACGCTTGCTCCACCGTGTATTGTTTCCCAAGAACCATGAGAATACTGATACTTACGCCGGTAACACATTTTCACTCTCCGTTCGTTCTGCGTTCACTTTTCGCTGAACTTGTCGGAAAGGGAATCGATTTCCATGTGATCCTGACGCCGAAGATATCCGAGAAGAAGAACGCGTCGAACTCTCTGAATGCCGTCATCCGGAACAGCGGTCTGCCCTATCTGCTCTTGATGATGGCGATGAACCTTAAATACAACCTGTTCCGCCTGAGAGAGGCACTGACCCGAAGATCGCTCAAGGAACGCCGCTATCTCAGGCCAGGCGACACCTGCTCCGCCTTTGGGATCTCCAACAGAACCTTCCGGTCCGTGAACGGCAAGGAGTGCGTCGAGTATGCCAAGGCCATATCTCCCGATGTCATCCTCTGTGTGTTCTTCAACCAGATTTTGAAGAAGGATCTGATGGCCTGCGCCAAAGACTTGTGCCTCAACCTGCACCCTTCTCTGCTGCCAGCTTACAAGGGCATGTCACCTATCCTTTGGATGCTTGCCGAAGGATCCTCGACTGGAGGCGTCACGCTTCACCGGTTGACCGAGGAGTTGGACGGTGGCGAGATCATCGCCCAGGAGGCCTTCAGTATCACGCCGGAGGACAGTTTTTTCACCACCTATGCGAAGGCCGCGGAACGAGGCGGCAACCTTCTCGTCCGTATTCTTTCCGATTGGGAGCACCTACCACCTGGCGTACCTCAACCGCAAGGAGAGGGGAAGGCGTATGGTCCGATCACGCGGGAGGCGTTGAGTCGCATCCTCGCCCGGCGCTCTTTTTTGAGGTTCCCCCAATGAACCGGACGCTTCTATCCATTCTGTTCCTCGTGTCGCTGCTTCTCCCCTTCTGTGCGTATGCGGAAGTCTACGAAGAGTTTCGCAACTTTTTGAGCATCAAAGATGAAAGCCAGTATCGGCCCGTGTTCGTCGTCGCTGGGGCGCTCCTTGCGGCAGCCACCTTCTTCAAGCCGCGGTTCGGACTGGTCGTCATGCTGCTTTTCATTATGATATCAACTGACATGCCGATAGGACGTAACGCCACGGTGGGGCGTTCGATCACCATCCGCGTGGAGGATATCATCCTTCTGCTTGTCTCGGCGGGGTGGCTGCTCAACAAAGCCCGTACGCATACTCTTTCGCTGGTCAAGCGTTGTCCTCTGTATCTGCCTGTCTTCGCAATGGCGCTGGTTATCGTTATCGCAACGCTGGTGGGATATTTGCAAGGGACTGTGCCGGCCATGAAAGGCTTTTTCTTCGCAATGAAACGTCTTGAGTATTTCTGGATATTCTTCATGACCTTCAACATCCTCGAGACGGACAAGGAGGCGCAGGTGTCCACCCAAATCCTTTTTGTGGTCTCGGGCATCATCGCCATCTTCGGTATTGGACAGTATTACCTTTTTCCCGTCTCGGCACTAACTGGTGGCGGGGCGACCGCCTTGACGGGGTTCGGCAGAGCCAACACCTTCGGCGACTTCCTGCTGATTCTCATCGGACTTGCTTCTGGCTTCCTCATCTGCTTGCGGAGTGCGCGCTGGACTCCCGTGTTCAACGGACTGCTGGCTTTATTCCTCTTCGCCCTGCTGATGACCAAGTCGCGGGGCGCATATGTGAGTGTCCCGCCGCTCATACTCGTCATATCCGCCGTCTCGAGAAGCCGGAAGTTTCTTTATTTGCTCGCCTCCTTTGTCGTCCTTATCGTCTGTTACTTTCTCGTGGCGAGTATCCTATCTGGGGACGCCCTGATGCTGCTGAAGATGCACAACAACGACATCTCGGAGCAATTCACCCAGATCGCGGATGTCGCCACCGAGGGGGCGCAGGTTGATCCGTCTCTCCGTTCCCGCGTCGACTCATGGCGCGGGTCTATAGACGATATTCTCAAGTATCCCTTCTTCGGGCAGGGGTGTGGCTCGAAAAACCTGGGCTACTCCGACAACCAGTACTTCACCGAGGTTCTTGACACAGGTGTCATAGGGCTCTCCACATTCCTTTATATGAACTTCATGATCTTCGTCTTCATGTGGCGGTACTATCTGATCGCCACGGATCTGTACCCGCGGGCTATGACGCTGGGGTTCATGGGCGGTCACGCTGGCATGATGGTGCATGGCGTCACCATGTCCAACTTCTACACGATTTTCAACATGGAGGTCTTCTGGTTCGTCGTCGCGTTGATTTGCGTCTTTTTCCATAATGAATGTAAGCGGCGGGAAGAAACCGCTGAGGAACTTCAACCATCGGACAGCCCCATCCGCAGTTGAGGCGGGAGAAGCCTCGGCACCTTCCCGGCAGTCTTGCGCTTTTCTTGGGTGTCTTTTCCGCAATGCGCATGTATTTTACCTGTGAGGATAGACGGGGAGGGGGGTAACGAACACGAGGAGTTGTCGTCATGAGCCACTTGACCGCCGAGGAAATGTCCAGTCTTGCCAAACGGCTCCCGCTTGACTGTCGCTTGGGAAATGGAATGCGCAGTCTGGGTGAATTGCCGAAATTGCTCGCAGTGATGTTAGTCGGGATCGCCGCTCTGCTGCTCGCGCAGTCCGACAGTCGCGCCGCGGAACCCAAGAAGTCCTC
>CAYTFM010000560.1:0-2967 GCA_964436735.1 uncultured Victivallales bacterium | reverse complement strand
GGGCTGATCGGCGACCCCGAGGCGGCGTTCGGCGTGGCCAGGCTGCTTCTGGATGGCGTGAAGGAGGATGGAACACCGCCATTGTTTTACGTCCTTGGCACATACAGATACGCATACCAGCAACCGATCTTGGCGTGGGGCGTCGAGAATCTGACATCGTTGTGCCCGGACAACGGTTTCGTCGCCAACGCCTACGCACCGCTTTGCCGGTTCATCCGGCACTGGCTGGAGAAGTGGGAGGCCAAAGGGACGGGGTTGTGCGTCTATCCGTGCGGGGGGACTTGCTGGGACGACGCTCTGCGCTGGCAGGACAAGTTCCCTGTGGCATTCGATGGCGGCGGGAAATGGGTTGATCGAGACTGGGGCGACATGCGGCCAGAGCTGTTTCTAAGCGTCGACACGAACACGCATCTGCATCTCGAGTGCGCCGCCCTGTCGCGGCTTGCCGCGAAGCTGGGGCTGGATGCGGACGCCGCCGCGTGGCGACGCAAGGCGGAGGACATCGCCACCTGCATAAATTCTCAACTGTACGACAAAGAGACCGGAGTCTACCAGGACAAGTCAATAGTCGACGGCAGGTTCACCGGCATGATCACGCCGTCGTCGTTCATGCCGCTGCACGCCGGCATAACGCCGAGGGAGACTGCGGTTAGAATCTGCCGGGAGTATCTTCTGAACCCGGACCGCTTCTACTCGCGCCTCCCCTTCCCGACCCTCAACATGTCGCATCCGGCCTTCAGAAGCGGCGGTTTCCTTCACGCACCCCCCGGCTATCCAGGATCGCTGGTGCAGCAGGCATACTGGATTGGTCGCACATGGCCACATCTAAGCTACTGGATGGTCGAGGCGATTCACAATGCTGGGCTCGAAGTGGAGGCCGACGCGGCGGCGGACAGGATCCTCGAGGTGATGGGGAAGTCCGAGGCAGTCTACGAATGCTACGATTCGCTCACCGGCCAGGGGAACGGCCATCCCGAGTACTCCTGGAGCTGCGCCGCGGTCCTGGCGCTGGCCTTTCAATATTATAAAACCCCAGGTCGTTGCCTGGAATTTAAATAGGAGGTGTTGAATCATGGAATATCAGCGGGCGGCAAAGCAGATCCGAGATCTTATCGGCAAAGAAAAGTTCGCCGTGGGCGACAAGATACCTTCGATCAACAGCCTATCGAAGAAACTTGACATCGGCAGGATGTCCGTCCAGCAGGCGGTGGAGCTGTTGTGCGAGGAAGGTGTTCTTGAGAGCATTCCGCGCAGTGGCTGCTACGTGAGAAATCTTTCCTCAACGCTTGATTCCGCAAGGTCGTCGTTAGCGTCCCAGGCCTGCGATCGATCGCCATTTACTTTCCTGAAGGAGACAAGGAAAAAAATACGCGTCGGCATCCTGGGGGATCTCCCCCTTTTCTCGCACCTGTGGAAAAGATTGTTCCTTGACTACATGAGAGACCACGGCGACGTGAGCATCGAAATCATTCCTATCGACAATCCTTACATGCCGTCCCCTTCCGCCGGATATGACATTTTCCAGGTGCCCTTGTCCTTCGTCAGCAACAACGCCGAGTCCGGCACCCTGTATAGCCTGGACGAGATAGGCGGCGTCAGGTTCGATGTGGACGATTTTTATGCGGGTTTCCGTCCCGTTGTGAGAAGCGGTGGCGGACTGTGGGGGGTTCCTCTAGTCAGTGCCGTCAACTGCTGTTTCCTCAACAAAAGGCACGTCCGTCTGGCCGATAAACTTGACTTCAATCATGGTTTTTGGAGCTTCTTCGACAGTGTTGAGGCGGCGGCGCATGATCTTCCCAAGGGGGTGGCATCAATTCTGGCGCTCGATGTCGGTATTGGCAGTCTGATGATGTTCTCAAACAAAGACAAGGCCTGCACATTCAGGGAGACGTCATGCTACATAGGGACTGGAGTGGAGGAGTTCACCAAAAGCTTCGAGCGGTATTTCCAGAATCCGAAGGTCACGGCGCCATTCCTGCTTCCCGCCCACTATGTCTCTGAAACCGCATCCCACAACTTCTTCGGCGGCGGATGCCCACTATCGCTCAGTGTGTCATCAAGCGTGCCCAACTACCTTGCGCAGGCTGCTTTCGGGCTCAAGCTCCTGCCGTTGCCGCTGGAGGACAACGGCAAAGCCAGCCTCGCGGCGAATGTGAACGTGATCTCGCGGTCGAGCAGATACCCGATGGAGTGCGTCGAGATCCTCAACCATATGGGCAGTTACGAGGTGCAGTCGGCTTTCGCCAAGGGAGGACGGCTTGTGGCGCATAGAAGGGCGAACGCGCATCTCAAAATCAAAGGGTTGGACACCGAGTCGCTTGGCAACCTGATTGCCGCTCTCGAACGGGGGGCGGTGCCACTCGGCGACAGCATGCCCTTCATCGAATTCACCCACACGGTCATCTTCCATGAGATGGAGAAATGGAGGCAGGGACAGATCGACTCCCGCGGGTTCCTCGACTGCGTGCGGAAGAAGGCGCGCTTCTTTTTCAAGCGGGAAACGGCGGACGGCACGGTGGCCGTGGCCTGAAAGCGGGACAAAAGGAAACAACAGAAGGAGATGAGAACATGAGCAAATTCGTGTTCAGCCGTATCGTGGCGTCGATCGCCGCATGCCTGTCCATCGCCCCCCTTCTTCCGGCGCGGGAACTAGACCCCTCGAAATGGACGTTCTCCGGAGACAATGCGAAGGATTTCCGAAAAGCGGTGGACAACGATCTGTCCACGATCTGGGAAAGCGAAGGCGCGCAGACACCAGGGGCAGGAGTGGTGATAGACCTGGGACAATGCGTCGCGGTGAGCAGCTTATATCTGTCGCCTGGCAAGGAGGCGAGCAAGATCCCACGTTCATTGACGATCTCCGTCGGGGAAACGCCAGACAAACTACTTCCAGCCACTTACGCCGCCCTGTATGAGGGGGGCGATCAGAAGCCATACCCAGGCTGGCCGCAGATAAATCTCCCCAGC
>CAYTFM010000559.1:0-2996 GCA_964436735.1 uncultured Victivallales bacterium | reverse complement strand
CGGGAGGCCCTGGAGAAGGCCACGCGGCAGGAAAAACGACCCACATAAGGAGCACGTCAATCAACCCTAAAAGCCGCACATGGACAAGACGACGCCAGTCATGACGATTGGGCATTCCACCCATTCGCTTGAGGAGTTCATCCGTCTACTTCACGCGCATGGGGTCACCTGCGTAGTGGATGTGCGCACGGTGCCACGCTCGCGGCACAATGCGCAGTTCAACAAGGATTCCTTGCCACTCGCGTTACAGAAATCAGGCGTGGGCTATGTTCATCTGCCGGGACTTGGCGGCCTGCGTCACGCAAAGCGCGATTCGCCCAACACGGGCTGGCGGAACGCCTCATTCCGAGGATATGCCGATTACATGCAAACGCCTGAATTCTCACAGAGTCTCGATGAATTGATCCGCTTGACGAGTGACGAGCGGGTCGTCCTGATGTGCGCCGAAGCGGTGCCTTGGCGCTGCCATCGCTCGCTCATCGCTGACGCCTTGCTGGTCCGCGGGATCCCCACCGAGGACATCATGAGCGCGCCCCACCGCCAGCCCCATACGCTCACGCCCTTCGCCACCGTCCATGGCACGGTGGTCACCTATCCAAGTGAGGAAAGCTCCCGAATAGACACAAGAAGCCGCCACCACCACGCCTCTGGCGTGGCCAAAGGTTGATCGTTATGCGGATCCACTCATATTCACGTTCACCTCAAAGGAGACACGACAATGGCAACGACACCCAGCAAATCGACGGACAATGAACCCCCTGTTTGGTTCATCACGGGCTGCTCGACCGGCTTCGGCCGCGAACTCGCCAGCTATGTGCTGGAACGCGGCTACCGCACGGTTGTGACCGCGCGCAACCCCGATGACGTGAAGGATTTGGTTTCCAAAGGAAAGGCGTTGACGCTCAAGCTCGACGTCACGGATCAGAGCCAGATTGACGCCGCCATCAAGGCGGCGGAGGAAAGATTCGACCACATCGACGTGCTCGTGAACAACGCGGGTATCGGCTATTTGGCGGCCGTCGAGGAAAGCGAAGAGGAGCACGTGCGCCGGATGTTCGAGATCAATCTGTTCGGGCTGAGCCGCATGATCCATGCGGCACTGCCTCGAATGCGAAAACGTCACAAGGGATTCATCGTCAACATCTCTTCCATCGCCGGACTTTGTGCGTTTCCCGCGCTCGGCTACTATAATGCGACCAAGTTCGCGGTCGAAGGCTTGTCCGAGGCACTCTGGCAGGAGGTGGAGCCGTTGGGCATCAAGGTGATGCTCGTCGAGCCAAGTGGCTTCCGCACTGACTGGGCCGGGCGTTCGGCGAACGAAAGCGAGCGGCAGATTGATGATTACGCACCGACCGCGGGCGCGTGGCGCAGAGAATTGCGCGCCCTTTCCGGCAAACAGCCGGGTGACCCGGCCCGCGCCGTCCGCGCCATCGTCAAGGCGGTCGAGTTCCAGCCCCCACCCCACCGACTTCTTCTGGGCAACGACGCGTACGAAACCGCCATGGAGAAGCTCGAGGAGCTGCGCGTGGAATTTTCCGCCTGGGAGGCAGTTTCCCGCGGAGCCGACTTCCCGGAGAAATAGCAGGCAGATCGCGCAATACCGCAATTGTCACACGGCCAAAACCTGAGAGATTCAACAATCATAGGAGGGTTTGAAAATGACAGAACGAGTGCGTGAGATTCTAAGCTGGTACAAGACTGAAAACCTAGGCGTTCAGACAAACCTGGCCAGACTGCTCAACCATGGCCGCCTTGGCGGCACGGGGCGGATGGTCATCCTCCCTGTGGATCAAGGTTTCGAACATGGGCCCGCGCGGAGTTTCGAGCCGAATCCGCCGTCTTACGATCCCCGCTATCACATTCAGTTGGCGATCGACGCCGGCTTGAGCGCCTATGCGAGCCTGCTTGGGTTCCTGGAGGCGGGAGCGGCGGATTTCGCAGGCGAAATCCCGTTGATCCTCAAGCTGAACAGCCATGACCTGTTGTATCCGGATAAAGATCCGCTTGGAGCGCAGACCGCCTCGATATCGGACGCGTTGCGGCTGGGATGCGTGGCCATCGGCTACACGATCTATCCAGGCACGGCCGAACGACGGCTGCAATACGAGCAACTGCGGGAACTGGCGGAAGAGGCTAAGTCGGTGGGGCTTGTGGTCGTGGTCTGGGCATATCCGCGCGGCGGCGGACTGAGCAAGGATGGCGAAATTGCCTTGGATGTGACGGCCTACGCCGCCCAGATCGCCGCCCAACTCGGAGCGCACATCATCAAGGTGAAAATGCCCACCGCCAAGCTGGAGCAGGAGGAGGCGAAAAAGGTGTACGAGGCGTGTCGGGTTCCACGCTCCAGCGACGCCGAACTGGTCCGCCACGTGGTGCGAAGCGCGTTCAATGGACGGCGCATTGTCATCTTCTCTGGCGGTCCGCAAAAGGATGGTCCCACCATCCTCGAGGATGTGCGCGCTATCCGCGATGGCGGCGGCTTCGGATCGATCATCGGACGGAACACGTTCCAGCGCAGCCGCAGCGAGGCTTTGGAGCTGATGGACGACGTGATCGGCATCTACAAAGGAGGTTGACACACACGTGGACTTCGGCGGCACGACGGTCGGAAATTGTTAGTTAGACGTGTATGCCCCGTCTGGGGCATACACCAGGGGACGACATGCCCGTCACGTTTTACCCGGACTCGTCGGATTCCCGAGATTCTTCCGTATCTCGTCGTAGATTCTCATGCTTTCCGCCTCGTCCCCAAACACGCCGATCCGTATGGACAGGCGTGAGCCCTTCTCCCCGAAGGGGTCGGCGACGATCCTGACCCTCTCATCCTTTGGGGTTCTGCCGATGATCTCCGCATATAGCGCGGAGGAACTCGATGACACCTTGGCTATGCCAAGCGTCGTGAATGCCGCCTCCGTCGCCTTTGCCACCTCAGCAGGCGAATGATCCACGTTGATTTTCAAGCTGCCGTCAACGTAGGAAACCACCCCGACGGCTAT
>CAYTFM010000558.1:0-3024 GCA_964436735.1 uncultured Victivallales bacterium | reverse complement strand
CCCCGTATTTTGACAATGTCTTCTTCCCGCTCGCCTCTGTCGAGACGCCGGTCGACCTCGAGCGGCAGCGCGGGGTGATCACCCGCTTCGACTGGCCTTCTTTCGCCGACGAGAGCGTCGACGATCTGGTGCGGCGCGCCGAGGAAATGCGCGCGAGCGACTCGTGCGTGGTGCTCAACCTCTGCTGCCATCTGCTGGCCGCCGGGCAGCAACTCCGCGGGGGGGAGCAGTTCATGATGGATTTGGTGTGCGAGGAGAATCTTGTCTTGGCTCTCTTCGAGCTGCTGCTTGAAGGCTATAAAGAGAGGATCGAACACCTCTCGACGCGGTTGCGGGGCAAGGTTGATGTCGTGCTTCTGAATGACGACCTTGGTTCGCAGAACGGTCCACTGCTTTCGCCTGAACTGTATCGGAAGTTGCTCAAGCCGTTTCAGAAGAAGCTGTTCCAGAAGGTGAAGAAAGCGTTTGGCACGCCGTTGCTCTTCCACTCCTGCGGCTCGGTGCGCGAGTTTATCCCCGACTTGCTGGAATGTGGGGTGGACGCCTTGAACCCGGTCCAACTCAGCGCCCGCGGGATGGAGCTGGCGGGGCTGAAAAAGGATTTCGGCGACGCGCTCACGTTCTGGGGAGGCGGGGTCGACACGCAAAGCGTGCTCAACAGGGCGACAGCTGACGAAGTGAAGGTTGCCGTCAGGCGAAGCGTGGAGCTGTTGGCACCCGGCGGCGGGTTCGTCTTTTGCCAGGTGCACAACGTCCAACCGGACGTCCCACCTGAAAATGTCGCCGCCATGTTCGAGGCGCTTGACGAATGCGTAGGAGGCTGAGGTGAACGACAGCATATGCGCTCTTGAGCAGTTGGGTTTCACCAATTATGAGGCCAAAACATATGTGGCTTTGCTCACGATTGGATCCGGCACTGGGTATCAGGCGGCGAAGGCGGCGGGCGTGCCGACATCCAAGGTCTACCAAGCGCTGGCCTCCCTCATCAAGAAGGGGGCGGTGGCGGCTGACAATCTTCAGGATAAAACATACCGGCCAACTCCGCCAAAGCGGCTTTTGGGAAAGATCAAAAGTGACACGGCCACCCGTGTCGATGGCCTGATCCCGGAACTGGATCTGCTGCGCGCTCAGCCGAGGCAGTTGAAGGGGCGAATGGTCTCCGGCTTTGAGCAGGCGACAGAGGTGGTTTGCTCGCTGATCTCAGGTGCACGCAGAAAACTCATCATGACTGCGTGGGCTGAGGACTTGGAGCGTTTGGCTCCGGATTTGACAAAGACGGCGGAGCGAGCCAGCGTCACCCTGCTGAGCTATGAGGCGTTTGATAGTCCACAGTGCAGGATATTCACGCACCGCAGGCTTGACCTTGTGCGCGCTGAATTTCCCGGGAGGATGTTGCTGGGAACGGCGGACGCGGGGCAGGCGGTGGTCTGTTTCTTCCAAGAGGACGGCGGGGCCGACTGTATTTGGACGTCAAGTCCCGGAGTCGTTCGCATCATTGCGGACCACATTCTCCACGACATATCTCTCAACATTCTGCTGGAGCAGATCCCCGACGAGTTGAAGGCCGCCTGCGAGAACAAGCTCGCCGCGCTGCGCCGTGACATCCATTCCTAACGGATTGTAAACCGGTGTCGACGCCTTACATTTTTCCAAAAGCGGCAACTAACAAAGCAGGTTCACACATGACTGAGCTTTTTGTTTCGACGCAGGGTAAAGACGGGTGGAGCGGACGCCTGTCCGAGCCCAACACGCAGAAGACCGACGGCCCCAAGGCGAGCCTTGAGGCCGCGTTGGAGGCGTATGCCATTCTCAAGAGCGGGAACCGTATTGATGGCGAGGCGGCGATCCGCATCAGGGCGGGCCGGTATTATCTCAACAAGCCTGTCCAGATCGAACCGGCGCACTCCGGCCCCTTGACGATCTCCCCTTGTGAAGGCGAGGAGGTCATATTCGATGGTGGCTCAGTCGTCACGGGATGGCGTCCTGCGAAGCTCAATGGCATCACCGTTTGGGAGGCCGACGTCTCAGGGGTACTTGAGAAGCGTGGCCGTTTCCGCCAGCTTTTCGTCAACGGGCGCCGCGCCACTCCCAGTCGCCTGCCGAAGAAGGGATTTTATTGGATGGAGAACGTCGAGGGGCTCGATCCGAACGACAATCTCGGAGGCGTCACGCTTTTCACGGGGCAGGATCGTTTCATCGCCGCCGAAGGCGATCTGCGCACCTGGAGGAATTTAGGGGATGTCGAGGCGGTGATCCTCTACTTCTGGATCACTGATAGGATTCCACTCGCCTCATTTGATCCAGCCACCCGCCAGGTCAGGCTGGCGAAGTCCAGCCGATTCCCGCTCGTCGATTCGGGGAGCGGTAAATTCGCCAAGTATGCGCTGGAGAATGTCGTGGAGGGGTTGTCCGAGCCGGGCGAGTGGGTGCTTGACCGCTCCGCGGGCAAGGTCTACTATGTGCCGTTGAAAGGCGAGCGGATCGAGAAGACAGAGATTCGAGCGAGTCATCTCAAGCAGCTTCTGCTGATCAAAGGGGATCCCGATAAAAACCTGTTCGTCGAGAACGTCACGATCCGCGGCGTGCGCTTCGAGCATGCCGACTGGGTGGAGCCCGTGACGTCGTCGCAGTCCGAGGTGCACGTCGATGGCACCATCAGGCTCGAGGGCGCGCGGGGCGTGACGATCGAGGACTGCGTTTTCCAGCGTCTTGGCTGCTATGCCATCAAGCTCGCTGACGGCTGCTCGGCCAACCGGATCGTCGGGTGCGACATGCGCGATCTTGGCGCGGGGGGCATCATCGCGGACGGCGCGGACGCCGAAGGACCGCTCTGCCGGATGACGGGCGACAACCGTTTCACCGACAACCACATACACGATTGCGGAGCGGTCTTCTACGCCGCCTGCGGCATCATCACCAAGCACTCCGGCGGCAACCAGATCAGCCACAATCTGATCCACGACCTCTACTATACCGGCATCTCGTGCGGCTGGATCTGGGGGTATGCGGACTCCGTGTCAAAGG
>CAYTFM010000557.1:0-3037 GCA_964436735.1 uncultured Victivallales bacterium | reverse complement strand
AGCAGGGGGCTTCCCGATCCGACTGTCAGGCTGGTGCTGTTGCCGCCGGTCAGCCGGACATTCAGTCTGTCTCCCTCTTCCAGACCCAGTACTTCGGGGTAGAACGCCAGGCCGGCGATATTGTCGGCCTTGAGCAAGCGGATTTCCTTCTTCTCCGGGTCCCAGCCCCCATAACCACCGATCCAGATGACGCCCGCGCCTTCGGGTTTTTGCTTTGGCTGTACTTCCTTAATGGCATCAGGAGGCGCGTTGGGAACGACGATCCCTGGTTCCGGGTCTGATGCCACGGGATCTGCAAAGGCCTCGTGAACCGGTCCCTGTGTCAGTTCCTCATAGTCGCCCTGTTTGGCGTTGGTCTGTGGCGCTGCGACGGATGTGGCAGTGTTCTGATCCGTATCCGATTGCGGGGCCGCGGAGCCGGATGTAAGTTCCGGAAATTATGGCCCCTCGGATTCCGGAAATTCTGGCCCTTTTTCTGACGCCTCGAACAAAGGAAAACAGTCGTGTTGCGGACGAGAGAATCCATCCTCCATTCACCCCAATAAGGAGGGAGCAATGGATAATGGCAATCTCGCCAGAGAAGCGTCAAGCGATCTGCATTCTACTGAAAGCAGGTCTCCCCTACGAAAGGATCTGCGAAGACACGGAAGTGTCGGTTCGAACCGTCAAACGAGTGTCGCAGGAAAGGCGAAGGTGCGCCATGGTCGCAAGTAAGACACGACGGCCAGTGGGACGCCCTTCGAAAGCCTCGTCATGGAAGGATTTCATCGCCAAGGAGCTTCAAAGCCAATCGCAGATGCCGACCAGCGTGCTACTTGGCCGTGCGATGCTCGACGGGTATGACGGCGGCAAGAGCGCATTTTTCGATTTGGTGCGCTCCATGCGCGCCCCCGATCCGCCCAAGCTCGTGAGCCACGTCACGACCTTTCCCGGCGAGTTCAGCCAGCACGATTTCGGAACCGTGAGGAATCTTCTCGTCGGCGGACGCCCCCAGACGGTTCACTTCCTGGGCTCGCGCTTGCTTTGGTCTCAGGCCATTGCCTTGTCGATCGTTCCCGATCTGAGCGCCGAGTCTCTGTGCCGAGCACTCGTGGACCACTTGCATCAGTATGGAGGAATGCCTCTGGCATGTGTCTTCGACAACGACAGCGCCGTTTGCAGACGCAGGAAAGGCCAGGTGCACTTCAACTCCGTCTTCAAGGACATGGCCGGACAATTGAATCTCATTGTCGAGATGTGTTGGCCCCGCAGTCCGGAACAGAAGGGCAGCGTGGAAAATCTTGTCGGATTTGTAAAGCGCCACTTCCTCCGTTACCGAAGTTTCGGGGACAATGACCACATGGAATCGGAGCGGGCTGCATGGGTGTCGCAGACAAACGAGTGCCGTGTCTCGCGTGCAACCGGGCAGATCCCCGCTCCACGGCTGGCCGAGGAACAGGCTTGGTTGCGGCCACTGCCGATTCATCCCGATGACTATGCGATTCGGATTCCCGTCGTCGTTAACCCGATGGGGTTCGTCGTGCATGACAACGGCCGCTACTCCATGCCGCCCGAGGCAATCTCGGTCAGCGGGACACTGTTTCTGTACCGTCAGTGCGTTCGCATCGAGGTCGGCCGATGGAGTGCTGAGCATTGCCGACTCAAGCCGGGGGAAGTTTCGGTCCTGCCTGAACACCGCATCGAAAGAGTCGCCGCCGTATGCGGCAGGCGCGGCAGACTCTACGCCAAGCGCGAGGCGCTTGTCGAACTCGGGCAGCCCATGTACGACTATCTGGTCGAACTGGCTCATCGAAAGCCGAGGCTATGGGGACGGGATATCGAGGAGCTATTCGAACTGCTGCGAGTTCACGGCGAACAGGCTCTGCTCGCAAGTGTTGGCAGAGCGCTGAAGCGCGAGGTATTCGGGAGCGCATACGTGAAGGCGCTTGTCGGGCGTCCTGGAAAGGGGGCGAATTCGCCATGTCCCCCAGACCCAGTCCAGCAACTCATCCCGGGTCTGTTCGAACAGGCAGGGGACAACCTGCCGTGACAAACGAAGCGATGAACTCCGGGGGGCGGCGGCTCCGCCCCCCCGACACAAAGGAGACGAACATGGATCAGGAAGACGATTTGGACATCTTGTTCAGACGACTCCATCTTGCCAACTCGCGACGCAACTGGAGCGTCATTATCGAACGTGCGGAGTGTTGCGAGTGGAGCTACCGCGATTTTCTGGGAACGCTGCTGCGCGAAGAAATCGCGCATCGTGCACAGACTCGAATCCAGCGCCTTACCCGACGCGCCGGCTTTCCCTTTCTCAAGACCATCGAGGAATTCGACTTCAGCGTTCAGTCAAGTCTCAGGCTCCAGTTGCTCGGTTCTGCACTTGCGCCCGAATTCTCCGCTGCTGGCGCGTCCATCATCTTCGTCGGCCAACCCGGCCGCGGCAAGACCCACTTGGCCGTGGCTATCGCCTACAGAGCGATCCTCAACGGCTTCGAGCCGCTGTTCGTCACAGCTGCCGAGCTGATCGACGACCTCTCACGCGCTTTCCGCACCTCCAACTTCCAGCAGCGCCTTCAGCATTATGTCGCCCCCGCCCTCCTGGTTGTCGATGAGGTTGGCTATCTGACCTGCGCCGAGGACGCGGCCAACGTCCTGTTCCACGTCGTGAACGAGCGACATCGCCGTCGGAAAGCCATGATCTTCACCACCAACAAACCTCTGCAACAATGGGGAGAGGTTCTACACGATCCCGACCTCGCGGAAGCTATTCTCGACCGCATTCTCGAGCGAGGAAGAATCATCGTGCTCGATGGCCCCTCCATGCGCACCAGGCACCTTTCCAACACGCCCCAAAAGGCCAAGGAGAAAGGGGCCAGAATTTCCGGAATTCAGGGGCCAGAATTTCCGGAACACACAGGCGCTGAACGTTTCATAGGTGACAACATGTTGTCACAAACGCGGTCTCCAACGGCGTAGGCCTCTTCCCGGACCTCGCCGGGAATAGATGGCGCCCAATGGGCGCGGCATGAAAGTAGACGGGGCGAGACGCCCC
>CAYTFM010000556.1:0-3060 GCA_964436735.1 uncultured Victivallales bacterium | reverse complement strand
AAATCCGAATATCGAAATCCGAAATAAATGTTACTGAAATAAAACAGTTCAGCAGGTTTTCGGATTTCGTGCTTCGGATTTCGGATTTCGGATTTAGCTTTGGGGGATTATGCGGTATCGAACATTGGGAAAGACCGGGTTGTCCGTTTCCGCGCTGGGATTTGGCTGCATGCGGCTGCCGATGAAGGACAACCGCGTCGACCGCTCGCTCTCCACTCCGATGCTGCGACGGGCCGTCGAGCTCGGGATCAACTTCTTTGACACGGCTGTCATGTACTGCGGCGACGACAGCCAGGCCGCCCTCGGCGAGGCGATGGAGGGGATCCGCGGCAAGGTGATTCTTTCGACGAAAAACCATTTCCATACGGCGACACCTTCGGAGTGGCGCGCGAAGCTTGAAGAATCGCTGCGCCTCATGCGCACGGACTATCTCGACCTCTACCATCATCACGGGATCGGTTGGGAGCTGTTCGAAAAACAGCTTGATCCGGCGAAAGGCGGTCTCACCAAGGCGATGCTCAAGGCGAAGGAGGAAGGACTGGTGCGGCATATCGGCTTCAGCTTCCACGACACGCCTGAGAATCTTAAGAAACTTGTCGATACCGGATACTACGAAAACGTCATCGTCCAATACAACCTTCTCGACCAATCGAACGCCGAGGCAATCGCCTACGCCCATGAGAAGGGGCTTGGCGTGGTGGTCATGGGACCGGTGGGCGGCGGCCGGCTCGGACTTGCGAGTGCCAAAGTGGCGGAGTTGACGGGGGCGTCATCGACCGTTGAGGCCGCGCTCCGTTTCGTCTGGGGGCACCCGGGCGTCGACGTCGCGCTGTCTGGCATGCAGACCATGGCGATGGTGGAGGAAAACGCGCGTATCACCGAGCGGACTGCGCCCTTCACTGAGCAGGAGATCCACCGGCTCAACGACCTTGTGGTGGAGCGGAAACGCAAGAGCGGGCTTTACTGTTCCGGATGCCGCTACTGCGTTCCGGTCTGTCCGGGGCTGATACCCATACCCGAGTTCCTCGACGCGCTGAACCTGTCCTTGGTCTACGGATTGGACGCGAAAGCGAAAAGCAAATTCCAAGACCTCAAAGCCAAGTCGAAGGAATGCGTGGCGTGCGGGCTCTGCGTCGAGAAATGCCCGCAGAAGATCGACATCCCCGCCCGCCTCGCCGAGGCGGAGCGGCGTTTTGCGGACTGATCGTGCAGTTGAAATAGGGATAGGACTTTTGAAGCGTAATGTATAACGGGGAAACAAAATGCCGCCGTTTCACGCTTCGCATCTCACGTTTTACGTTTTACGTTTCTCCGCGGTCAAGCGGGTAACACTCGGTCACTTTGAGGAGCCATGGACGCGATTATTCGGCATTTCGCCGGCTACCTGCTGATGGAGAAGGGGTTGAGCGAGAACACGGTCGAGGCCTACAAGAACGATGCCCGGGACTTCGCCGATTTTCTCACTCGGCGGAACATCGCCGACGTCGCCAAGGTGGATCGCCCGTTCATTGTGGAGTATCTCGAAGATTGCTCGGTGCGAGGGCTCGAATCGGCGTCGCTGGCGCGGCGTCTGGTGACGGTGAAGGTGCTCTTCCGCTATCTGACGCAGGAGCGGTTGGTGCCGGCGGACGTGACGGACGTGATGGGATCGCCGAAGCTGTGGCGGCTCCTGCCGGAGTTTCTCAATCCCGAGGAGGTCGACCGATTCCTCTCCGCCTTTCCGCTTGAGGGGGCGTCCCCGCTCGCCATCAGGAACCGGGCGCTGCTCGAGTTGATGTACGCCTGCGGCCTGCGGGTCAGCGAGGCGGTGAATCTGCGCATCGAAAACCTCCGTTTCGACGAGGGTGTCCTCCGCGTGCGGGGCAAAGGATCGAAGGAGCGGATCGTGCCGCTCGGGCGTCCCGCCGAGAGGATTCTCCGGAAATATCTTACCGAGGCGCGGGCCGTCCTGTTGCGCGGCAAAACCTCGGAGGCGGTGGTTTTCGTGTCGAACACGGGGCGTCCACTCGACCGCGAGCGCGTCTGGGGCGTGGTGAAGGACGCGGCACGCGTCGCCGGCATCACCAAAAGCGTCCATCCGCACACGCTCCGCCACTCCTTCGCCAGCCACATGCTCGCCAACGGCGCCGACCTGCGCGCCATCCAGGAGATGCTCGGCCACGCCGACATCAGCACCACCCAGATCTACACCCACGTCGAGCACGAGCGCCTCCGCGCCGTCCATAAAAAATTCCATCCCCGGGCGTGAGGCTGCTGGGGCGTCTCTCCTGCGGCATATGGGGTTGCGGCATATGGGGTCGGACCATATAAAATAATCACAACACGCACGTCATAAACAAGAAGTGAAAGTGCTGGTCTGAAAAAGTAGTCCTTAGCGGTGATTTTGGCGGTGAAAGCTATGCTCTAAGAGGTTATAATACCTTTTAAAACCGACGGAGAAGGATAGGATGCCAAGACGCAGACGAGGCTTCATTGATCATGCGTGTTATCATATCACTCATCGCTGCCACAAGCGTGAGTTCCTTTTGAAGTTCTCTTCCGACCGCGACCAGTATCTGCGATTCCTGCGGGAGACGAAAGAGAAGTTTAGGATAGACGTATTGGATTATGTCATAACCTCAAATCATGTGCATCTTCTGATCTGGTCCCGCAAGGGGAGCGAGATAGCGAGAGCCATGCAATATCTCCAAGGCCGGTTTGGCCAGTACTACAATCAGCGGAAGAAGCGCGAGGGAGCCTTCTGGACGGACCGTTACCACAGCACCCTCATTGAGGATGGAAGCCATTTGAGCCGCTGCATGTTCTATATTGCCTTCAATATGATCAGGGCTGGAGTAGCGCGGCACCCCGAAGACTGGAAACACTCCGGATATCATGAATTAGTAGGGGAGAGACAAAGATATCGGATCATCAATCTTCCCCGGTTCCTGAACTGCCTTATGGTTGGAGATGATGTCGGCGGATTCCGGAAGTGGTATGAGTCCACTATTGATCATGAATTGTCATCGGCCTAGCATGCGAGGGAAATGCATTGGACTGAGGCCTTGGCTGTCGGTGACC
>CAYTFM010000555.1:0-3065 GCA_964436735.1 uncultured Victivallales bacterium | reverse complement strand
GAAAATCTATCTCGGGAGCACCGCGCGCCAGTGGGGCATCCCTCCTGGGGCCGCGGGCGTCTCGCCCGGCAAAGAGGCGGGCTGGAAGCCCGCGCTCCCAGGGGCTCATCGTGTGGAGGTGCCAGATTTTAACCGCACAAGTCGAAATTTTCTTTGCCGCTTCCTGACACCTGAAACCTGGTGACATTGAATTTCCTTACCCGCACATGAATCCCGAACTTCCCACTACTTGAAACCTGTTAGTATTTAACCTATAATGAGCGATCTGTAATCTCAACTGAGAATGGGCACCTGATGAGACAAATTATCGTCGGGATCGGCGAACTGCTGTGGGATCTCCTACCGGGCGGCAAGAAGCTTGGCGGCGCCCCCGCCAACTTCACCTATCACGCCACCGCGCTCGGTCACTCGGGAATTGTCGCCTCGTGCGTCGGCGACGACCCACTTGGTTGCGAGATACGCACCACCCTCGAAAAACTCTCACTCGAGACCGCCTACATCGCCCTCGCGCACGACTTCCCCACCGGCACCGTCGCCGTGCGCCTCGACCCCATGGGGGTTCCCACCTACGATATCAAAGAGGGAGTCGCCTGGGACCACATTCCGCCCTCTCCCCAGTTCGACGAACTCGCCGCCCAGGCCGACGCCATCTGCTTCGGTTCCCTCGCGCAGCGCGCCGAGCAGTCGCGCCGCACTATCCACGCCTTCGTCGACAAGGCCCGCCCGGAGGCGCTGAGAGTTTTCGACGTGAACCTCCGTCAGCATTTCTTCACCAAGGAGATCATCCAGCAATCACTCCACCTGGCCAACGTCCTGAAGGTGAGCGACGAGGAGCTGCCGACGTTCCAAGACGCCCTCTCGATCCCGCACACGGGCGAGGACGCCATCACGTTCATCGCCGACGAGTTCAACCTCGAGGCCGTCGCTCTCACCCGGGGCTCCAAAGGCAGTGTCCTCTTCTCCGGCGGAGAGATTTCCCGCCACAACGGCTTCCCCGCCAAAGTGGTGGACACGGTGGGGGCGGGTGACTCGTTCACCGCCGCCCTCGTCGCCGGCCTTTTAAGCGGCTTCAGCCTCGACGAGATCAACGAGAAGGCGAACCGGCTCGCCGCATACGTCTGTAGCCGTCCGGGCGGGACGCCGGAACTCCCCTACGACATCGTCAGTTTATTTGAAACGTAATATCCAGCCAGCGAGGAAGTTCCACGAAAGAACAAAAAACATGGGGGCTTGCCCGCAAATCAGAAATCCGAATATCGAAATCCGAAGTAAATTCAAAATTAAAATTCCGAATGAATGAAACAAAACAGTTCAACAGCGTTTCCCGCTGTTTCGGATTTCGTGCTTCGAGTTTCGAATTTATCAAACGCCACAGACATAGAACATTAAAGGTTATGACATAAATGGCCCCCTCCTCGGAAACAGCCTCATCGCCTTTGCGCGAATTCGATCACGCATTGACCGCCCCGGAGCGGGAAATCATGGCGCAGTTGACCACGCCCCATGCGATCCAAAAATTCGTCGACGATTTCGCCTACAGCGACGAGGAGATCTACCGCTGTCCACTGCGCTCCCTCCGCGACCGCAAAGCCCACTGCTTCGACGGCGCCCTGTTCGCCGCCACGGCCCTTCGGCGCATTGGCTATCCCCCGCTAATCCTGGAACTGCTCCCCGCCGAGGGACGCGATGACGACCATCTGCTCGCCTTGTTCAAAATCGACGGGCATTGGGGAGCTATCTCGAAGTCGAACTTCGTCGGCCTGCGCTTCAGAGAACCCGTATTCCTCACCTTGCGCGAGTTGGTGATGTCCTACTTCGAGTTCTTTTACAATGTGGACCGCGAAAAGACCTTGCGCGGCTACGGTGCGCCAGTGCGACTCGAGCGGATCGACTCGTTCAAATGGATGACGAGCGACGAGAACCTGGAAGAGGTCGTGCGCCAGATGGACAGCGCCCGCCACTTCACGCTGCTGACGCCGGCCATGATCGATGGCCTTTCACCGGTGGACGAGCGCTCGTACCAGTCCGGCCTCTCTGGCGCGAACGAGGCGGGCTTGTTCCGGCCTGCCCCCAAGTCACCCACCCCCAACTCGGCCGTCGTCCCCACCCCGAAACTGGAAGAGGACTTCTACGACTGGCATGCGAGGCACGACGCCAAATGCCGGGCCGCCGCGCACCACCACCACGAACTTATCTTCATCGGCGACTCGATCACGCATCTCTTCGAGGGGGACCCAAACGTTCCCGGACGCGGCAAGCGCGTCTGGCATGAGCAGTATGCCCGCCGCAAGCCCCTCAATCTCGGCTTCGGATGGGACCGGACGCAAAACGTCCTCTGGCGGCTCACCCATGGAGAACTCGCCGGACAGACCCCGCGTCTCGTCGTGTTGCTGATCGGCACCAACAATCTGACCGGAACGCCGAACGCCCCCACCAACACCCCCGCGGAAATCGCCGAGGGGGTCAAGGCGATCTGCACCCATATACACGCCACGTCGCCTTCGACCCGAGTTCTCCTCATGGGAGTCTTCCCCCGCGGCACGCCGCACGACCCATTGCGGAAGCGCATCCACGAACTCAACAAAATCCTGCAACACTACGCCGAATGCCATCCCGCGATCCAGTTCGTCGACATCGGCGACCGCTTCGTCTCATCCGACGGCACCATACCCGTCGACCTCATGAACGATGGCGTACATCCGACGGAGAATGGCTACCGCGTCTGGGCTCAGGCAATCGAACCAATGGTGGCGGAAGCGCTCGGGGAATAACAGCTGAGCCATCACGGGGTTCCACCCAGGAACCGCGGGCGTCCCGTCCGCTAAGAGGTCACGGGCGCGCTGCCCCGTCACCCCGCAAAGGGCTTGGCGCCCCGCCACGGCGCGTCAATGACCTCTGGACACCCAAACGTGGGCGTTCCAGCTTGACTTCGTCTACGCTGAAACGTCCGAATGGCCATCGCCTTCGGCGAATGCTTCAGGTTTTCCGAAGGAAATGGCCAGCCGCCTGTGGACCGTCGAAGGACGAAGTCCGAAGAGGTGACGCAGGCCGTGTGGGATTCCAAA
>CAYTFM010000554.1:0-3069 GCA_964436735.1 uncultured Victivallales bacterium | reverse complement strand
ACTAGCACTATTGTTTGAAGCATCATATTCTCAACCACCCCCATATTGCCAATCACCCTATATTAGATCGAATAGATGGATATTGGCTTATGATATTCGATATTTTGTAAGTAATGTCCCTCCTAGCCCTATTCTCCCCAATGCTTCTCAAGCGATAGCTTCGGCGTTTGATTCTTGGGAGGAGTCATCTCCTGCCGTGAAGTTCGTTGATGAGAATGGTAGTGGAGGCATTTTCTTTCAAAATATGCTCTGGCAATATGGCTCGGATTGTCCTGCTTATACTACCACAAGTGATGGTGATAATAATGGCAGTATTGATGGGTTCCTTATGGAGATCAATGTGTTAGATTTTGACGAGAATATGTGGTGGAATCCTAGCACGGATGATTGCCCGCCAAATGATTCATGGCTTGATTTTCGAAGTGTAATGACGCATGAGATAGGGCATGTTCTTGGCTTTAGGGACGTTTCTGGATCATGCTATCAATATACGGTTATGGCCGAGGACATCCTGTGGGGAGAATGCAGACAGTGCCCGTTATCAGAAGATTATAATGCCGTTAAAGAAGAGTATGGCCTTATTGCTGATGCAGATATATCAAGATTCGCAGTACAGGACGGAGTTGGCATGTGGCAGGTATCGAGTGAATGCCGGACTAAAGGATATATGATTGAAGGAAGCAATTCCTCTCACGGACCATGGACTCCATGCACTGGGAGGCTGCCACCGAATATTGGCAGCTATTCATTGGATGTCTCAAGTAGCAAGTATCCCTTCTTTCGACTTGTTGAAATCGAAAGGAGCGGGCGAAGGTTAATCCATGAAATATCGATGGCAAGAAATCATATTCAGAATAATCAAGCAATGCATTCCTTGACAGAAATTGAATCGCAAAATGAATCTGATTTGCGAAAGCAACTTGATGTGCTTCGATCTAAATGGAAAAGCAATCCTATCAATTTCCGATCCAGAACCGCTACCTCAGGACGAGAGAAGTACGTCATATTTGCAACACCATCTCTAGAGGCATACGTGGGATCTTATGTTGCTGACTATTGGGAGAGCCGAGGCTATGATGCCGACATTATCCTCGTTCCTGGTTATCCTGCTGATCCTGATTCTATACGCTCAAGTATCAAGTCCATAATAGCGGCCTACGCAGATACGGCATCTGCAAAATACTTTCATTTGATTGGTGATGCAAACGATTGGCGGGAATTTACAGGCGACCTCTCCTCGAACTACTGGGTGAGTGGATGGGAAGATATTCGAAACAACTACTTGAATTATCCTTCATACTATCCCGAAGACGGCCAGCCTGAAAAGGATCTCATCCCCACATTTGTGATTCCTGACACTTTGCCTCGCGGAATCAATATGGCCACGTCATCCCCTTATTGGTTTTCCGATCAACCATACGCGGACGTTGATAACGACAGCATTCCCGATGTAGTTGTAACCCGTTGGCCTGTAAGTAATGCGGTACAAGTACTGGCGATGGCGCTCAAGATGCAAACACACATGAGCACCGGGGTGACGAGTATGCAGAAGAGAGTAGCTTTTTATGTAGGAGATCGTGATTGGTACTGTGATGACTGCGGGAACGGCGAGCGGGCAAGATGGTCGTGTCCCTATAGTTGTTGAAAAGTAATAAAGTGGCGTATCCTTCGGGTGGAAACCAAGTAAACCGCCCGAGAGGGCGAAAACCCGAAAGGAGACGCCATGGAAAAGTCTACCCCCCACATGCAGATTCCTCAACATCCTTTTTCGATCATCGAGGCGAAGATCCGCGGACGGATCCGGGAGACGATCGAGGATTGTCTCAACGAAGAGCTGGAAGCGGCCTTGGGCGCCGGACGCCATGAGCGGGCCGACGGGCGGCGCGGCTACCGGCACGGGCACAAACCGCCCCGGACGGTGGTGACATCGTTTGGAGTGACTGAAGTAACGCAACCGCGGGCGCGATTGAAGAAAGGCACGGGATACGAGGAGTTCGAGGGGCAGGTATTGGGACGCTACCAACGACGGACGAAGGATGTAGATGCGGCGATTCTCGGTTGTTATCTCTCGGGGACGAACACGCGCAAGATAACGCTTGCGTTACGGCCGCTCTTTAAAGGGACGGCGATGTCGAAGAGTGCGGTCTCGCGGGTGGTTGGGCGGTTGAGAGAGCACTTCGACGCGTGGCGCGGTCGGGATTTGAGCGAGGAACACTACGTGGTGCTGATTGCGGATGCGCTGCGGCTGTCGGTGCGCTTGGCGCGCCGGGTGGTGAAGGTGCCGGTCCAAGTGGTCGTGGGCGTTCGCGAGGATGGGGAGAAGGAGCTCTTGGATCTTCGGATCGCGCCGAGCGAAAGCTTGCAAGCCTGGCAGGGAGTGATGGAGGGCCTGGCCAGTCGAGGGCTACCGGCGCCGGTCATTGTGGTGATCGACGGGAACAAGGGCTTGATTGGCGCGGTGCGCCGGGTGTGGCCGGAGGCGATGATTCAACGATGCACCAAGCACAAGCTCGAGAACCTCAAGGCTGCGGCTCCCGCACACGCCCATGACGAGCTCAAACGCGACTACCATGGCATCGTCAATGCGGCGGATCTCGATGAAGCGCGCACGGCCTACCGATCGTTCGTTCGCAAATGGGAGAAGCTGGTGCCGGAGGTGGCTCGGAGTCTCGAGGAAGGCGGCGAAGAGCTCTTGACGTTCTATCACTTCCCGCGGCAGCAGTGGAAGTCACTGCGGACAACAAACATGATCGAGCGTCTCAACGAGGAATTCCGGCGACGGACGAAGACGCAGGGATCATTCCCCACCGAGGAATCGGCGCTGGTATTGCTCTTTGGTCTCCTCGCCACCCAGATGATCAAGCTGCGTAAGATCGACGGATATCAGAAGATGCACGAGGTGATCAAGAAGTTCTCGCAACGCGCGGCGTAGGTGCGATAAAATATCAGGAGAGGCTCGAAGGATGCGCTAAACCAATTTCAACAAGACTCGGGACGGAACCCAAACGAGTCCGGAACAATCGACTCCTGCGGCCCAGTTATTGACGTTTTGGCCACTTGGACCACCTA
>CAYTFM010000553.1:1598-3101 GCA_964436735.1 uncultured Victivallales bacterium | reverse complement strand
GCCGGAGCCTATCTGGATTTTGAGTTTCACGACGCAGTCGACGGGAGCCTTGCCGCCGACCCTCCGCCCCACGTTCCCCATGGTTGTCGGATTGAAGAGCGGGGCGCTGTTGGCGCGCGGCGTCCCCATCAGCTTGACCTTCATGACGCCCTTGTTGACCCTGACGGCGGTCTGCTTCACGGTCACGTCCTTTTTTCCGTTGCTCTCCTTCTCGACGAACGTCGCGGTTCCCTTCTCGGAGGTCAACGCCGACTTCTTGGCGTTCGACAAGGTCTGGTCCAGAATGACGAGGTCAGATCCCCCGTCGTTCAGGATGAACTTTATCGGCGTGTCCTTGAAGGCCTCGGGATCGAAATCAGGGGACAGCGGGATGTTCGCCGTGAAGCTGTAGCGCTGGGTGCTGCTCACGTAGGGAAACCCGCCAGTAGGAGAGATCCCGCCGGGAGCGCACGCCCCCTTGACCGTCTCGCCATAGCAGTAGGCTCCCCCCGCCAGAAAAGCCAATGTGTAGAAATCATTTTGCTCCTCGGGAGTGCACGACGTCTGAGCCAGCATCGCCACGCATCCGGCGAGAGCTCCGATGAGACGGGACATCTGCTTCATACCACCTCCTGGCTTTGTTTTTCACTTTCAACATAACATATAGCAACGGCCGCGGTGCGATTCAATGAGATTGCGGCAAGTTCCTTGACGGAGCCAGAGGGCGGACGTTGTTAGGTTAATTTACCCCGCATGCGTCTCCTGGCGTGTAAGAGTGGAAGAAACCCGTGCGCATGCACTACCCGGACGTCTTGGGGATCGGGAGTCCGCAGACCGTGAACACATTGCCATCTTTAACGCTGGTGATGCCACATTTCACGCACCTGACAACCTCCGACGGTTTGCCTGCCTCGGCGAATCTGATCATCCGCACGAATTTCCATGCGTGGTCGCATCGAGTCTCGTCAACCACTTGCCCCCGCCCTCCCTGGTCGTCGCCGATCATTCCGCTCATTCCTCCTGCCTCACTCTTTAGGCGGCAGTCCCCGCCACAGTTGTATCGCCCGCTCACTCATGCCCCGACGATGGTCAAATCTTCCGCGTCCATACCGCCACGCTCCAATGTACGTCGCGGCGAAGTACAAGTTCATGCATGGCGGCATATCGTGGCGTGGGTGTTGTATCACACCCGCAAGTCTCATATTTCCTTCAACATTGTTTCGATCTCGGAGGAGACCGCCTTGATGATGTCGCCTGGATCCTCTTCTGCCTTCGTGAGCTCGTAGACCGCCGTCGCCGCGCGCTCCCAGGAGACGCCTCCATACCCACTGGCCAATGCGGCGATCAGGCGCGCCTTGCGGAAGTAGTTCAAATACACACTCCGGGGGGCGCCACCATCTTTGAGGGAGAAATACTCGACGTCGGCCTTCTCGGCCAGCGCCTCCAGCTCTCTCGCCTTCGACGGGTCAAGCTCCTGATTCCGGATGACGCCGCCGACCACCTCGGCCAGCTCAGCCTCAAGAT
>CAYTFM010000553.1:0-1588 GCA_964436735.1 uncultured Victivallales bacterium | reverse complement strand
GGAGCCGTCTCCTGGTGACGCGGTCCATCAGCCCACCTCCCCCAGCTCCGCCTCCACATCGCTGATGGACAGATACACCACCGCGCACAACTTGGCGACGAGTCCGCGCCGCTGCTCGACAGTCAGCAGACGGAGCTTCCCGCTTGCTCCGGGTATCTCATGGTCGACAATATGCGAGACCTCCTCCCTCTCTCCGCGATCAGACATTCCCGCCCCCTTGCGAGTCCGGGCTTTTCCGCCGCATCACGGCCAGTCCCACATCCTCCCTGTCAAGCCGCTCGATGTGGTGGATCAGCCAGCCGCGTAGAAACTCGATCATGTCCATGCTGACGAACACGCCCCACCGCCCCGCGTCGGCGCTGAACAACTCCAACCTCCTCCTGAAGTCGTCATGCTCCATCTTGTGGGCAGGAAACCCGGCGACCTCCGCGGCTGCCATCAACTCCTCCTCATGCGTGAAATGGCTGAATGCGTATTCGGCGAGCCGCCCGACAATCTGGGACGCCTTCTCGCCGCCTTGTCCGCCTATCATCGCGTCGTGCAGATCGTTCAGCACGCGGATGAGCGACTTGTGCTGCTCGTCAACACCGTCGTCCCCCGTCGACATCGCGTCACTCCATGCCACAAACGCCACTGGATCCTCCCATGAAATTCCCGTTGTTGCTGGCGCGCCGCCGAAACTGGCGAGGATACACCAGGAACACCTCGCATCCCCCTCAAGCCGACGCATCCCTCGCCGTGGAGATCCCGCACTCGTCCCTCCAGCAGCAGCCCTTCTGCCCACAGGTCTCGGCCAACCGTGTCCCGAAGCACGCCTGATAGCCCTCGGCGATCTGTATGGCTTTGATGATACTCTCCTTCTTGGTGAATCCTTCCAGCGCAAGTCCCGCTTGCCGGGCCTTCTCGTGGACGAGTCCCATCGGAATCTTCTCGCTCCTAGTGGGCGCGGTGATTATTCGGGTTTCCGGTTGCGTGGCACTTTCCCCCTTGACCGTCTTCACACTCTTTCTCGCCATGGCGAACCTCCGATCGTTTACGGTTCTTAACTTTATGAGGCGTCTCGCCTCCGTGGCTTCATTCGAACGACAAACAGGGAACTGGACCTCCTGATATGCCGCCACATACGCCCTGAACAACTGCGAGAGCTGGGCTATCCTCCCCGGTCTATGGCAGTGCGGGCACACCTTGGCATTGATCCACCACGACAGCGGCTCCTCGATCCGGCGACCGCATTCCGGGCACGGGATGGCGACTATCATCTTTCGCAAGTCCGCCCCACTCTTTCGAGCATCCACCACCCGTCCCTCCTCACTCCGCCAGCACTTCACCCTCGCCCCGTGGTCGTGTCCTCCTCGCGGATAGCACCGACCCCCATCAACGGTATCGGGATTGAGGCCTCACTCCTCCAATGCATCGCCCCACCTGTCGTACACCCTCGCCTCGACGACCTTCGCTCCGCCGCCGACCTCGTACGCGCTCAGCTTGATGCACAAGAGTTTCCTGGTGCTGGTGTCGAGCGGGCTTTGAAGACCTCCAGCCTGCGTCACAATGGTCCGCTCCGCCTCTTCGCTGTCGCCGTAGTAGCCAA
>CAYTFM010000552.1:0-3108 GCA_964436735.1 uncultured Victivallales bacterium | reverse complement strand
GTTGGCGCGGATAGAATGATAATCAAAAGGGTGGAAGGGCTGTGGGGGGGAAGCAAGACGACTCCGCAGGCAGGGGGAGAGGGCTACGCCGCCATTCAATGCGCATGAATGTGCGTTCCGTGGGCCATTTCCCGCTGCGCTGTGCATTTCTCGGTCGGCATGAAACGCGCCAGGCGCGGGACGGGAGCTGTCTATGAGCCTCGAGACGATCAACATTCTGATGATCGAGGATGATCCAGGCTACACCGAGCTCCTCACCCGATCCCTGTCGAGGATCAAGACGCCGAAGCTGGCCATCGACACCGCCAGCAGCCTCCCAGACGCCATCGCCAAAATCAAGCTGACGCAGTACGAGGTCATTCTCCTCGACCTGAGTCTCGGCGAGACGAACGGCATAGAGACCCTGCGGCGGGCGCGCTGCCATGTCCCTGACATCCCGATCATCGTTCTGACGGGCAGCGACGATCCTGACCTGCCCTCCGAGGCGGTGCGGAACGGCGCCCAGGACTATCTGGTCAAGCACCAGGCGGACAACCACGTGATCTCGCTTGCGATCCGCTACGCCGTCGACCGCCGCCGCGGTGAACGGCTTCAACGCGAGCAGCTCCACTTCCTGCAGAGCGTGATGGACAATGTTCCCTGTCCGCTTTTCATCAAGGACATGGGGCTGGTCTACCGCGGCTGCAACGCGGCGTTCGAGAAAATGCTGGGAATTGCGAAGCCCAACATCGTGGGCAGGACTGTCTTCGACGTCTTCGGCGAGGATATCGTTGAGAACATCCGCGCGCGGGAGCTCGAGCTGCTGCGCACGCAGAAAATCCAAAGTTACGAGCTCACGGTGCGGCGTCAGGACGGGGGGGCGTCGGAGATGCTCTTCCACGAGGCGGCCTACCGGCGCGGCGACGGCTCGCTGGCGGGGCTCGTGGGGGTGGCGCTTGACATCTCGGAGCGGAAGCAGGCCGAGCGGATCCTCATCGAGAACGAGAAGTACATCAACCTCATCCTCAACTCGGTCGAGGTGGGCATCATTGTCGTCGACGCCGAGACCCGCAAGATCGTGGATGCCAACCGCAACGCCCTCGAGATGATCGGCGCGTCGGGGCGGGATGAGGTGGCCGACCATATCTGCCACAGCTACATCTGTCCCGCCGAGCGCGACAAGTGCCCGATACTGGATCTTGACCAGACCGTCGATCGTTCCGAGCGGGTGCTGCTGAAAAAGGATGGCGGGCGGATCGACGTCCTCAAGACGGTCGTCTCCGCCGATATCAACGGCGCCCACTTCCTCGTTGAGAGCTTTGTGGACATCTCCATGCGCAAGCACATGGAGAACGCCCTCCGCGAGGCCAACGAGCAGCTCGAGGAGAAGGTCCGCGAGCGCACCAGGAAGCTTGCGGCGGCGAACAAGCGGCTGCGGGAGGAGATCGAGGAGCGGAAGCACGTCGAGGCCGAGCTGACAAGGGAGAGGAATCTTTTCATGGCCGGACCGGTCGTCATGTTCCGCTGGGTGGCCACGGAGGGGTGGCCCGTCGAATACGTCTCCCGCAACGTCACCCAACTGCTTGGCTATTCCAGCGAGGAGCTGATGTCGGGAAAGGTGTTTTACACGGACATCATCCATCCTGAGGATCTGCGGCGGATCAGCGAGGAGCTCGAGACGCACCTGAAAGCCAACGCGCCGCACTTCGAGCAGCACTACCGCGTGGTCAAGGCCGACGGAGAGGTCATTCCCATCTACGATTTCACGGTGGTCGTCCGCGGCGAGTCAGGAGCGATAACCCACTTCGACGGGTACGTCCTCAAGGTGAGCGGGCTGGGAATAGGCAAAGGCCACCACTCGCACCTCAGACGCGGATCGGAGGAACCGGTCTGCGTCTGAAGGGGAGGCGGGATGCTCTCTTCCTCACCGCAGTACGTTTTTCAACATACCTCCTCGAGCACGCCGCTTCTGGAGCGAGATTGCTGCGACTGCACGCCCCCGAGGACGTCGAGAACTGCTTCGCCGTCATCGCGCCGACCCCCCCCCCGACAGCGCCGGCCGTCCGATTATAAATCTTTGCGTTCCACCGTTGCTTCACATGCGTCAAGGCCTGCTGATCTGCAGGAGGCATCTTGACATCTCCTCTTGAGCGCTTTAACTTTACAACAGTTCCCCGCACCTAACCTACGGATGTAACGTCACTTGCGGTACCAAATTAGCCACACGCTTCAGGCATGGGTTCCGAGGCGGAAATAACTAAAGAGAGGAACGCGACAATGATAGACATTGGCGTCTGTGTCAGCTCCGCGATCGAGAAGGTCAAGCAGAACCCCAACTTCTATCTTGTTGGCTCAGCCATCCTCTGCGGTGTGATGTTCGTCCTGAATTTCGCCTCTTACTTCGTGGGCGCGATGTGGGGGGTTGTGGCTGGCACCGTGGCAGGCAGCCTCCATCTACCCCTTTTGCTGAAAGGGGCGCTGCTGCATGTCGGCGGTATATTCATCGGTACGGTCATCAGCATCCTGTTGATCCCGTTCCTCGTCGGTTTCTTCAGGGGAGTCAAGAAGGAGTATGAGGGCGAGAAGGCGGAATTCGAGGAGCTGTTCTCGGCGTTTGACGTGCTCGTTCCTTCTCTCATAAACTACGCCGCGGCGCAGTTGCTGATATTTGTTGGCCTCATGCTCTGCTTCATTCCCGCCATTCTCGTCGCTCCGATCGCCTTGCTGACGGCGATCTATCTCGCCAGCGGCGTCACCGAGGGAATGGAACCGTTCATGAAGGCGGTCGACCTGCTGAAGAAGAACCCCGTCATCATTCTCTGGTACATCGTGCTGGGGCTGCTGATTGCCGTGGGACTCATTGTGTGCTGTGTGGGCGTCGTGGTCACCCTGCCGGTCGGCCTGCACGCCTATTACGTGATGTTCCGGCAGGCCACGGGAACCACTGACGTCGCGCCGAAAAGCGACGACGTCGTCCCGCCGACCGCCGCCGTGTGATGAAACGGAAATGACTAAGGTGGGCTACCCGCAACCCAACTTATCATTTCCTTTGCGTATTCTACGCCAGGCATAGACCAGTATAGATGCTATGCTGAATGTCGTCCGTTATAGATTATTGAGCCGTGGTTC
>CAYTFM010000551.1:1608-3126 GCA_964436735.1 uncultured Victivallales bacterium | reverse complement strand
CCACGCAGATGTTGCTGTAGCGGCTCATCTTGTCGCTTGGTGGTGGCTCAAGCTCATGGTGTTCGACGCGGGACGGCATGACGCAGATTTCGCCGGGCTCGAGTGGCAACGTCTCGCCGACGCAGTCGAACTGGGCCGTGCCCTCAAACTGCAGGAACAACTCGGGCTCGAAGTGGTAGTGTGTCCAGTCGGGTTTGGGAGCGGTGTGTGAACGGAGCGGGATGCGGATGACGGGGAATGAACCTTTTTCCGCCGCTGCGGTGACCTCCGTGATTCGGCTGCGGCATGAGACGATGACGTCGGTATGGGTGTGGTTGCTCATGCGTTCCCCTGCTGATGGTTGCGGTATCCTACTCTTTAGAAAGGAAGCATGCAACCTGCTGCGGGGGGCAGTTTCCACGATTTGCTCCTATTCTTCACTGAATTTTACCATTCCTCCCTACTGGATATCCCTCAGCTTTGTCGATACAATAGATGTCAGAGGGAAATCCGAAATCCGAATCTCGAAATTCGAAAATAAATGGAATGCGCTTTACGGGTAATCGCTCCTGTGATTTTCGGATTTCGTGCTTCGATTTTCGAATTTTAGCGCTCAAGGAGGTCGTATGCGTTTCTTGTCCGGTGCCGTGATGTGCATGTTCGCCGTTTCGTTTTCCGCGGGGGCGGCGGATGAGCCGAAGGCGGAGCCTCCCGCGGCCGCCGCGCTCCCGGCGTTGCCGCCAGCCACCGCGCTGCCGCGGATGGTGGTGGCGCATTCGATGGTCTGCTTCCCGCCGATCTGGGACGGGTGGATCAACACCTCCTTCGAGAACGCACCGCTTATTCCGGCCTCCCCCGAGGAGCAGGGTGGCGCCAGCGGCACCTTCTTCCACGACATGAGGAAGGCGGGCATGGACGCCATCCACTACTGCTATTTCGACGGCAACACCTCGCAAACGCTATACGGCTCCGCGGAGGCCGCGCGCAAAAGCGGCGCCGGCGTGAAGGTGCTTCCCTGCATGGATCAGATGCCGAAAACAGGGAAGACTTTTTTGAAGGATTTCTGGCTGGACGAGAAGACGCGGCTCCATCCGAACGTGCTACGGGTGGGAGCGTGTCCGGTGGTGATCACCTACGCCTGCGAGAAACCGGAGGTGTGGAAGGAGCGCATTGAGGAGGCCGCCAAGGTCGGTGGTCGTTTCTTCATCATGACCGACATCTCCGGCATCGAGGTAGCCGTGCAACGCTCGTTCCCCGAGGAGCGGTACCGCCCGACGATCGACCTGCTGAGCGGCTTCTACTATTTCGGCAGCAGCTCCTGCGCCTTGCCGCCGATCGGCGACGGCATCGCTCCGGCGGTCAAGAAGTTCCAGGCCTCTTTCGCCTCTCCCAAAGTCGCGGGCGGGTCGGTCGGCACCGGCTATATCGGCACGGGGCGGGTCGGCAATGTTTTTTCGCCGCGCGGCACGCTGCACTTTCGATTGAACTGGCTCGACATCATCAAGCAGAATCTCGATTTCGTCAACATCACCACCAACA
>CAYTFM010000551.1:0-1598 GCA_964436735.1 uncultured Victivallales bacterium | reverse complement strand
CAACGACTACAGCGAGGCGACCGAGCAGGAGTGCAGCGCGAACAGCACCTTCACGTTCATCGACTTGAACCACTATTTCGGCGGACGCTGGCGGACCGGCGAGTGGCCGAAGCTTGACACGCCGCAAGCCTTCCTCAGCTACCGCAAGGCGGTGGCGAAGTCGGAGAAGGTCGAGGTTGAGCTGATCCTGTTGACACCAGACATCAAAGGCGACGAGACACAGGAGAAAATCGCCGAACGGTTTGAGGCGGAGTGCGCGGTCGTCATCAACGACGATGACAAGGTGTCGCTTCCCGAGGCGAAGGTCGAGGTGTGGCCGGGGCACCTCTGCTGGCGCTTCTGGAGCACGCATGGACTTGACGCGACAGGCTACGCCGCTCCCCGTGTCGAGATTCGGGAGAAGGGCACGCTTATCACATTTCCCAAAGGGCAACTCGCGCCGTTCGCCCTGCTCGACGACGGCGAGTGCATGAGCCGCAAATGGCTCAACGTGCCGCTGCACCGGATCCGCGCCACCGACGCCCGCGTCGTGGTCGAGGGCAACATCGGCGCCGACGAGTATCCCCGCCGCGTCAGAGTCGAGGGGCTGCCCCCCGAGGGAGTCTTCGGCGGCATTCTCGAGCGGCATCCCAATCCGCTGCGCTGCACGATGACCGCCGAGATGCTCAAGGACGGCTACGTCGAGGAGTTCAAGTCGTCGAGCGGCTTCGCCCCCATGCAGTACCATGACGGTTGGACGAAGCGCTGCGTGGTCGACAAGACCGACCGCTACACCTCCGTGATCAGATTTGCCGACGACACCTTCGCCTATCCGCGGCCGGCGATCGTCACTCCGCCGCGTCCTGACACGGCGACGGTCATGGATCTTCTCGTCGAGCCTAAGCTGTTGAAGAAGGAGGACGGTGAATACGTCGAGGACATCGGCCCCTTGCGCCGCCACCTCAAACTGCCCGCCGCCGATTCGGGTGAGCGTCCGGAGATCCGCCGTGACGCCTCCGGCGCGCCGTGGCATCTACGCTTTGACGGCGTGAAGAGCAAGCTCACGATGAACGCGCTTTCGGTTCCGCCCGGACCCGCCACGCTGGAACTATGGCTCCGTCCGCTCGAGATCGGGAAAGTGCAGACGGTCTTTGACTCCTGGGGCAGCGCGCTGGGTGTCGGCATTGACGTCGAGGGGCGCCTTAATCTCTTGAGGATCAACCAGGCCCGCGAAGCCCTCTGGCAGAAGGGCGAGCGGAAGCTGGAGGCGGATAAATGGCACCATGTGGCGGCGGTCTTCACCGGTGAGTATATTCAACTCTATCTTGATGGCAAACCCGATGGCGAACCGGTCGAGTGCCACGGTGTGCGCACTGACGAGAAAAGCGCGATCGGGTATGGCGTGAACATGCTCAAGTCCCTTGCGGGCAGGCATGAAGGTGAGTTTGGATTTCTGCATGCCGACATCGCGCGGTTCCGCTTGCTGCAGCGCGCCTTGACACCCCGCGAGATAGAGAAACACCACAAAACCGAATCGGCGAGGATGGGCGGGAAACGGTAATTTGCTCGGGGTTTGGAATTGAATTTTGCGCCAGATTTTAGCCCCTACGGGGCGTTAT
>CAYTFM010000550.1:0-3145 GCA_964436735.1 uncultured Victivallales bacterium | reverse complement strand
GGAAATGTATTAGAATAAAATTTTGGCGACAAAATTTTCTTCGGTACTATTCTATCGACACTTGGGGTGCGGGCTCGGCCCGCCTTGGGTATCGTCAGTTGTTTGTTGTTATTCTCAGCCGTGACTCAAAAGCCTTCCACCTTCCACCTCACGCCTCTTTCACCTTCAGAGAAAGAAGCGTCCCCACGATGACCGCCTCGACGAACATGACGACGATGAAGAAAAAGGAGAGGACCGACAACGCAAGGCAGTCGTTCCAGAGTCCAAGACACGACTCGCCAGCCAGAATCAGCCCCGCCATCGTCAGCACGCCGCCGATGAAAGTCATCGCCAGTCCAAACGTGGAATAGTACGCCGCCCCCTTCGTCATGTGATCCTCGGGGAAGAGATACAATTTCCAATCCTTGCCAGCGACCGAGGCGATGAACGCCCCGAGGAGAATGCCGACAAGGAAGGCCGTCTGCCATGTCCATGGCGGCAACTCGTCCATGCTGATGCGCTTGTTCTCGATCGCCCCCTGGCTGTAGTCGGACAGGTTCGCATACACGTCGTTCGTCCCCGGCCTCTCATCCAGCACGTACAACCCGATGAAGAACAAAAACGCGATCGCGACTCCCGCGACCCACGGCGACCACACGCCGCATATGATGCTTTTCCACATGCCCAACACCCCCAGTTAGTTGGAGAGAAGCGGAGTGAATCCCGCCTCGGTGAAATGCGAATCCTTGCTCAACGCCTCCGTGAGGCGCAATTCCCTCATTAAGCCGAAGCTGACGCAATCCGTGAAAGACCATCCCCGATCGGCATGTGTCAGAATATGCTTCCGCGCCGCGGTGAAGCGCTCGGGAGAAATCCATTCGACCCGGCACACACGCGACTCCATGACGGAATCGAACAAAGGAGCCAACAAATGACGACATCCCCTCGCGGACAAGAGCGTCGCCGTCTCGTCCAGCACATAGTCGGAGGTCACGAAGCCGCGGTGAGACTGCTGCGCGCTTTTGAGAATTGCAACAGCCTCCCCGTGCGTCGCATCCTTGGCAACGAGAAGCGCGTAAAATCCGCTGGTGTCAACGAATATTTGTCGCGGAACGGCCATACAGCGTCTCGTCAATCTCCTCGTTCGTCAGCGAGTCTCCTACCTGCTCCGCAAGGTCGGACAGATGGAAAAAGGGATCGTCTTTGCCTGGTGCGGTCTCGATGATGGGCTCAATGCGGGCGACAGGTTTGCCGCGATAGGTCAGCGTGATCCGCTGCCCTTCCCTCACATTCCGGAGAATGCGGTTGGCGCTTTTCCTGAAATCCAGCATGGTGACAGACGGCATGACCCCCTCCGAAATCGCCAAACTTCAACTTGCAGTTGAACTTCAAGTGGTAAGGTAGCACTCTCTTGCACGCAGTCAAGTAGAGGGAGACGCGCCAGGTGTCCACACTCTTCCTCCTGACAACGGCAAACATCCGCACGGTTGTTTCAAATCTGCCTCGCCCCGAACTCCTCCCCGCCGACACGCAGGACGCGCTGGGCATGGCAGAGAGCGAGCGCGAGTGCGTCGGTAGCATCCTCCTCGACCCCCGTGACGTCGATATGGAGGATCGATGACATCATGTAGGCGACCTGGCTTTTCTGGGCACCGCCGAAACCGACCGCCGCCAGCTTCACCTCTTTAGGGGAATAGGCGTAAGTGGGCACGCACCTCTCGGCGAGGACGGTCATGATGCAGCCGCGGGCGTAGCCGAGGATCAGGGCCGTCCTGATGTTCTTCCCGTAGAAGGCGCCCTCGATCGAGGCGGCGTCGGGCTTGTACGTGGACACCAGCTCGCGGATGCCCCCCGCAAGACGGCGTAGACATTCGCTGTGGGGAACCTTGGGGGGATTTTTGATGACGCCACAGTCCACCGCCCTGAAGGAGGAATCGGAGGTGGCCTCGACGATTCCATAGCCGGTACAGCGCATCGCGGTGTCGATTCCGAGAACAATCATGCTCGCACGCGGTCGGATGCGCCAGAATTTCGGTGTTCGCTGTTCGGTGTTCGGGCCTGAAGCCTGATCCCAGCACCCCGCCCCCTGAACATCACAAACAGGTCACACGTGCAAGATGCGCACATCACAGGCTGCACGCTCACTTCGCCAGTTCCTTCATCGCCGCCTCGGCCACCTCGTCCGGGATGTCGGCGTTGGAGTAGACGTTCTGCACGTCGTCATGATCCTCGAGCTGGTCGAGCAGGCGCAGCACCTGTTTCGCGATATTAACATCGGTGACCTTGGTGAAAATCCCCGGTTTTTGGGCGAGGCCGGCCTCCTCAAGCGTGTAGCCCGCCTTCTCAAGCGCCTTGGAGATCGGCTCAAACGCGGTCGCCGCGCCCCAGATCTCCGCAAAGCCATCCTGGGCGTCAATATCCTCAGCCCCGGCGTCGAGCACCACCTCCATCAACTTGTCCTCGGTGGCGTTCTCCCCCTTGACGACAAAGTGACACTTGCGATTGAACATGTAGGTGACCGCGCCGGATGACGCGAGGTTGCCATTGTTGCGGTCGAACAGCAGCCGAACTTCTCCCGCTGTCCGGTTGCGGTTGTCGCTCAAACACTCAACCAGCACGGCCACGCCCCCGACCGCATACCCCTCATAGGTGATCTCGGCAAGCGCATTCGCAGCACCCTCGCCCGACGCCTTTTTGACGGCGCGGTCGATGTTGACGTTGGGCATGTTGACGGCGCGGGCGGCGATCAACGCCTGGCGCAGACGCGTGTTCGCGGTAGGATCGGGACCACCCGACTTCACGGAGATGATGATCTCCCGCGTCACCCGCGAGAACATCTTACCCTTCTTCTGGTCAGACGCGTCCTTCTTGTGCTTGATGTTCGCCCACCTGCTGTGTCCCGACATAGCCCCACCCGTTCTGTGCTGTGAATATTAGAATGTCAAAATAACGTTCTCTGAATAAAAGAGCCTTAAAATATTGCGTATAAGGCATATAAATGCAAACACGGATAACAAGAAACGGCATGGTTCAAAGTTCACGGTTCAAAGGTTCAACGGTTAGAGCTTCGCACACTCATAATCCGCCAACCGTTGAACCGTTGAACCGTTGAACCGTTGAACCGTTGAACCGTTGAACCGTTGAACCGTTGAACCGTTGAACCGTT
>CAYTFM010000549.1:0-3178 GCA_964436735.1 uncultured Victivallales bacterium | reverse complement strand
GCTACGTTCCGCACGCCTCCTTTCGTGTTTTTCTTTTTTTTTGTTTTACTTCGTCTAAACCATTTGGCTTCTGCAAACTTTTCTGACTCGTTACCCTTTAGTTATCGATAGGAACCAGGAAAGATTTAGGGTAAGTCCGTGATTTTCTCTGTTTTTTTTGGGGGGGGGTGAGACGGAATGCGAGAGCGTTGGAAACCAGTCTTTGAGTGTCAACGAGGCGGGGAAAACCCGTCTATGGCCGCTGGGCCGTGGCAGACCAAGGCGGTCCGTTCGGCTTGATTGCGGGTGAAAATTGTACTTGGCTTTTATGCATAATTATAGGGGTAGGGAGGGCGCATTGGTTTTCGCCCCCCCCCCTCCGAACCGGACAGGCGGTTCTCCCGCATCCGGCTCTCCAGTTGGTGGTTAATCTCATAGTTTGAGACCGGTGACCTCGCAATAGGCTATGGTCAAGGAGAATAGCCCATGCTCGTCAAAGAATTTGTTTGGCCAACGCTGATTGTCCCAACCTCGGGCGCATCCTTTCCGCTTCGTCCGCACTCTGAGTATCGAGCGAATCCGTCTGCGCACCCAGCCGTCAAGATTGCGGAATATGTACTTCCGGCTGTGCTTGAAGTAGTTGAACCAGCCTCTCAGGCATGGATTGAGCTTGGCGATGATGGCGTCCAGACTGTGTCCGTTCGCCCTCTTCGTGATCTCCCGGACTTTGTCCTTGAATTTGTCGAGACTCTTCTTGCGGGGCCATCTTCTCCCCTTCTCGAAACGGTCGCCGAGGAACTCGAAACTGTCCCCGGCCTCGGTGTCCACGATACGGGTCTTCTCCGGGGGGAGTTCGAGCCCCGCCTCTTTCATCCAACCTCTTACGGTTTCAAGCGCCGCCTCCGCTTCCTCTCTCGCCCCGCAAAGGACGATGAAATCGTCGGCGTACCTGACCGCCTTGAACCCCTTCGCCTCCATGAGGTGGTCGAACGGGTTCAGGTAGATGTTGGCGAGTACCGGACTGAGTACGCTACCAACGCAATCAATAACTTTGAGTTTGCAGTGGATGTCCGGTATGAAAGGAAATTTTCCAAGTATTGCGCAAAGCGTTGGAAAAATCGCCAATGAGAGGTTGAATATGACGTATGTAGTAGTATATATGTGTCATCATGAAAAAGTCATCAAAAGCAGAGCTGGCCAGGAGAGTCAACCTGGCAATTGGGATTATAGCCGCCGGAGGGACTCGTATAGACGCGAAGCGGGCGTTGGCGGGGAAATTCGGAATCTCAGACAGACAGGCATTCCGCTATCTGAAAATTGCGGAGACGAGCTACGGTCCGCTTGCGATACCGGAGAGGAAAGTGGTCTTTACCGTGAAATTGCCGGACAGCCTTATTCATCGAGTCAGGCGAGCCGCACGAATTTCAGGCTGCGCCATAGGCGATCTTGTGGCGGAGGCTCTGGAAATCCTCCTGAAAATGAGAGGGAAAGTTGGGAAGAAGGGGAAACGGACACCGACTTGAGTTGGAATACAACTACGGCCGGTTGGGGGCCAGGAAACTTGAGCTGCCTATCAACTGCTCGTCCCTTCCTCGTCTTCATCATCATGCAAAGAGGCATTGCCTGCTGAAAACATAATGGGAGATGATGAAGATGGGGAAAATGGCGGCGATTTACGCCCGAGTCTCTTCGGAGCGGCAGAAAGACGAGAAGACCATTGGCAGCCAGACTGCCCTGCTGAAGGAATATGCCGTAGCGAATGGCTACACTGTTCCGCGGAATGGGTGCTGGAGGACGAGGGGTACAGCGGGAGCATATTGACGCGCCCGGCTCTGGAACGGTTGCGGGATTTAGCATCTGAAGGGAAGCTTGACGCTGTTCTCATATACGCGCCTGATCGCTTGAGTCGACGCTATGCGTATCAAGCCCTTTTGATGGAGGAGTTTCAGCGCGGTGGGGTTGACACAGTCTTCCTCAAATCCGTCCACGGAGATTCTCCAGAGAAAAAGCTGCGGCAGCAATTCCAGGGGATGATCGCCGAATATGAGCGTGCCCAGATCATCGAGCGCAGCCGACGCGGGAAGCGGCACAAGGCAAAAGCGGGCTGCGTCAATGTGCTGTCTGGAGCGCCATATGGCTACCACTACATCAAGCGGGACGAGAACGCGGATGCGTATTATGAGATTTGCGAGGCGGAAGCCACCATTGTAAGAGAAGTCTTCGACCTTTACACTCAAGAATGGAAAAGCATGGGGGAAATAGCACGCCAGCTCACGGAGAAGTCGATTCCGACGCAAAAGGAGAAAGCCCAGTGGGACAGATCCGTCATATGGGCGATGCTGCGAAATCCAGCGTATGCAGGCAAGGCGGCATATGGGAAGACAGAACATTGCGAGCGGCGGAAAGCCAACCGCGCTCTTCGGCTGAAGGGCGGCTATTCGCCCAGGAGCAGCGCCAACAAAGCCCGTCCTCCAAGCGAGTGGCTTATCATAAACGTGCCCCCTTTGATATCGCAGGAGACGTTCGAGCTTGCCCAGGAGAGGTTGAAACAAAACAAGGAGTTTGCCTCAAGGAACACCAAAGAGGCAACGATCCTTCAAGGGATGCTGGTCTGCAAGGACTGTGGCTATGCCTACTATCGTACTTCAACACGCACTCCACTGCGAAAAATTTATTACTATCGATGTCTTGGCGCGGATGACTACAGGTATCCAGATGGCCGGAAATGCACGAACCATCCCATCCGCCAGGATTACCTTGATGACCTGGTTTGGCAGCATGTCATTGGCCTACTGGGAAATGGGGACTTGATCCAGAATGAGATTCAACGGCGCATAAAAGAAAGCCAGAACACCAGTTTGACTCAGAAGCAGCAAGGCAGCCTCCAGTCTGAATTGAACAAGGTCCGCAACGGGATCGACAGACTTCTCGACGCCTATCAGGAGGAGATGCTGCCGTTAGGTGAATTGCGGAGCCACATCGGCTCTTTGCGAAAGAAGGAGACGACCCTTGCGAAGGAGCTGAACGCACTCAAATTCAAGTTCGTTGAGCAGCAACAGTTTTCACGGCTTGAGACCTCGGTGAACGGATTCCTGGGCTGCCTGAAGGAGAGGGCAAAAAGCTTGAACATAGATGAAAGACAGAAGGATGTAAGGTTGCTTGTGAAGGATATACTGGTTGGGAAATGCACCATCACAAT
>CAYTFM010000548.1:0-3180 GCA_964436735.1 uncultured Victivallales bacterium | reverse complement strand
CGCGGCCTCAGATTTGTATCTTGAACCAACTCTCGGCTGCCGCGCATGTCATGCGTGCGTTGGGCGGGCTTGATGACATCTCTTCAGAGAGGGAACGTTGGGTGAGAATTGAAGATATCATTGATGCAGTGCGGAGAGACCGTATTCGGATCACCGATCACGCCGATGAAGAGGCTCGGGCGGAGGATCTCACGTTCGATGAGGTTCTTTTCAGCGTGCTGCAGGGGGAGATTGTCGAGGATTATCCTTCTGACAGGCCCTATCCGAGTTGCTTGGTCTATGGTGATACCTTTGCGGGTGAGCCTGTTCACAGTGTTTGGGGGTATAATCAAGACAATGGCTGGGCGGTACTTATCACGGTATACCGTCCGGACCCCAATCGATGGATCAATTGGCGAATTAGGAGACCGAGAGAATGAAGCCATTCGAGAAGTGCCCTGTTTGTGGTGGCCAGATCGTTGAGAAGGAAGTGGAGAAACTTCTACGGGGCGGCAACCACACCGCATTTATCAAAGTCCGCGCTGAGGTCTGCTTGCATTGTGGTGAGCGGCTGTATTCCCACGAGAGCGTGAGACGCTTCGAGCAAATCAGAGTCAAGCTGGAACGGCAGGAAGTTGGGGAATTTCGTCCTTTGGGGCAGTCGTTTGAAGTCGTGTAGCTCGCCCAACCGGCGCATGGACCTGGCGCGGCCTCAGATTTGTATCTTGAACCAACTCTCGGCTGCCGCGCATGTCATGCGCGACGGTTGGACGGATGTAGGGTCATTGACGGCTATAATGGGGGTCATTATAATTTAGGTCGTGATACGCTCATTCCGGAACCGTGGATCTGAGGACGTCTTCGACGGTGCAGATACGACGGCGGCACGGCGGGTCTGTCCGCGATCCGTGTGGGCAGTCGCTCGGCGGAAACTGGACCAGCTTAATCGTGTGCGGGATCTCCTAGATCTTACAATCCCCCCCGGCAATCGACTGGAACGGCTCCGAGGAGATCGACAAGGTCAGCACAGTATCCGCATCAACGATCAGCTTCGAGTTTGTTTCCGTTGGCAGACAGGAGATGCCTATGACGTCGAGATCACAGACTACCACTAAGAGGCAGGCCCCTCATGCTCGCCGCAGGGAATCCCGCGGAGGGGGGCGCCGACTGCCGCGTCGACGTCCGCCTACGCATCCGGGCGAGATGCTTCTGGAGGAGTTCTTGCGTCCTCTTGGCGTGAGCCAATCCGCGTTCGCCAAACAGATGGGAATCTCCTTTCCCAGGCTCAACGAGATCATCCGTGGGAAGCGGGCAGTCACGTCAGATACGGCACTGCGCCTCGAGCGTGTCCTAGGGATGCCTGCTGACTTTTGGCTCGGACTTCAGATGGACTGGGATCTGTGGCACGCAATGCGAGGCCGTGAGGCCGCCGTGATCGCCCGTCTCCGGCCGTTGCCCATTGCGAGCTAACGGACCGTCCACCACTTGCCTGCAGCAGGTGGCGCGGAAGGCAGTACGCAACCAAGAGAACCGTGATCGCGTTGTGCCACTGCTCAGCGCGGGCGTCGGCGCATGGGATTAGAATGACCTGTTTAGGTGCCACATCTGGGGAATGCTCGTGACGCGGAAGAGACGCAGGCAACCGACCGGTCGCCAGTCCGAATACTTGGACTTTATTCGAAAGTACTCCCAGCTTCACAAACGGCCACCTTCGGAGGCAGAGATCGCCCAATACCTCGGTGTCTCCGCGCCTGCCGTTCACCGGATGGTCCTCGCCCTCGAGGCACAAGGTCTCCTTGCCCGGACACCCGGTGCAACTCGATCCCTTCAAGTGTTGCTGGATCAGCAAGAAATGACGAGCGGCCGGGACTTGATTGAGGCGCCACGTTCCTCAAACTGCGGCAAGGCCGAGGACACGGCCATCCTGGAAGCGGGAATCTCTATTGCGGTCGAGATCCTTCGCCGCCTGTTTGCGCATGTCGATCGTTTCCCGATTGATGACGCTGAGTTTGCCCCTCTCGTGAAGTCCTTGCTGGAGGGATTCGAGTGCGGGTTGCGCTCAGCAGGGGTGACCGAAACCGCGGCAGCAGAGGCCCGGGCTCGCTTGCTCAATGAAGCAATCACCATGTACACAGCTTGGTGCGCTCGCAACGATCCTGAGGAGGCTGACGTCAATACAGATCGCCGGACCTTTCTGTATCTCATGAAGCATGGCCGATGGCCTGCTCGTCGGTAAAGTTTTCGGGCAACGAGCGCCGAACCAGCGCCTGCAAACAGGCGGCGCGGACTGGCTGCGTCAACGACGCCAATACTTCGGCGCGCCGCCGTTGAGGCGCGGCGGTGGACAAACATAGTATCTTGTTGACCGATCAAATGGTATCAGATACAATACCATAATGGTCTCCTCCCAAATCGTTATCGATACGAACGTGCTTGTCGCAGCGCTGCGATCCAAGCGAGGTGCGTCGTACCGCTTGCTCCGCCTTCTCGGAGACCGTCGATTCGAAATCAACATCTCTGTTCCCCTGGTTCTCGAATACGAGAAAGCCGCCAGGGGGATGATCCGAAGGGGAGGGCTTTCGGCGAGAGACATCGACGATATCCTTGACTACATGTGCGCCGTCGCCCATCACAGGAAGGTTTTCTACCTATGGAGACCCCTTTTGCGAGACCCGAAGGATGATATGGTTCTGGAATTGGCGGTTGCGGCTCGATGCAATTTCATCATCACCTATAACAAGAAGGATTTCTATGGCATTCAACAGTTCGGGATCGAGGCTCTAACGCCCAAGGAGTTCCTTGAGAAGATGGGAGAATTGAAATGAGTACCATAAGCCTGCGGCTTCCTGACTCCCTGCATGAGAGGATTCGGAAGCTTGCAAAGAAGGACAACATTTCCATCAATCAATTCGCTGCCTCCGCTCTAGCCGAGAAGATCTCTGCTCTGGAGACCGAGGACTATCTGGAGAAGAGGACAAGACGCGGGAATCGCAAGAAATTCGAACGTGCCACGTCAAGGGTTCCGGAGGCGGAGCCAGACCAACAGGATCAACTATAGGGATAGGGGGCCACCGAACCACCGCATGGACCCAGACCGCGCCGATCCTTCAGACTTTCAAGAAGAAGCCTCCCGGCGGAATGGGCGTGTCGGGTCATGCGTGCGTTGACCATCGGACCGAATATGGTATCATATAAGGTCAG
>CAYTFM010000547.1:1805-3204 GCA_964436735.1 uncultured Victivallales bacterium | reverse complement strand
CTCCCGCCCAGGTTGGTGATCATCTCGTGGACCTTCCTCTTCTGGTAGTCCACGTCGAGATCGGGACCGACAACCGTTGGGGGCGGAGTCGGCTTGTATTTCTCCCGGAGATAATCGACCAAACCGGGACACTCGAAGACAACAAAGCCGTTATTGAAGGCGTTACGCTTGTAAGTCTCATTGAACGATGCGGCGATCACGCACTGGATGCCGCGGTAGTCAAGTGCGGTTGCGGCCTGCTCACGAGAGGAACCGGTGTCAAAGTTGCGGCCGGCAACGATGATATCGCCGTGGCGGGCGATGGTTTGAAAGATGGGGTCGTAATTCAGCATGCAGGCTGCGGCCATCTCATCGCGCGTGAGGTTGTCTTTATATGTAAAGGCGCCGCCGTAGATGCCATCGGTATTGAGATTGTCGACCGGCAGCCAGAGCGCGCGTCCGTGAATGGCGGCAGGGAAGCCTGCCACGACTTCGACGGGCTCGGCCGCACGGATCGGAGCGGGGTGGCTGATGGATGTGGTCCGACCTGAGATCTCCGTGAACTTTGTCGGAGACGCGATGTATCCGGCGACCGCCGAGGCCGCGACTACGGCTGGGCTGCCAAGATAGACCTGCGAATCACGGTGTCCCATGCGTCCCTTGAAATTGCGATTGGTGGCACTGATGCCAACTTCACCTTCTTCCAAGGTACCCTGGCCCAGCCCAATGCACGGTCCGCACCCCGAAGGGAGCATGATGGCGCCGGAATCGGATAAGACCTGCCAATGCCCCAACTCCTCGGCCTGTTTCTGGATGTTCGCCGAGGCAGCCGCAACATAGAGTTTCACGCCCTCCGCTACGCGCTTCCCCTTGATGACGTGCGCGGCGGCCGCCAGATCCTCGAGACGGGCGTTCACGCAGCTCAGCAGATACGCTTTGTCGATTCTCACTCTCTTCTTCTCGATCTCCGGCAGTGAGACCATCGTCTTCACATGGTTGGGACCGGAGACATGGGGAATGACAGAGCCGAGATCGAGCGTCAGATCGATGGCGTAGTGGGCGTCTGCGTCCGGCTTCAGACAATTCGCAAACCAGCCGTCGACGGCGGAACGGGTAAAGCGCGGCGTTCCGCGGGACGCAAGAAAGTCTGCCCTCGAGTATAGAAAATCACGGAGCACAGTATCGAACGGAAAGACACCTGCTAATGCCCCCCATTCGGTGGACATATTGGCGATGCTCATGCGCTGATCCATTGATATTCCGTTGACACCATCGCCGGCGAATTCTACCGCCATGTTGAGTACTTCGTCGTGATTGAACAGACCGCAGAGGGCAATGACGACGTCCTTGCCAACCACGCCTGGCGGGAGACTTCCCGTGAGGGTCACGCGAGCCACAGGCGGCACCTGCCACCATGTTT
>CAYTFM010000547.1:0-1795 GCA_964436735.1 uncultured Victivallales bacterium | reverse complement strand
ATACAGGTTTGAATGTGAGTCACTGCCCACGACCATGCTGGCAGGAGTCACATATCCATACTCGACCATTACCTGATGGCTGATACCTGTTCCGGCCGGATAGAAATCAATGCCGTGCTCTTTGGCGAAGGCCTCAATCTTGGCGTACTTCGCGAGGTTTTCGGGAGCGGTATTTTGGATATCGTGGTCGATGGCGAAAACCGGCTGGCGCGGATCGGCGACTTTCGCGGCGCCAATGGACTTGAATTTGCTCATCACCGCGCTGGTGTTGTCGTGGGTCATCACATGCTTGGGGCGAATACGGATGAAGTCTCCGGAAAAGACGTTCTCCCCTGCTCGTAGTCCCACAGCGTGCGTGGTGGCGATTTTCTCAACGACAGTCTGGCCCATTTGATTTCCCCGATCCAACGAAGACGGTGGGCGGAGCCCACCCCACATTCGGTCAGCCTCCGACCAGTTCAAAGTCGATAAAGTCGGCGTGATGCAGGACGATTCCCTCGGGGGTACGCTTCCCGCCCGCGGCTTCTTTGGAGTGCATCGCCACCACGTGAATGACTGATTCCGGAAGACCCTGTTCCCAGCAGAGGCCGACACCGCTGAATGGGTGGCGGAGAAGGCGGCCGTGTTCACTTTTTACGAATTGCCCATCCTTCTTGGTAAACTCAAGAACCTTGCCGACGTCGGCGAGCATTGCCCCCGCAATTAGAACATCGCGATCGACCATATTGCGTTCCCCGTAGGATCTCTGCAGCACATCCCAGCATGCGATGCACATCTTGCAGACTGTCCGGACGTGCTCGACGAAAGTCACATTCACATTGGACACCAGCAGCGTGAAGGGCATTGTCCGCAGATCGTCGTAGGTCAGAGTGCTGCGTTTCATTGCGGCGGTCCACGTCGCAGTTGTTTTGTCACGCAAGGTCGCGTCCTTGATTTCTTTGATTTCCGGGAAAATGGAGAGGATGTCGTCGGGCATGGCGGTTCCTCAATGGCGCTCAGACGCCGGAAAGGAGTGAGTGGTCACTCTGTAGAAGCGAGAGATCTCCGTGCGGAGGGAGGGCGAGGTTCCCGCCAAGCCATCTTCCCGAGCGGAAGAAGGCTTGGCAGGAGTCTCGCCCCAACGCTCGTTATGGAACGGATTGTGGAGAGTGATGGTCATTTCAGGTGGCGGAGTGCGGGACCGTCGTACGTGACGTCCGTCGGGTGTATCTGACGCATCGGTTTCTGGCGTGTACGTTCCTCGTTGGCGTGAGCAACCAAGCCTGGCAGGCGGGCGATCATGAAGAATGCATTCGCCAGTGCGGGCGGGACATTCAAATCAAGCAGGACGGCAGCAATCGCGCCGTCGACATTGAGCGGAAGCGGCTTGCCGGTGGATTTTGCAATGGTTTCTTCCAGTGCCCGCGCCATCGCCAGTCCGTCCTTCGCCTTGCCGAGCGAATCCACCAGTTGCAGGAGTCGCGTGGTTCGCGGGTCTTTTGTGTGCAGCCGGTGGCCAAAGCCGGGCAGACGTGCCCCTCGTGCTTTATAGCCTTCGAATGTGGCGAGAGCGGCACCCTCCAAACTCATGCCCTTGGTCTTCGCAGTTGAGAGCGCCTCGCTGATGGCTTTCATTGAGTCCTCGATGGCCCCGCCATGAAATTTCGAGATGGACAAGATACCGGCCGCCACGGCCGCACCGAGGGGAGCACCGGTCGAGGCAACGGTGACAGTCGAAAGAACCGACGGTGGAGACGTCCCGTGATCGACGGAGGATACGAAGATCGCGTTGAGGATCGTCGCCGTTGCCTGATCG
>CAYTFM010000546.1:0-3207 GCA_964436735.1 uncultured Victivallales bacterium | reverse complement strand
AGGGGTCGTTGATATTCCGCTGCCACCACTCGTCGGGGGCGCTCGAGTAGGTGGGGAGGCCGTCGCCGCGGCGGCGAGGGGCGGCGTGACCGTCGACCCACCCCACGTTGGCGAAGTTGTTGTGGACGTAATAGACGACAGTGTTGTCACCGATGGTGATCGACCAGTTGATGTTCCCCGCCCGCACATATGGTTCGTTCATTGTTGCGGGGTCGGCGGCGTCCTCTTTGATGTAGTCCACGAAATACAGGCATTTCGTGGGAGCGGTCACCGTGTGGATCTTGTAGAAGTATCTGTCCAACGGGGCTTGGTCCCATCCAAGGTAATAGTAGTTATGGCCATACCCGGAGCGTTTCGGTGACTTGGGACAGACGATGACAGGCGCCTTCTTGAGGTTGTCAAGCGAGTCGTTGAGATGATTGTTGGCGAGGTTGTTGAGGTCGACGCTCACCCCGAAATAGCCGGCGAGCAGCTCCGGCCAGTTTGCGCCCGCGCAGGCGCCGCCGCCCTGACCAGGCGTGAAAGTGGGACAGAGATAGTCGTTGTAGTCGACGGTGTACATGGCGGCGCTGTTGACGATTTGTTTGATATTGTTGGTGCAGGTGAGGGTGACCGCCGTTTCTCTGGCGTTTGTGAGGGCGGGGAGGAGGAGCGCCGCGAGAATCGCGATGATGGCGATGACGACCAGCAGTTCGATGAGGGTGAAGACCTGCCGTGGGAATCGCATGATAGAGATAGTACCACAACGCGTCATGGTAGAGTCTCCCTATTATTCTGATTTCGTGTTTCGATTTTCGGATTTATCTGCTATACGCCCACCACTCCGCCAGAGATGTCGGAGCGAACGCGATCCCGTCATTTATTTGCCGACTTACCACATGTCCGTCAAGCCAGGCGACGTTACCCCGCAGTTTGTGTGGAAAGTCGATGTGGTAGTCCCAGAGGCCGGGGTAGAAATTCGCTGGCCGCATGTAGCCGCGCCAGCTGAGGAACAGCGAGGGATCGGCGTCCGGGTTGGTGGCGTCGGCGAAGAAGACGGTGTTGGTCGGGGCCGAGGCGTTCGTGAACTTCTTGAAGCAGAAGACCACTGGAGGATTGGCTTTATGCCATCCCAACTGCTCGTAGTTGTGGGCATAGCCGAACCGTTCGGGCGAGGTGGGGCAGATGGCGACCGGGCAGTCCGAGGCCTTGGTGAAGTTCGTCGTCCGCGTAATGCCCCAATAGGTCATCAGAAGTCCCGGCCAATTGGTCAGGCCGTCGGCCGTCCAATCGCCTGGACTGAAGCAGGGCACGATGTAGTCGTTGTAGTCGAGGCCGTACATCATGGCGGCCTTGTCGATCTGGGCGAGATTGTTGGCGCAACTGGTGGTTTTCGCCAGCGCCCGCGCGCTTGACAGCGCGGGCAGGAGGAGGGAGGCGAGGATCGCAATGATCGCGATGACGACCAGCAACTCAATCAACGTGAACCCGTTAGAACCTCTGCCGACGCAGTCATGGGGCGTGTGTTTCATCGTCGTTTCTCCTATAAGTAAATTGCGTCCATGGCAACGGTTTTATCATTGCGCATCCTTGTTTGTTGAGAACGCGGGAATGCCTATTTCATACGTGGTGGACCATTTCGCCGATTCGCCCGGGGCGATCGAGAGCGTGATGAATGGTTCGGGGCAGATGGTCGTCGCATCCGCGAATACGGTAAAACCGCTCAGGGGGCGATCACCCACGCAGCGCAGGAGCGTGGCGGATGTCATATTCGCAACAGTGAAGAAATTAGGCGTTTCGCCCGTTTTCACGCCGGCTATTTTCACGCCGATCGCCCCCTTTGGCGCACCCTCAAAAGACAGGACGTCGGTGGACAGTTTCCAGCCTTCTGGGGCAGTGCCGTCAAAGGCGGCGGGAAAAGGAAGGGTCACACGGCATGCGGGGCCGACAGACATGCCGCGCAATTGAATGAAATTGTGGCAGTAGTGCGAGAGGTTGAGCGGCGCAGTCCCGGTGTTGACGAGTTCCCGCTGGATGGACAGTCGGGCGGGTGTCTCCGACACGGTGATAGTCCGGCTCAGACGGTAGGCAAGGCGTTTCGATGAATCGGTCGAATGAACGATACGGATTGAGGAGGCGTCCACACGTTCGGACTTCCACACGCCGGTGTCGACCACCTCGAAAGGGAAAAACGGCATGTAAGGCTTGTCGTCCTTCTTTTTCAGCCACCCGACGCCGATCTTCAGAAACGGTTCTCCCGGTTTCGCCTCGTTGTAGCCAGATGGCACAGTCACACCGTCAAGGCCGAAGTCGAACTCTTCGCACGGCCCCGCGCCACCATTGATCTCTGGATGTGTGGTGGGATGCTTCCACATGCGGAACGTCTCGGTGTCGCCGGAGGCGAAACTCAGTATCATGCTGCCGTGGTCGAAGCGCGTGCCCTTGTAGAAACCGTTTGCGGCGTCGGGGATGCACACGACGGCGGACACGGTCCCTGAGGTGAGCGTCTCTGTCGGGAAGTTGGGCGGCGCGTTCGCTGCGGGACGGTCCGCTCCCGCAAGCGCATAGGCGAGCAGCAGAATGGCGCAGGCGGTGAATGTGCGATAGGTGGCGCGAATCATGCCCGCTCCCGTTGTGTGGATTCCACGCGCTTCCCCGAGGCCGTGCGCCATGCGAGGCGCGCTGTGTAATCGATTACATGTCACTTTAGCACAAGCGGTCGTCGTTGTCAAGGGGAGATGCGGGGGGGTTACTCGTTCAACACGGTCCAGAGATCAGGGACGCCCCAGATCGAGTTCCAGGGGAGGCAGGTGGCATGGCCGTCGAAATAAAGGACGCTTGCGCTTTGGCCATTGTTGTGTCGGTAGCAGGTCATGCAGGTGATTTCGGGTGGGCCAGGCCAGTTGTATGCCTCGCCGTAGATCCAATAGAACGCATTCGGGTTGCTGTTGGAATAGCCGATCGCCCAGTCGGTCGCATCCGTCATGGCGAGTTTACCGCTGGGGCGTTTGATTTGGGCGAGACGATAACCGAAGAAGCTTCCCCACGTGAGTTGCTCCCTATTGGAGCCATAGCTGTACATCAGGTAGTAGTAGGTGCTGCCCGATACCGGGAGCTTCGTTTTCAAAGCGAGGCTCGCCTTCGGGCAAATAAAGGCGGCGGGCCAGTAGCCGAGATCGGAGCTGGTGGGCACGCCCATCAGATCCCTGAATTCCGGCATCTTCGTCC
>CAYTFM010000545.1:2463-3210 GCA_964436735.1 uncultured Victivallales bacterium | reverse complement strand
GGGACGTCATGGACACTCGGCGAGGTCGAGGTCTACGGCTTCCAGGAGGCAGCGAAGCGCGAGGCCGTGATCCTGCCGGCCAACGCCGCCGAACCGCTCGCTTTGGCCGCCAGAGATCTCAGCTACTATCTGGGGGAGATGCTGGGCAGGCCGGTGCCGGTTGTCACCCCCGACGCCGCTGAATCCTATAGCGGCCCCCTCTTCAGGATAGCGGATTTGAAAAGCCTGGCCGGCGCGTATGACGAGATGACGGAGAATCTGAAGTCCGGCAAGCTCCCCTCGTGTCCCGTGAATGTCGAAGCAGACGGCAAGGAGATCGTGTTCAAGGCGTGGCCCTATAGGAACGTCCTCGCCAGCGTGTGGGCGTTCCTCGAGAGCCAAGGCGTGAGATGGGTCTATCCCGATCCGCATGGCGACTTCGTGCCGAACCGCAACGATCTGGACATGAAGGTTTTGCCGCTTCACTACACCCCTTCTGCCGATCGGATATACGCCAACTTCTCCATCCAGTGCTACTGTCCGACGATGCCGTGGGAGCTTCATAAGAGATGGGTTCAGTTTCCGACCGAGAGTTACCTCTACTTCTGGCGCAACCACTGGTCGTCCTCGTGGAACGGCTTCCGGTTCGGCGGAGGACAGGAGGTTCCATCGCCCAAAGGCCCGAAGGACTCGATCGAGGCGGCGAAGGCGGTGAAGGACGAATACAAGGAGGGGTTTGACGGCTATCCGCACAACAACTGCGGGATC
>CAYTFM010000545.1:0-2453 GCA_964436735.1 uncultured Victivallales bacterium | reverse complement strand
GGCGTCACGCCGGGCCAGATCGAAAAGGAGATGTCCAAGCGCAACCTGGAGGCACACCCTCACTGGATGGGACTGAAAAGAGAAGGGCCGGATGACAGCGTCGGGAAAAGACGTCCGGATGTCACACCCTGTTACTCGAGTGAGGGGTTGATGGATTTTTTGGCGGCGAAGGCGACCGCATGGGCGGCTCTCTACCCGGAGACTCCCACGCGTTTCAATCTGCTGCCGACGGATGCCGCCTACGACTGCGAGTGTGACAAATGTCTTGCGCTGAACCAGCCGCTGGTCAAACCGGACATCCCGTATTGCGCCTTCCCCACCTACTACGCCTCCGACGCCTACTACCATTTCGTCTGCGAGATCGCACGGAAATGCCAGACGGCCAGCTTCTTCGCCCTGGCGTACGCCAACGTGTTCGCACCACCACGGAAGATTGACACCTTCCCCGAGAACGTCGTCGTCGATGTCTGCGCGTACGGGCACATTAACCTGCCGCCAGATTCGCCGCGCAACGCCAAGATGAAGTCGTATATAGAGGAATGGGCCAAGAAGTGCACACGACTGGAGAGTTACGGGTATACGCTGCTGAACGAGGACGACAAGGCATGGCCGATGCCGTTGCCCCTGGTGACCGCCACGGTCGGCTGGGCCAAGCTTCAGAACAAGCTCAACGCCCTTCCCGGCGGCACGCAGGGCTCTCCGGAGATGATTAAGTACTGCCCGTGGAACTTCTACGCCTTTCCGCGCGTCCACTGGAACGTCGACACCGACGCCAATGCGATGCTGAAGGAGTTTTTCACCTGCTATTTCCTCGAGTCCGGCGAGGCGATGCTGTCGTACTACAAGGCCGCTGAAGACTACCAGATCAGCAACAATGTCAGTCTTTACGGAGGAGGCTACACGTACCGCCTCACTACCGGGGCGTTCCCGTTTCACGTGCTGCAGGAGATGTCGCGGCACCTCAAAAAGGCGGAGGCCGATGCCGTCGGATGGGTCGTGAAACAAAGGGTCGCCGACATGCGGAAAGGTTTCGAGTGGCTTGTGGCGGCCACAGGCGTCGGGGCGGAGAGGCTCGAGAAACCCGAGTCCGTTCCGACGATGGGACCAGGCAAACCGCCGCTCACGGTCGCCGTGAAAGACGCCGACGTGGTGCCGTCGGACTACAAAAGGGGCGGCGACTTCGCCATGCAGAACGGACGCCGGATCGGGCATCTCGTCCGCTTCGAGGCGGACGGCGAGTATGTCGTGTCGTTCGGCGGCGGAGGATTCACGGAACCCCGGCACCGCAGGGACAGGAAGTTGGCGGCGTATGTCGACGGCGTGTTCACCGACCCGCAGGATATCCCCGACAGCAAGGCGGAGTACAGCTTCACCGTCAAGGCGACGAAGGGCGTGTGGGAGGTGGGCATCAAATCCATGGTTTTCGGGGAGGGTCCGTTCTACATGAAAGAATTCACGATTAAGCAAAAGTAGGAAGGACAGCCCATGCATGATGTCCAGGTTATTTCAGGACAGATCCTAAGTTGAACATCCCCGTTGGGTGATAAGGGCATGACACCTTAAAACTTGTGTGCATCGACACAATCTATTGAAGGGGATTTATGATGAACCTGAATCGAATGACGGTTTTGGGGATGACGGCAGGGTTGCTGGCTTGGGGCGCGCAGGCGGCCAAGCTGGACTCGTCGAAATGGACGGTGACGGATGTCGCCAGCGGCAAGAACATCAAGGAGATGGCGGACGATAACCTGGAGACATCTTGGTCTGGCGACGGTGCCAAGGGACTGCTGATCGACCTCGGGCAGGACGTCATGGTCCAGCGTGTCTACTTGACGCCGGGAACCGGCGAGGCGGCGCAGTCGCTCAAAATTTCATTCATGTCGAGCCCTGACGACAAAAATCCCATTGTCCGAAGCTTCTCGCGGCCGGTTGCCGATCTATGGAAGGCGAGCGAGAATAGGAGAAAGATGCTCGATGAAGGCGTCGAGGACTTTCTGCCGGTGGCAACGGCCGCCTCCGACGGCAAAACCCCAGCCAAGACGGACATCAACGTCAAATTCAATCCTGTCAAGGCGCGCTGCCTGCGGGTCGAAGGGCCGGCGAAGGTGGCGGAGCTGGAGCTGTACGGCGGGAGCGGTGCGGACGCCTTCAAGAAGGGCGACGCGGTGTCGCTGGCCAAGAACGCTCCCGAGGTGCTGAGGCAGGCCGCCGAGGATCTGCGGTATTACATCGGCGAGTTGACCGGGGCGCCGCTGCCAATCATCACTCCGGACAAGGAGACCGAATATCCCGGCACGATCTACAGGGTCGAGGATATGAAAAGCCTCGCCCCCGACTATCCGACGATGGTGGCCAATCTGAAGTCAGGCAAGCTTCCGACCGGCGGGCCGTTGCCGGAGACTGTCGTGTCCCTTCAGACGACACAACTGCCAGACGGAGTGAACGTCGAGAGT
>CAYTFM010000544.1:0-3224 GCA_964436735.1 uncultured Victivallales bacterium | reverse complement strand
CCGCGGCGAGCTTCTCCACGACCACGTCGAAGTCCTTCTCGGGCATGTCGTGGACGTTGATGCCGCCGATGCCTCGCGACTCGATGTTGCTCCACCCAAGTCTTTTCGTGACGGCGATCTGTCCGTCGATCGTGTTGGCCGCCTCGTCCGCGAATCCGGTCATGTACATAGTGCGCCTCTCATTATTTATGACATCGGTTGTTGTGTCACTACTTTAATGTTTAGGTGAATTTCTACTGTACTGCGCCTCTTCGCTGATTTCTACGTTATTCGCCCTTCACTCGTCTCCTGAGTTCCCGGTAGTTGATCTTTCCCGAGAGGAGATCGACAAACAGGGCGCAGTACCGTCCGGCCATCGGCAGGGCGAGCAGGCCGCCGCGGGCGAGACGCGGCAGCTTCCGGAACTTTTCGGCGGCGCGGCGGGCGATCCGCAACTCGGCGAGCAATTCTTTGTCGATGAGTTCGTTGTAGCGCGCTTCGCCTTTTTCAGAAAGGATGGCATCGGCGGCGAACGTTGCGCTGCGCACGGCGTGGGCGATGCCCTCGCCGGTGAGAGGATCGACGAGCCGGGCGGCGTCGCCGACGAGAAAGGCCCGCTCCTTGGCGTACCAGGCGAGCGAGTCGTCGAAGTCCGGAATCATGCCGCCTTGGGCCGCGTCGAACGCGGCGCCGGCGAGCTCGGGCGTTCTCGCCATGAACTTTCCGATTCGTTCACCGAGGGCGGGGAAGCGGGGGAAGGCGGCGCCGGCGCCGACGTTGAAGACCCCTTTCCTGGAACGGGGGAACGCCCAGGCGTAGCCCTTCTCGATCATGGCGATGTTGAAGACCGCGCGGCTCCGCGCCTCGGCGTCGAGGGATGCCGGCATCGCGGCTTCGCCTTCGAGGCAGAAGCCGAGTCGAGGTGGTTGAAGTCCCAGCGCTCTCGCAACGGGACTGAACACGCCGTCGCAGGCGCAGAGAACCCTGCATTCGACCTCGCCGCCGGACGTGGCGATTGTGAAGCCGGTGACGTCCCGCGAGACGATTGAGAGGAATGCCGCGCCCTGCGCGACCCGCGCGCCCGCCGCGGCCGCCGCGTCGACGAGGAGTTTGTCGAACGACATCCGGTCGACCACGTAGGTTCCCGGCGTGTCGAAGATGAGGCGGCCGCGCCAGCCGCCGTCGACCGCCACTGACGCCACCTTGCCCTCGGCGGCTTTTTCGAGGTCGAGGTCGAACAACGCCGCCGCCCGCGGGGGAATCCCCCCGCCGCACGGTTTGCGCCGCGGGAAGACGGCCTTGTCTATGAGCAAGACGTCACGGCCGGCGGCGGCGAGCCGCCGCGCGAGCGTCGAACCCGCCGGTCCCGCCCCGACGACCAATACGTCAACCTTCTTGGGAATCTCGCCCGTCATCCGCCTTTGATTCCTCCGAGTTTGTGGAGAATAGAACATCTACTAAGAAACCGATCCCCGCCCATTGAATGCTGCCCAAAACTCCTATGAAACTAACCACCACAAGACCTAAGCGCGCCCACGGGAGCGCGCTCCCCGCGCCATTTCGGGACGCCGCATGTTTCTTTCATGGTTGAACATCGCCTCGGCGGAAGTGGGCGCGCTGAATAGAGGACAAAGTAATAAGCCTCAAAAGGTATTGGACTTAAGCGTCCTCTAACTTGTAAGTCTACAAGCGTTACGGGTAGATCGAAACACCATCTGAATAGCATGAGGAATACGAATCCCCAATTATTGTCGTCTTCGCCGTATTTCCCTATCAGAAGAAGGAACGAGATGGTGAAAAGACTCAAATGAAGAAGCAGAAATCTGACGCAAAATGTGCGTTTTGCTGAGGTCGTGGGGGTCATATCGACAAAAGATTGGCTGAGAGATCTTCGGAGATGAAGAACCCCGCCTTGAGTTTCAAGTCAGCTACAGCTTCGGCGAGCTTGAACGAAGCATCCTGCCGTTTGGCTTTGGCAAGAACGCCGAGGACTCCCGTCACTGTCAGGCCGAGTCGTTTGGCCATGAGTCTGGCGTCCCTCTCATCAAGCAGTAAGGTGGTTCCCTTCATTTCGTCTGCCAAGGCGATCGCCTCTGACTCGCCATGGTCAAGATCCTTGCTCAGGATGGTGGCGAGGCTTTTGGTGCGCAACGGTGTCTGGATGAGCCAATGTTCCTCGAATCCTTTACGGAGGCGGTCGTTTCCGGGTAGATCATCGGCAAGCCGCAACTCTGAGACCACCGCCCAAGGAACGTGGACGACTCCGAACTGGAGGCGAAGCAGGTCAAGATGGCCTATGATGGCCAAATTAAGGATGGGCGAAGTGTCACTTACCGCCTGAGGCATAAGCCAGATCGTCCTCGAGTTCTTGTGCGGTGTAGTGGCGCGGCACGTTGTGCTTAGCGAGAGCGTTCGAGAACTCGTTACGACCTACGCCGGAAAGTTCTCTGGCTTTACCGAATGACAAGGCCCCGTCCGAGTAGAGTATTACACCTAACTCCAACAGTAGAGCGTCGGACAGAGAGGCGTCGGGAACCTTGATGGCCTGTGCCACGTTGTCTGGTATGTGCAGTGTCAGAGGCATGGTACTTTCTCCTTGAGCTTCACTATAGCATAGTCTGCGTGAAGGCTTTTGTCCATAGTCAGGATAGCCGTGAGGGTGATGTATCGGTGTCATCTGGGAAAGTGAACCGTCCCGCCAAAATTCATCAAAAAACATGATGAAACCTTTGTCGTTCTGTTACCATTCAGAGTTTAGGGTTTTATATTTGGCGCGCAATGTGGAGTTTGTTCGCTATCCATGCGGCTTCTCTCCCATGAGACGCCAGTCGTCCGGGCGGTGGGGCGAGCGGTCCACCTTGCATAGGTTGGTTGGTGTAAACTTTTACTTCACTAATAAAAATAACGAGGATGGGGGAGCTATGGCGTATTACGATGCGGTGCGGTTGAAGGACTGGGAGATCGCCGAACGGGCGGAGGCGAACATGCCGGCTCCCGAGGAGTGGCAGGAGCGTCTGGGGCTTGCGCACGGCGAGTTGATCCCGATGGGGAAGCTGGCGAAGCTGGATTTCCTGAAGATCGCCGAGCGGTTGAAGGACAAGCCCGACGGTAAGTACATCGAGGTCACCGCCATCACGCCGACGCCGCTTGGAGAAGGCAAGAGCACGACGTCCCTCGGCCTGAGCGAGGGGCTTGGCAAGCGGGGGAAGAACGTGGGTGGTGCGCTGCGGCAGCCCTCGGGCGGC
>CAYTFM010000543.1:0-3245 GCA_964436735.1 uncultured Victivallales bacterium | reverse complement strand
TGCAGTCGCGGCTGCAGTTCCTGATCAAGGAGGACACGAAGGAGGTTCTGTACAAGCGTGACAACAATCAGCCGGATATGGTGACCAAGGCGTATCAGCTCCAAAACGCCGACCCGTTCGAGTTGATCCAGTATTTGAAGGCGGTCACGGGCGGCAGCCGTTTCTTCAAGGGGCGGCAGGAGGCTCTGATCTACAACGACGGCGCCAAATTCCTGCTGGTTACCGCCGAGGACTACAAGTTCCAGAAGCGCGCCGACGGCGGCATGACGATCGACGAGGTGATCGCCACGCTCGATCTGAAGGATGTCGTCAACTCGACCGGCAACCGGGATGGCGTCTACTTCCCGAAGTACCGCTCGGCCAAGGATCTCATGGAGCTGGCCGCCCAGCAGGGGCTTGACATGACGGGCGACTCGCAGGAGCTGCTGTACGCGAAAGGCATGCTCGACTACGACTCCGACATGAACTGCCTCTTCTGGTACGCCGGCCCCTACGCCGAGAAGCGGCTCATGAAATGGCTCGACGCCTATGACCGCCCGATTCCCGAGCTGCGGATCAAGTACAGCATCTACGAGATGGACTTCGAGAACGACGGCGCCATCGGCTTCGACTACCAGGCGTGGAAGAACGGCCCCGGCAGGGACCTCTTTCAGGAGGCCTTCATGGCGTCCAAGGGGTGGAACGCCTTCGACGGTCTCGCCAGCGGCATGAACGGCATCCCCGGCCCCTCCGGCAACGCCGCCAACTCCACGCAGTACATACGCTTCAGCCCGAAGTTCAACAGCAAGTACGTCGACTTCCTCACTGTCAGGGGCTACGCCAAGATCATGACCTCGGGCGAGTTGACGCTGGCCAACCGCGAGACGGGACGCATCGCCGCCGGCACCGGCTCCGCCAACATCATCGCCGGAACGCCCTACGGCAACCGCAAGATCGTCAATGGGGCGATCACCACCGGCATCGTCACCTGGGTGCCCTACGGCACCGCCGCCAGCGCGGCGACCGTCAACATGTTCGCCCTCGCGGCATCCGCCCGCCCATTCGCCCAATTCCAGCAGAACGTGAACCCCACGACCGCCACCCCGCAGGGATGGCAGGAGGACGGGGACGTCATCACCATCGGCGGCAAGAGCCGCCAAAAGGGATCGACGGCCAACGAGTACCAGACGCGCTGCGGACTGCGCGCCGTCTTCATGAACGACGAGGGCTACGGCGCCGCCGCTCTGCAACTCTATGGAGACGACAGCATGGACATCCCCAACAACTCCTACAACTTCTGGGAGGGGGGCAACCAGACCGGCTCGCATGAGACGCAGGCCTACAACGTGACCGTCTGGCAGTGCCAGATCTCCCAGCGCGCCACGCAGCCGGTCGTGGATCCGGTAACCGGCGCCGTGATCACCGCCGAGGGCGCGGGACTGCGCTACGGCTGGGTCAATGTCACCAGCTCGATGATGACGCAGAGTCCGTTTGCCGGCAACACGATCAACCAGGACGCCCCGCGGCTGACCTCCACCAACTCCACCGCCTTCGCCTTGACGCTTTATCCGGTCATCTGCCAGGATAGCACCGCCATGCAGATCAACGCCGCCAACACCAGTTTGATCGGCTTCCAGAGCAGCGGTGCCCCGCGGCTGCAGACCAGCTCGCTCGACACCCGCGTCCAGGTCTCCAACAAGGCCTCCAAGTTCGTCATCGGCGGCCTCGAGCGCTTCAAACGCGTCCGGAACACCGAGCAGATCCCCGTCCTCGGCCAGATCCCGTTCCTCGGCTCCCTGCTCGGCCGCGAGACAGAGGAAATCCAGAAGTCGAACATCGTAATGATCGTCGAGTGCGAGTCGCTCACCGCTCCCGACTTCACCGAGATCCTCGGCGAGGACGGCATCAAGCCAAACGAGAACAACATCGCCAAGCTGCCGAAGCCCGACTTCCAGGAGATGCAAAGGCGGCAAGGTGTTCCCGAGAAGGCCGGCGCCCAGATGCTGAAAGTCACGGATGACACCCGCAACATCAAGGAGAAAGGTATGGGGAGCATGAACCACTGGGGCTTCGGTCAATGGCTGATCGACAAGGACGCCTCCTGGTTCTTCCACGAGCCGTACGCCACCAAGACGGAGACGGAGATCGAGCAGAACAACCCCGATCCCTCGAGTCCGAAGTGAGATAAGTATCGCCGCTCTCAAACAGAATCAAACCTAACCCCCGGCTCCGCGCCGGGGTCTCTTTATCAACGATTCTATAAGGAAAGGAAATGTGCTATGGGGAATCCCTATCGAATGATCCAGATACCCGTGCTGGCAGTGGCGCTGCTGGCGGGAGGAGTGCTGAAGGCCGATGCGTATGAGGAGGACGGCGGCGCACGGGCGACATCCTACACGTTGACCGTGACGGATGGAACGGGCTCCGGGAGCTACACCGCCGGCACCGTGGTCGCCATCAGCGCCACTCCGCCCGACGGCAAAGTCTTCGCCGGATGGATCGGAACCACGACCGCCGTGGCTGATGCCAAGGCGGCGTCGACCATCGTGACGATGCCTGCCGCCAACACGACCTTGACCGCGACTTTCAGCAGTGCGAAGTCCGGCTACTACACGCTTTGTGTGGTGAATGGTTCCGGTTCGGGCGAGTACGCCGCCGGCTCCACGGTCGCCGTCTCCGCCATTCTACCCAAGGGGCAAGTCTTCAGCGCATGGTCGGGCGACACGGCGACCATGGCGTACACGAACGTCTCGTCGACGGTGTTGACGATGCCCTCATCCAACATCGACATCACGGCGGAACCCAAGGATTCCTCGGTCGACACCTACACGCTGGCGGTCGTCGGCGGCATTGGCTCGGGCGGGTACGCGGTGGACAAGGAAGTGTCGATCGCCGCCATCGTTCCGCCAGGCAAGGCCTTCTCGAAATGGGCTGGTGATGTCAGCAAGGTGAAAAGCGTCTATGCGGCCGCGACTTCGATTGTCATGCCTGCGTCCAACAGCACGGTGGCGGCGGTCTTCAAGGACGCCCCCTCCGGCACCTACACACTGACGCTGGTGAACGGCACGGGCTCCGGCTCCTATGTTGCAGGATCAAGCGTGGCCATCAAGGCGGGCTCCGCTCCGAGCGGCCAGGAATTCTCCTCGTGGACCGGCGACACGACCAGCGTCGCGAAGACGACAAGCTCCAGCACGACGGTGACCATGCCCTCCGCCAACATCACGATCGGCGCCTTGTACGCCACGTTGATGGCCCGCGTCTCCCTC
>CAYTFM010000542.1:0-3264 GCA_964436735.1 uncultured Victivallales bacterium | reverse complement strand
ATTTGGGAACATGGGATTCAATGATGTAACGGGTATTGACATATCACATAGAAGGGTATTCATGGCCGCCGGACTTTCAGCTGAGACCTGCTTCAAGCTTTCGGGACTGTCTCCGGCGAGGAGTACCACCCTTGTCGGCACGCCTTTGTGCATGTCCGCCGGGAAGGGGACGTCCTGCCCCCTGTAGTTGGCGTCGCCGCACCAGTAGACGCGGTGGACGGCAAGCGGACTTCCCAGATCGATCATCACGCTGGGCGTCTCTCCCTCAACCGTCACCTTAAGCGAGCACGCCGTCTCGGGCTTCCCGTCGGACAACATCGCGAGAGTAGTGCCCGCACCGTCCTTGGCCGTCCATTTCCCCGGCAACTGCCCAGCCGATAGCATGCAGCAGACCAGAAACACAACCACCACCGTCCACAATTTCAGCATATTCATCATCGACATGTTCGTCTCCTTTACTGCGTGATCACTACTGCGGACGGAATCGCCCAATGATCCCCAAGCACTGTAATATTATATGTAATAAAACGTGTCGTGTCAAGTCCCTTCCCGTCGGTGCAGGCGATAAAAACAGATTTATTACGGCGTGGCCCCCGGTGATGCGCACCTCGTTGTGGGCGAGGTGGCGGGATTATGATTTTTCAGGTGTCGTGTTGCAGGGGCGGGGTCGCCTTTATTCTATGGGATGTTTCCGGCCGTTTCCCAAGGTGTCCATCTCCTCAATAAGGCGGGTACTTCTCCACAATGCGAGTATCTGAACAGGCGGCATTCGTTTCTTTATCCCCAGATCACTCACCATTGCTGCCAATTGACGCTTTTCGTCGTGTCAGAGTAACGCTTGCTCTCGGCATGCCCGTCATGGCAGACCATGTTGGAGCCGCCGAAATGCCGCCATGCTATGCCGCAATTCACATAGTTTTCTCCTTTTACCAGATACGTGGCGTACGATGCGTTGGAATTGCCCCACAATCCTGCTTGCCAGTCCACGGCATCGGCGAAAAGAGCCTTTTGCGACGGATTAACGACTTTGGTGATTTTATAGGCCGGGTCGACAGGCGGCACCGGAGCGTTTGAAGTGATATTTATTCCGTAGCTGGATTCTATTTTATAGTCCTTGTGCCCGTCGCTTGCGTTATAGGCGGTGGCGAGGGACGTTGTCGCCTTCGGGCAGATGCAACTGATCGGCCAGGCGTTCGAAGTGGGATGACAAGCGACGTTCATGTACTGCTTGATGACGGGAGTCAACACAACTGAGTTGGAGCCGCCGTACCATTGTTGCGTGTAGGTCGTCGTGCTGCCAACGGTGCGCCAGTCGTAGGCCGTCGGTATGCACCATCCGTCATAGTCGACAAGGTACATATCGGTGGCGTAGCCGAACTGCTTGAGCGTCGAGAGGCACTGCGTTTGATAGGCGTAGTCTCTGGCCCTCTTCAACGCGGGCAGCAGAAGAGACGCCAGGATGGCGATGATGGCGATGACCACAAGCAGCTCTATCAATGTGAACAGATTGACCGGTTTCGTCTTCATGCCATTGAATTTCCTGAGCATTACATCACTTCAGCGCCACCCTCATGTCCAACCAGTTGGAGTGGGGAGCGTGATTGATGGGAGTGTCCGGCGGTCGCTCGACGAGCAACTCCAGCCGTTTGACGCCTGCGATGTCGATGTCGATCGGCCTCGCCTTCTGGGCGTGGACCATGCGGGTGGAGGGCAGTAGCACCCGTCCATCGGCGATGATCGAGAAGCAGGCTTGCCCGCTCATCTTGTGCGGCGTCTGATCGGGCATGCCGTTCTGATCCTCGATGCCGAAGGCGCCGGTCAACCGCGTGAACACGCCTTTAAGGTCATACACGATCCGCGAGGAGGGATGCGTGCCAACGCCCTTCCGGAACCGCCGCCCCCCCGTGCTCAGGCTGGCACCGCCCACGCTCCGGTCGGGACGGACCGTCATATAGCCCGTGCTGGCGGAACTCCACTGCAGGTCGGATAGATAGAGCTCCTTCGGCAACGTGGCGCCGACGTCCACGGAGATCCTGTTGCTCCGACTACCCTTGCGTCCGTCAAGATCCGACACGCCGACCTCGAACTCGTGGCGGCTTCCATGCTTCAGCCCGTCCATCCGGAACCGGGTGTTGAAAGTGTGGCCGACGAGTTTCCCGTTGTGCCTCACATAGAACCCGGCGGGAGATCCGAAACTCATCCAATACACTTCAACAGTCCATGGATCGAGGTCACGGACGCCGATCATGTACGGATAGGAGGCGATCGGAATGGGGATGGTCTTCCCGACGCGCTTGAAACGCGCCTCCCACGTGACGGCGCCGCTGGCTGTGGGAGTCCACGAGACGCCGGCCACGCCGCGGCCCTGGCTCGCCGCCGGGACGGCTTTGCCATCAACCGTCGCCGAGTCGAGGACGAACGTCTTTTCGCCGTCGTTGGGCAATCCGAACGTCAGGGTGTACGGTTCTCCTTTGATAACCCGGCTCGTTCCCCGCAATATCCGCGCCTTTGAGTCGACGCTGAAGCCTTCGAGGTCCGGCCAGCCTTGGAGGATGTGGCGGCTGGTCGACAGCAGCACGGGAAACTCTCCCTCATCGCACAGCGTGACGACTCGGCACGCCGCCGGGGGAACTTCAAGGAACAATCCGGCATCGTACACGCCAAGGTACTCCTTGTTCCAGAAGTCGTAGACATGGTAGCGACGGCTGGCGTCGAGTCCCAAGATCTGGAAAATCAGGTGGGAGACCCGCTGCTCCGTCTCATGGTAGTTGAACACGGCGACAATGTCGTACGAGCGGCCGTGATGACGCACCTTGAGGTCGAAGGTCGTCTTCAGCTTGTCCACGGGGAACAAGTCGAACGGGTGGATGTCGGCGGCCGGCGAGATCTTCTTGAGGATGTCCACCCGCGCCGGGCTGAGATCGGGCATGCGATCGTCGAACATGAGCATCTGGCCAGTCAGTCCGTACAGGGTCGCCCACGCCCGGGCCATGTCCATCGAGAGCGGCGGGCGAAGGAGGCAGCAGTCCGGATCGGTGTAGACCGCCGTGTTGTGGAGGAAATAGCCGTTCATCGTGGCGGTTACGGCCTGCATGAAACCGCCCCATTCGGCGTTGGTGTCGGCCCCGGTGCGCATGCCGCCGCAGAGTCCGATCATCTCGGGGCAGTCGCCGACGGAGCCGGCGTCGATGAAGACCTTCGGTCCGACGCTGTCGTTGATCGCCTTGATGAAACGGCGGTAGGCGTCATCGGCCGTGACCGATC
>CAYTFM010000541.1:0-3271 GCA_964436735.1 uncultured Victivallales bacterium | reverse complement strand
TTTGAAATCATTCCTTTTTCCATCCTATTAGTTACTTGCTGTTCCTTGGATCTGTTTTCCCGTAGAGTTGCCATATTTTTGCGAATGTCTTGTCCGGCAGCCAATTGGCGATTGAGCGGTCTCCCTTGAATTCCGCATAGGGGGCGATCGCCAGCTCCTGCTGACCACCTATACTGCGGTCGTAATTCGCGCCAAGCCATCCTTGTTCGATGACGACCGGCCGCAACGTTCCATCGTCATTGAGTCGGATGCGCATGGCCGCCTCACAAAACTCCACGATGAATTTCCAGGTGGCGTTCTGTCCTTTGTCCACGGGGCCGTGCCCCACATTGCCTTCCATCATCAGAGCCAGCGCGGCGTTTCGATGCGCGCGGAGATTCTTGATCGTTTGCTCCTGGCCGTTCACGGCAAATTGATCTATGTTGCCATGCATAGCCAAGCCAGGCACCTTTTCGACGCCGGGAAACTGCAGATGAAAGCTTGCGCCCGAGTGATAGGAAATCCAGGCGATGACCCGATCAGGACGTTGTGAAGGAAAGCTGCCTGCGAAGCCGGTGCCATTGGAATGGCCGAACGTCAGCATGGGAACGGTCGCAAGTTCCGGATGGTTCACCATTTGCCCCAACTTCTCAAGATGCTCATCGATGATGCTGACTGGGTAAAATCCCCGTTGCACCGGATCGCCCAAGAGACCGACCAAGGCGATGGTATGCCGGTTCGCGAAGTCACGCACAACGGGATGGTCGATCGAGCCGATGCCGTGGCGGCTGAGGAGGAACACGGCTTTCAGTTTCGTTGCATTCTTGGGAACATAGACATGGAAGAAGACACGCTCCGTGGCCCCATTCTTCTTCTTGTTGTCCATGCTGGCGAAAAACTCTTTCCACTTCGCGTCGCTGATAAGCGAAAACTGGGCGTCTGGGCGTATTGGAGGATAGGTGTAGTCCATGCTCATCCGCGTGCTGAAGCCGACGTTGTCCTCGCCGATAGGATTGGGTTCCAACTTCTCGGCGACTGGCTTGCCGAAGAACGCCAAGTCCTGGATGTTCACCGTCCGCCCCTGGTACCCATCCTTGTCGATCTCAAGATACTCGTAGACATCTTTGGCGTCTTTCGTCAATGGTTTGTCGCTGCGGAAGGAGAGCGAGAACTGGCCGTTCCCGTCGGTCTGGGTGACAACCCCGGCCCGTTTCAGTGCCACCCGCACCTCAGGGAGGAGGTTGTCACTGGTGTCTGAGATCTTTCCCTTGAGCGTGTAGTTATTTTCGGCAGCTCCAAGATCGCAACACAACAAAAGAGCCAACATCGAAGAGGCGTAGTGATGGATGGTCATCCCGGGTGTTTTCAGCGTGCGCTTCATGAGTGAGTCCTTATCTTGATGGTTTCGATGTTCATTCTTTTTTGGGTTGTTGGCGAATCCATGCTTTGGGGCGTGAAGCGCAAGCCGATGCGCTCAACAGGAGATTTCCAGCAGTCTGGTCGAGTGCGGGGGGAGGAACTCAATAATTGGCTCGTGGTTCTTCACTATCTCCCCAGACCAGAAGTCGGTAATCCGCGCCGCGGGGTCGATGCCGAGAAAATCGCGTCCGCCACCGATCGGTTTGCCGTGCTCCTCCCAGTTGAAGAAGGCGAGGTGCGAGCGGACGCCCCGTTTGAACGTGATGCTGTCCTCGGGATAGTCGACCTTCAGGATCTCCGGCATGCCGTCGCCGGTGAAGGCGCGCTCGTTCAGGCACCGCACGCGGTGTCCGCGGTCGGCGTACGCGCAGAGTCTTCGCAACAGGTCAGTTTGCGCTTTCGGCATGCGCTCGATTGGTCCGCCAAGCTCGAGGATGCCTTGCGTGATGAACACCCATGTCAGCCGCAATAGTTGCTCCTTCTCCGGCACGTTTCCGAATCCCGCGCTGTCCATGTTGAGGAGGAAGGTTTTCCGCCCCTCGAGAAGAATCTGCGGAAGTGTTGCCTTGCAGGCTTTGAGTTGCTCCGGCCAGGAGCCGTCGTGGATGTCGCACCCGCAGCGGTAGCAGTCGGCGTTCAGTCCCGGAAACGGGTTGCCCATGCTCATGGCGATGCAGGTCATGAGCAGGCCTTCATCGCCGATGCGTTTGCGGATCTCGGAGAAGGCGAAGTCGCGCCATTCAGGCCCCGAGCCGCCGTTGGCGAAGCGGGCCTGGTCGAGTGTGAACCACTGGGTCATGAAGTCGAACTTGATTCCCTTGAAGCCCCACTCGACGCATAAGGTGTCAAGGACCTCAAGGAAGAACTCCCGCGCCTCCTGCACGGAGAGATCGAGAAACGTGCTGTTCCCGAGCAGCTCCGGCGAGCCGTCCTCGCCGCGCAGTAGCCACTGCGGTTTTTCCTGGGCCAACTGCGAGTCGATATAGACGGCGGGCGAAAGCCAGATGCAGGGAACCAGTCCATGGGATCGAATGCGATTCGTCATCGTCTTTATGCCGGACGGGAAGCGTGTCTTGTCGTAACCTTCTCGGGGGATGGGATAAAAACAATCGATAGGGCCGTTGCGCTTGCCGCGCTTGTCATTGTCCTGATACCCGTCGTCGATGAGGAAATGGGTGCACTCGGGGATGGCCGCGGCAAGTGCCCGCGCCCGCTCGCTCAGCAGTGCCTCGTCGATGTTGTTCAGTGTTCCGAAATTCCATGTGCAGAAGACCGCGCCGCGGCGCATCGGCGACTTCTCCCCGTGAAACCGGTGGAGCCGCCGCAGGCATTCCACATAGTCGGCGTAGGCGTCCTGCGGGTGGACGTCATGCAGGATTTGGTAGAAGACGCGCGAGACCCGCGCCGACTCGCCGAAGGCAAGCGAAAGAGGCCTCGTCGGCGGATATCGCTGAACGCCGCGGTAGGTCCGCAGCACCTTCGACTTCACACCGGCGCCGTCAAGCCCCAGTTCCCATGATCTGACGAACCGTCGCTGATCCAGATCGCCCTCGACCAGCAGTGAGCGGTAGTTAGATCCCTGATTGAAGACCGATTCCTCCGCGCACAGCACGAAGGCGGGGAAATCGTTGCCCTCGCCGACGTTGAAACGGATCGGCGCATAAGGCACGGGGCGAAGGTATGGATATTCCGGACGGCTGTCCGGGAAGCGTTCCGTCCTCATGTTGCTGGTGTGCAGGTAGCGCAGTGTATATTCGTGGGTGTGGGCCAGCGCGACCTTGCACTCGGCGTCGAGCATGCCGTCGCTCACACTCGCAAGCTCCAACGGCTCCGCGGCGATGTTGGTGATGGTCCGCTGGACGTCCAGCGCGTT
>CAYTFM010000540.1:0-3287 GCA_964436735.1 uncultured Victivallales bacterium | reverse complement strand
TTGTATAATATTGATCAGCTAAGAATAGAACCAAACGGGAGGGTTGGCGACCTCCCGTAATTTTTGGCGAGGAAGACAAAAATGGTTGTTGGGGAAAGAAAGAGCCTCTCCGAGATCAAGGAGACGGGGGCGTTCGAGCAGGACGCCGACGCGGCGCTGTTCCTCAAGGAGGGGATCGGCCGCGCGGCCGACGCTCCGGAGGAGGGCTCACGGGTTGATCGGATCCTCCACGTCGTGAAGCAGAGGAACGGCCCCGTGCGGCTCGGAATCCCGCTTCGGTACGACAAGGCGGCGCACCTTTTCAGGTAGAAAATCCGCGCGCCACAAACAGCCACCACGAACAGGGCGGTCATCCGGAGAGGGAGGCCGCCCTTACCATTTCCACCAAACGAAAATCCAACGATCCCCGCGCCACCGCGCCCGCCACCGGCGGTGGCGGCGGTGGACGCCGCGAGGAGAACCAACAACAAACAGAGAAGGAGCACACCCTATGTCCATCAACACCAGTTCGATCCTGCTCGCCGAGCTCTCGACCAGCCTCATCTGCCAGACCGCTTTGGACAGGGAGGCGACGGACGAGGTGGTCGCCTCGCGCGGGGCCCAGAGGAACTCGGGGCGCTTCACGAAAGTGTTCTTCCCCGACGCCATCGCCCCGGTCAGGCGGGCTGCCGGGCGCGCGGGTCGGACGCTGCGGGAGCTCACGGTGCCCGGCTTCGGCGGATCCCGCATCCTCCCCGTCAAACTCAAGTCCCGTGCGGAGGAGGGGTTCAGGAGGGATCTGGCCGAGTTCGAGGCGGAGGTGGAGGGTTTCATGGCCCTGTACGACTCGCTTCTCCTCCAGGAGGCGATCCGCCTGGGGAGGATGTTCGACATCCGCGACTATCCCGCCGCGGAGAAGGCGCGGGATTCGTTCAGGATGCGCCTCAGCCTCCTGCCGTTCCCCGCCAGCGCCGGGATCGGCGTCATCGGCGATCTGGCGGACGAGGCCCGCTCCGAGCTCGAGGCCATGTACGGCGCCCGCGTCGAGGAGGCGGGGCGGCAGGCGGCCTCCTCGGTCGCCCGGCGGCTGCTTGAGATGATCAACAGGATGGCCGAGACCCTGGCGGCTCCCGGGAAGGTGTTCCGCGACAGCCTCGTCGAGAACATCCGCGGCTACCTCGACACGGCGCGGACGCTCAACATCGTCGGGGACCCGCGGCTTGAGGAGCTCATCGGCTCCGCCGAGCGGTATCTGCTCACGGCCGCCGAGGAGCTGCGCGGAAGTCCGATCGCCCGGACGATCAACTGCCGCGCGGCTCAGTCGATCCTCGACAAGTACGGCGCCGCCCCGGGAGCGCGCCGCGCCATCGTCGAGGACGAGGACGAGATTGGAAAGGTCTTCTTCCCCGCCACCGACATGCCGGCCGCCGTCAACGAGTGACCAGGGTCGCGTCCCTCCCGCCCCCGACGGGGGAGGGACGAGTCCGACAGCAACCAACGAAAAAAGGAGAGGAGCGCGTAACATGTCCCACTTCACGACGATCAAGACCAAAATCAAGGATCCCGCCGCGCTGAGGAAGGCGGTCGAGGAGATAGCCAGGGAGCACGCCGGCGCGGGCGTCTCGCTGGTGGCGGACGGCGAGGCGCGCGGCTACGGCGGCGCGGTGAGGAGCGCCCCGCGCGTCATCAACCTCGGGAGGACGAGCCCGTACGACGTGCGCGTCCTGCCGGGGAAAGACGGGACGTTCGAGCTCGACGCCGACCTCTGGAACGGTCACGTCGAGAGGATCCTCGGCAAGGGATACGGGAAGCTTCTCCAGCTCTACGGCGTCCACAAGACGCTGGACGAGGCCGCCAGGATGGGCAGGATGGCCTATCGGCGGAAGGGGAGGAACGGGGAGATCAAAGTCGTAATACAGCAGGGGGCGTGACCACATGAGGAGCGTGGAGGTGACCATCAAGCCGGACGGCTCGATCGAGATCGAGGCCGTCGGATTCAAAGGGGGAGCGTGCGAGAAGGCCACGGAGGCGGTCGAGAAGGCTCTTGGAGTTGTCGCCTCGAGGAGGCTGAAACCCGAGCATGCCCTCGCCGGGAACGGCGTGGGCCAGCCGCAGCGGACATAGCGTGGAACGCACAAAGGGAGATCCCATGGAGGAGTATTCAATCACGTTCACGACCGACGGCTCCGCGGAGCTGCTGCACCACGAGGCGGTCGATCTCGAGGCGATAGGGGAGATAACCGAGGTCAGCCGGGCGTCCAACGTCGAGTTCGACGCCGCCTCCGGAAGGTGGCGGGTCGAGCTTCCCGCCGGAGGCGTCCTCTTCTCGCACAAGTCCCGCGCCAGGTGCCTCGCGTGGGAGAGGGGCAACGAGGAGCCGCTCAGACGAAACGCGAAACGCGCGCGGGCGCTCCGCCAGCCACGCCATCACATCAACTCCTCCCACCCCCGCCCGGGGGAGGGGAGGGAGGAGCCATCAAACAACAAGAGGGTGCAATGAATCTCAAGAACCACATCAGAGCCGGTTATCCCGGAGCCTACATCGCCACGTTCGAGGAGGTCCGCGTCGTCGACGAGCTGCGCCGCGCGGCGGCGGACCTGAAGTACAACCTCATCGTCTGGACGCTGACCCAGGGGGCGGCGAACGTCACCACCGGCGAGACCCTCGGCATGGAAAGCCCGATGGAGATCGTCCAGGGGATCAAGGGGATGGACCCCAGATCGATCATCGTCCTCTGCGACTTCCATCCGTTCATCCGGGGATCTGAGCCGAACCCGCAGATCATCCGCGCGCTCAAGGACGCGCTCTCCGAGGCGAAATCGGCCCTCAAGTTCGTCGCCGTCACCGGCACGGCCGGGAAGCTTCCCCCGGAGCTTGAGAAGGAGCTTCTGCACATCGAGCACGACCTCCCGCCGCATGAGAGCCTGCGGGAGCTGCTCGAGAGCTTCGCCGGGAGCGTGAGGGGGAAAATCGACGGCTCCGCGGACGACATCGCCCGCTCGGCCGCGGGGATGACGTCCATCGAGGCGGAGAACGCCTTCGCGCTCTCCATCGTCGAGCGCGGGGCGGTCAGCGCCGCCGTCGTCCAGCGGGAGAAGACGCTCTCGTTCAAGAAGAACGGCGTGCTGGAGATCGTCGAGACGCCCGCCGCCGTCTCGGACGTGGGCGGACTGGACAACCTCAAAAGCTGGATCGCCCGCCGCCGCGGCGCGTTCAGCCCCGAGGCGGCCGCCTACGGGCTGCCCGTCCCTAAGGGCTTCCTCGTGTTCGGGATCCCCGGCACCGGGAAGACGCTCGTCGCCAAGGC
>CAYTFM010000539.1:0-3299 GCA_964436735.1 uncultured Victivallales bacterium | reverse complement strand
GGAGCGCGCCTTTCGCCTCGTCATCGTCATACCGGCCTACGACGAAGTCGAATCCCTTCCGAAAACCATTGCCTCTCTGGCCCGAAACCACCCGCGCATGCGCGCGGAAACCGCGGTGGTCGTCGTCGTCAACAATCCCCCCCTCGCCGCCTGTCCACCCGACAAACTCGCCAACAATGCGGCAACGTTGAGGCTCCTCGCCGATTACGCCACCCGCGAGGATGGGGCGCTCAATCTCTTTTGGATAGACGCCTCGTCTCCAGGCCTTGAGATCGATGCGGCTGAGGGCGTCGGAGCGACCACGTAAATCCGCATGGACCTCGCCTTGTCAGTGCTGTAATTGAACGCCGCCCCACTTCTCGTCTCACTTGACGCCGACGCCATCGCCGCCTACGAGCTATTCATCCGCTTCTACGTCGAATGCCTCCGCCGCGCCAAATCTCCTTACGCCTTCCATTCCCTCGGCTCGGCGTTCGCCGTCCGTGCCACAGACTATGTAAGAGCGGGTGGAATGCGGAAAAGAAGCGGTGGCGAAGACTTTTATTTCCTACAAGCCTTACGAAAAGTCGGCCCCATCGGCGGTGTCACCACAACCTGCGTGCACCCCTCTCCGCGTCCCTCCGACAGAGTCCCGTTCGGAACGGGGCCCCGAGTCGCCGAACTGGTCCGCGGCGACACGCCCATAATGCAACTCTACAACCCTCTGATTTTCAAACTACTGAGCGACACTATCAACTCAGTGTCCCGAGGTGGACTTGACAAGGTGAACGATCTTGGCGCCACCCGTCGTTGGATGGCAACTCTCCCCCCGACTATGAGTGAATGGCTAGTGCTCCAGGAGTTCCCCCAGCGGTGGGAGACTATTGTCGAAAACACCCCACGGACGCCGTCAAAGCGACGATGGGCCTTCCACACATGGTTCGACGCGTTCAGGACACTGAAATTCGTTCATCACTGCGAGGCATCATTCCCCGAAGCGTTCCACAAGGTCGACGGAGCCAAGGGAGCAACGATGCTTTCCGAGCTCTTCGCCTCGCATGGCCTCCCCCCAGCTTGTTATGACGTGCGCGGTATCCTTGAATGGTTGCGGGCGAGTGAATACGATGAGAGGCGGTAGGGGCCTGGCACATCCCGCTTCCATTTCACGTTTTTGAGCGTGGATTGCCAATGCGCCGCCTTGCATTTTCAACACGGCACGATATACTTGATGCAACTTTAACCAGTTGACTCCTGATTCGACAAGCTACTTCGCGGAGAGGTGCCTGAGTGGTCGAAAGGAACGGTTTGCTAAACCGTCGTACGGGTTAAACCGTACCGAGGGTTCGAATCCCTCCCTCTCCGCCATCTTCTTCAAGTTTTCGCTGACAAGCGATTTGCGATGTTTCTAACGATAGAATCACCAGAAACGACACCATGGAATTCAACCTCAACCGGAGGAATCCATGGCCCGACTATATCCACTTAAGAGCGATGAGATCATACTCGAACCCCGGCGATAGTGGGGCTTACCGCCCACCATCAAACTCATGCATCTTCGGCCGCGCATCCAGCCTGATGACTCTTTCCCTGGCGGCCGCCATGGCGCTTGCTGCGGTGTCCTGCCTGCCGAAGAAAGGCTCTGCCAAGGATCAAGCGCCTACGACTCCGCCATCGCCCGTCACCGTGGCGGACGTCGTCCGCATGGACATCCCCTGGGAGATCGCCACCTATGGGACGATCGAGGCCTACTCGAAGGTCGCGGTGAAGTCGTTGGTTGTCGGAAAAATCGTCAAGACACACTGCGTCCCCGGCCAGTTGGTCAAGGAGGGCGACGTGCTAATCTCCATAGACCCCCGTCCGTTCGAGGCCAATCTGCGGCAGTACGTGGCGACCCTCGAGAAGAACAAGATCCTCTGCGAGGACTCGCTGCGGCAGGCGGAGCTCAAGGATAAGCTGCACAAGGTAGGGGTGACGCCCGAAGACGAGATGAAGAGGATACGCGCGGCGGCGGAGGCCCTCAAGGCGGCGATCGAGGCGACCAAGGCTGACATCGAGAAGAGCAAGCTCGACATCGAGTACTGCACGATCACGTCACCGGTCGACGGCCGCGTCGGCGACATCCTCATCCACAAAGGCAACATTGTAAAGTCCAACGACTTGCCGATAATCGAGATCGTCCAGATAAAGCCGATCTACGCCTCTTTTTCGGTATCTCAGTCTCATCTTTCCGCCATCCAGAAGCGCATGGCGCCGGGGGCGCTGCGAGTGGAGGTCGAGATACCCGGCGAGGAGGGGCGGAAGATCAAGGAGGTGGGCGAGCTGGCCTTCATCAACAGCTCGGTGGACGTGAACACTGGCACCATCAAGCTCAAGGCCGTGTTCGGAAACTCGGACTCCCGCCTCTGGCCGGGGCAGTTCGTCAACGTCTCGATGCGCCTCAACACAGAGAAGAACGTCCTGGCCGTCCCCTCGCAGGCGGTGCAGACAGGACAGGAAGGAAACTACGTCTACACTCTCGGCCCTGAATCGCAGGCGGAGTACCACAAAGTGACGGTCGGCAGGACGTTTGAAGGCTTCGTCTCCGTCAAGGAGGGGCTGAGCGACGGCGTCAAAGTTCTAACCGACGGGCATTTGAACGTGATGCCTGGCTCGAAGGTCGAGGTGGTCGGGCAGGCGGTAGGTCCAAAGTGACTGGCGGCAGGCAAAGGCGCAGATTGAGAATGTAATGGGGAATGGTTGTGAACGCGAACCATTCACCATCCACGTTGAATTTCCTTTACAAAACGAACCATGAACATATCCGCCCTATTCATACGCCGTCCCGTGATGACGACACTTGTGACGCTCGGAATCTTGATCTTCGGTTCTATGGCGTACCCGCTGCTGCCGGTGAGCGACCTGCCAAACGTCGACTTCCCGATCATCGTGGTCACGGCGGGGCTGCCGGGCGCGAGTCCGGAGACGATGGCGTCGGCCGTGGCGATGCCGCTGGAGAAGCAGTTCTCGACGATCGCCGGGCTCGACGCCATGACATCGACCAGCTCTCTCGGCTCGAGCCAGGTTGTGCTGCAGTTCAGCTTGGACCGCAACGTGGACTCCGCCGCCCAGGACGTGCAGTCGGCGATCTCGCAGACGCTCAAGCAGCTGCCCCCCGACATGCCCAGCCCGCCGACGTACATGAAGGTCAACCCCGCCGACCAGCCGATCCTCTTCCTCGCCCTGACCAGCCCGACCCTTCCGCTTTCGGCCCTCGACAGCTACGCCCAGAACGTCCTGGCTCAGAGGATATCAATGATCAGCGGCGTCGCCCAGGTGGTGCT
>CAYTFM010000538.1:0-3314 GCA_964436735.1 uncultured Victivallales bacterium | reverse complement strand
GCAGATTGACAACAGAGGCATCTGGACGTGGGGATACGCCATCTACGACTACCGACGATTCATCGACAATATGGCGCGACTTCGGATGAACATGCTCACGGTATGGAATGATGAGCCACCCCTCAACAGTGCCGACGTCATCGCCCATGCCCATTCAAGAGGCATCAAAGTGATCATGGGGTTCGAGTGGGGGTGGGGCAGGGATGATCTGGATCTGGGCACGCGTGAGGACAGGACGAAGATCTCCTCCGAAGTCGCCGACAAATATGAGCGGGACTACGCCGAGCTCGGGTGTGACGGCATTTATTTCCAGACAAAAACGGAGCATCGCGACAAAATATCGCCTTCCGGCGAAAGCGTCGCGGCGCTTGCTAAAAAATTAGTCAATGAGACGGCAGCCGAACTGCTGTCGAGGCATCCCAGCCTGACCATCCAATTCGGACTTCACGCCACGTCGATCGGCGACAGGTACGCCGATCTGGCGGATTTGGATCCCCGCGTAACGATCGTCTGGGAGGACGCCGGCGACATCCCGTACGACTACACGCTCATCTCGCAGCCCGACGGCATGCGGAAGATAACAGGACCGGAGCCCTGGATCACCTCTCCCGAGACGACCCTGGAGTACTCCAAGAAGTTGGCCTCGTTCCGGGGTGGGGACAAGGAATTCGCCCTTGTGCCCAAAGGCTGGACCTGGATCGACTGGCAAAGAGAGTTTGAGAACCACGAGGCGTTTCTTCTCGGCGAGCGGGATGCCGCATACATACGCGCCCGCCTGGATGCCAGACGACCACACTGGACACAGGTCAACGCGTTGTGGCTCAGGCATTACAGGGATGCCGTCAAATTCTACAAGGGCATGCGACAAAGTCATCCGGGGCCGTTGACGGCCTGTGGCCTGGTCTAGGACGGAATGTTCGAACTGGAGGTGCAGCCGAGTGTGGCCCTTTTCGCGGAGATGATTTGGAATCCGTTGAGAAACGACGAGGATATACTACGGGCGGCATACACCACGTTCGCCGCGGCAAACAAATGGTAATCAGACGTACATAAGGACGAAACAGTATGCGGCAACACACATGCGCAACAACGAAAAAAGTCCAGCGGTTCGCCGCACGCTCACCCGGCAAGCAGCGCGCCTTTCTGGAAACAAAGAACTTCGCATAGGGGTCAAGGCGCGTCAAGAAATTCAAAAAAAGTGGCAGCATAAACTATTCGTATTTCTGGATCGGATATCAGACGCGCAACGCGAAAGGCACCTCGGTTTTCATCCGCGAGATCAACATAAGCTCACTGCCCGCCGAGGAGATCAGGCGGATCGACATGGCGTTGAAAGCCGGTGCCGAGCCAATGGTCTTCAAAGACCTGGTGACGTTCCAGAAAAGCGTGAGCGTCGGCGGCACATGGGCCGCGCTGCGCATCTGCGAGGATCTTGGGATTCGAGCGGCTCTTCAAGCCAATCTTTCGGAGATCGACGGCGCCGCCGTGATGGCGATGATCGCCGACAGGGTGGGCAACCAAAAACCCCACTCGAAACGGGCTGTCTAGTCCGCCTATCCCGAGTCAGCCTTGGCGAGGATCCTCGGCCCGGTCGACATCCCGTTCAACCACTGGTACAGCTCGTTGGACGAACTGTATGGCACTCAGGAGGCTATCGAGAGGGAGTTGATGCGGGGAGCCGATATCGACGACACCATTTTCATGTACGGCATCACGTCCGTGCATTACGAGGGGACGGGCTGCCCATTGGCGCGGTTCGGCTACAACCGCGACGGCAAAAAAGGCAAATTGCAGATTGTCGTGGGCATGCTCACGAACTCCGCGGGACGACCTCTCGGCGTGAGGGTCTTCAACGGGAACACCAGAGATGACAGCACAGTCCTGGAGCAGATGAGGAGGATCAAGACCGATATAGGGGTTGAAAAATTCATCTTCGTCAGCGACCGCGGCATGGTCACTGGGGCGATCCGAGGCGAGGAGGATCTCCTGCCGAGTTCCGGCATTGACTACATAACCGCCTTGACGCGCAACGAGATAATAAAACTCGCCAACGACGACAGCCATCCACTCCAGTTCAGCTTGTTCGACGCGGAGATGGCGGAGGTCGAGGACAATGGGATACGCTACGTCCTGTGCCACAATCCACTGAAGTCGGACGAGGACAAGACCACGCGCCTGAGGCTGCTTGCGAGAACGGAGTCCAAACTGGAAAGCGTCGCACGGAACGTCGAGAGCGAAAAATATAAAAGCGTGAAAGTCATCGCGAGGCGCTTGTACAAATGGCTCGACAAGTGGGGAATGGGGAAATGCTTCAAAATCGACTACGGCGAGGGCTCGTTCAAATATGAGCGCGATCAGGAAAGGCTCGACGAGCTTGCGAGGCTCGACGGCTGTTATGTCATAACCACTACGGTGAAGGCGTCCCTTTTCAACAAGGGGCAAGTCGTCGAACACTACAAGCGCCTCACCAGGGTCGAGCAGGCGTTCAGGCATATGAAGACGACGGATGAATTCATCCGCCCCGTCAGGCACTGGAATGAGGACAGGGTGAGAGGGCACGTGTTCGTGTGCATGCTCGCCTACCTCGTGATCTGGCAGGCGCGGCGCCGCTTCAGCGAGTTCCTGGAGAGGGACGAGGGCACGTGCGAATGCGAAGGCGACAGCCTCCGCGAGATATGGGAGGCTCTCGACAAAGGAGTTGTGATCGGAACCATTGATGTCGACGGGACGTCAGAGGATCAGTTTGCTCCAATTCCAAATTATCAGAAGCGGCTTTTGAAGGCGGCCAAAGCGAGCATTAACAAGGAGGAGAAGAAAAGGCTGGTCGTTATAGGCTGAAATTTTTCTGAAAACGCGTGGCCGTACGAGCGGAAAAGCTCACACTACGCTTAAAGTTGCGGTGTCAGGAAAACAAGGTCATGAGAATGGCAGCAGGCGTTTCCCTGATTCCGGCGTTCGCCTGTTTCTCGCCGGCTGCAATACGCCGGTACCGCATGGCCTCCCGTCTATAAACTGTTCCTCTCGCCAATTCCATGCGCCCGAATCGAGAGCCGCCGTGGTGGTAGGTAGGCGCATTGCTGGAAGACACAGCGCGCGCCGCAGTGGCATCGTCGGAGAAAAAAGCTCCCAAGGAGGACATCCGCATAGAGGCGAAGAGAGTCGCCAAGTTCAGAGCGGACAAAGACTTGAAGGCAAAAGTCGCCAAGCTGAAGCCGGGGAAGCTGAGGAAGTAGACTGCGAGGGCGAAGCGATCACCTATGTGATGATCTTCCGGAACAATTTGCGCCTCAGGCCGCCGCCAATGGAGGACGCTT
>CAYTFM010000537.1:0-3314 GCA_964436735.1 uncultured Victivallales bacterium | reverse complement strand
AGGCGTATGGCCGCCGAGTAGGCCTCCGCTCCGATCGACGCCGCCGCGCTCCACACGCGGAACTTCGCCTCTCGCGTATGCGCTGCTTTCCACTCCGGTACGATGACCGCCGCAAGAAAGTCCCAATGCTCCTTGTGGCGGAAGAAAAACGTTTCGTTGGTCGTGAGGACGTTCAGGCATTCCCGCAGCTCGTCGGCGTTCTCGGGGCGGGTGACGAGGTCGTAGTACTGCGTGAATGAGCACAGCCCCCGCGCGCCGAGACGCTTCTTGAGCCGGTTATGCATGAGCAGCGCCTTGGCGTCTGAGAACCGGATACCGGCGTGGGTGTACATCAACTCATTGAAAAGGTTGAATTCCAGACGTGACAATCCAGGCTTTCCCGCCGTATTCTTCGTCATATGCCACATCTCGGATTGATGATCCAAAAACACTCGCACCTCCCCCCCACAACTCTCCACCAGCGCGGCTCACGAGGACGTTCGCCCTCCAGCCTGAAGGGAAGGCTCGGCGAGGCATCCCAGCTTCTTCACTTCTTAAATCTGACTTCTTACATCTTAAATCCGCCCTATCTCTCCCTCACCAATGCGACGATCTTTTCGCCAATCTTATGCGAGGGCAGCACGAACTCCGCGCCACCCCGCATGATCGCCTCCTTGGGCATTCCGAAGACCACGCAGGTCTCCTCCGACTCCGCGATGGTCCGCCCTCCGGCCCCGCGGATCGCGACCATGGCGTCGGCCCCGTCGTCGCCCATGCCTGTCAGCAACACGCCAATCGTGTTCGCACCGTATAGCTTGAGCACGGAGTCCATGGCGACGTTGACCGACGGTTTGTGCAGCGTGTCGGGAGTATGGGTCAGCCGTACCATCTCCCCGGGTTTGCCCATTCCCCGTGGCACGAGGATCATGTTCACGTCGCCCTTCGCCAGATACCCCTGTCCCGCGGTGATGATATCACCCGCCGCCACCTCCTTGAAAGGAAGGGCACAATACTGGTCGAGGCGGCTGGCGAACGATGACGTGAAGTTGGCGGGCATGTGCTGGATGATGATCACGGGGACGCCAAGGTCGGCGGGGAACGCGGGGATGATGTCCATGATGACGTTTGGCCCACCGGTCGACTGACCGATGATCACGATCTTGCCTTTCCCTTTCGGCGCGGCTGGCTTGTTTTTTTGAGTCGTGTCATACCGTTGCGGCTTCCGCCGGATGCGGATGTTCGACATTCTCGCCGACGCCGCGGCTTTCAATTTCGCGATGATATCGAAGGCGATCTGGTCGATGTTCTTCGAGATCGTGCCGCCGGGCTTGCCGATGAAGTCGACCGCGCCCAACTCGAGCGCTTCGTAGCTGGTCAAGGCGCCTTCCATCGTCAGCGAGCTGATCATGACGACGGGGCACGGCGATTCCATCATGATCAGTTGAAGAGCGGTCAGGCCGTCCATCACCGGCATGTTGATGTCGAGCGCCACCACATCGGGGGCGAGGCGTTTGGCCTTGTCGACCGCCTCCTGGCCGTCGCGGGCGGCCTCCAGCACCTCGAAGGCCGGATCGGACTCGAGGAGCTTGCGCAGCTCGCGCCGCATCAACGCCGAGTCATCGGCGATCAGAACTCGGATCTTCCTGCTTGGTGGTAGCATGGTTAGGTGTCCGTCATTAGTCATTGGCCATTAGTCATTTATTGAATTAAACCGAACCAATGACCACTGGCCAATGACGTATTTCTCAAATCTTCATCCCGCGTCCGAGATGAGTTTCCTCAGCTCGGCGACGGTCATCTTTGCGCTGGGTTTCAAGCCGCGTTTCTCGGCAAGGGCGGCAAGCTCCGCCTTGCCCAGTTGCGACAGATCGTCCGCGCCGTCGATCTTCTCCATTTTCGCGGAGACTTTTTTCCGTCCGTCGAATCCGTTCATCTCGGCACTCTCCTGCGAGGTGAGAAGGGAGTTGACGTTGACGACGATGATGATCCGCTTGCCATCATTGAGCTTCCCTATTCCCTCGATGAACTGGCCGCGGCTTTCGTCGGCCACCACGTCGGGAGCGGCCTCGATCTGCTTGACCGGGATCCGCAGCACCTCGGAGACCGAGTCCACGATGAAGCCCGTCCGCTTGCCGGATATGTCGGCGACGATGATTCGGTTATGGTCGGCGCGCTCCGCCTTCGGCAGGTTGAAGCGGGTGCGCATGTCGATCACCGGCAGGATGTCGCCGCGGAGGTTGACCACCCCCTCGACGAACACCGGAGCCCGCGGGACCACCGTGATCTCCTCGACCCGGATGATCTCCTGCACCTGCATGATGTTGATGGAGTAGTCCTCCTCGTCGATCTGAAAGCAGACGAACTGCTTCTCGTCGGTGATCTCCATGGTCGTGCTTTTCATTTTCCTCCCTTCGGCGGCGTTAGCCCCCGCCACCTCCTTCAATGCGTTTCTCTCGGAGATGGTCACCAGGGTGCGCACGTCAAGCAGCATCAACAGACGCTTGCCGTCGTCGAGCTTGCCCACGCCTTTGAGCCGCGAGGCCTCCTCTGCGCTCAGAATCGCCGGCGGCGCCTCGATGTTCTTGCGCTCCATTCGCAGGACTTCGGACACCGAGTCGACCTGAATGCCCGTGAGGATGCCATCAAGATCCATCACGATGATCCGTCGGGCGTCGATGGTGTCGGTGTCGGACTTGTCCGCCTTGCCTGTCTCGCCCCTCAGCTCGGTCATCCCGAATTTGGTCCGCAAATCGATGATCGGCAGAAGGCGGTTCCGCAGGGAGATGACGCCTTTGACGAAACTGGGAGCGCGTGGCACGCTGGTGATCTCCGACACGCGGATGATCTCCTGGACATGCATGATGTCAATCGCGAACTCCTCCTCGCCAAGGCGGAACGTCACCAGCAACTCCTCATCGTCGACGGCGCTCTTCGCCTCTTTCCGCTCCACGGCAGAGCTGGCGGCATTCGCCACGGCGGCTCCCGCCGCCACCACCCCTTCCGCTCCCAGCAGCTCCGGTATGATCTTCTCGGAGGCGAGGATCATGATCAGTCGCTTGCCATCGTTGATCTTTGCCACGCCGAGCAGGTTCTGCCCGTCGATCGATCCCATGACCTCCGGCGGCGGATCGATGATCTTCGTCTCGATGTGGATGACCTCCGACACCGAGTCGACGATGCCGCCGATCATGTAGCCGCCGGCGTTGATCACGATGATCCTCGACGACTCGTCGATCAGCTTTTCGCTCATCACGAGTCGGTTGCGAAGGTTCACGATCGGCAGGATATTCCCGCGCAAATTGGCGATCCCCTCGATGTAGCTCGGAGCGTTCGGC